>CP144143.1:3028084-3342126 GCA_028485475.2 Chitinophagaceae bacterium C216
ATGCGGTGGTATGGCTCAGGTAATGGTGTAAACCCCTACTGGGCTGAAAAATACAATCTCAACGAAGATATAAGAGATCGCTTTTTGCTGAATGGAAATATTAAATATGAATTCACTGATTGGTTAATGGGTGAGATTCGCGTGGGTACTGACATGTATACAACCAATACTGAAGCAAAAACTTATGCAGGAAGTCCGCTGGTAACCAATGGTCAATACCGCATGGGAAAAGATGTGTTCCAGGAAACCAACTATTCGGCCATGTTTACTGCCAAAAAAGACAATTTGTTTGAAAAAATTGGCGGACAGTTAATGATTGGTGGAAATCTCATGGATCAAAAAACCAGCGGTCTAAGTGCCACTGCGTCACCACTAGAAGTACCCAACCTGTTTGCTATCACCAACGCAATGGGCAATCCGAGCATTACTCAGCAGTACACTCACAAAAAGATCAACTCTGTATTTGGCTCCGGACAACTGAGTTACGATGGGGTCCTGTTCATCGACGCGACATTCAGAAATGACTGGTCTTCTGCTTTGAGCGAATTCAACCGTTCATTCTTCTATCCATCAGTAAGTGCATCGTTCGTTTTCAGTGATCTGATTAGCAGAAACAAAGATTTACCCAGCTGGTTCAGCTATGGTAAACTGCGTGCTTCTTACTCTTCTGTAGGTAACGACATGTTCCCTTACCAATTATTCAACACCTATACTATTAGCAAAGACCCTAACGGAGTAACGAATGCAGGAACCAATAGTATCTATTTTAGTGATAGCGTAAAAAATGAGTTAATTAAAAACGTAGAGCTGGGTACCGAGCTACGCTTTCTTAAAAATCGCTTAGGTATCGACTTTACTTATTATAAATCGAATGCTACTAATCAGCTGATACGCCTACCTCTCGACCCAATGAGCGGATACTCCTTTAGAATGATTAATGCGGGTAACATTCAAAATCAGGGTATAGAGCTGGTCATCAACGGACAGATTTTACAAAGCAGTTCTGGATTAAACTGGAGCTCTACATTGAACTTCTCCAGAAACAGAACCAAGATTGTAGACCTTGCTGATCATTTGGGTGTCTCAAGATATCAGATCGGGGGATATGATGCTTTAAAAATCATGGCCATTACCGGTAGCTACTATGGGGATATTTACGGAAGCCGTTTCAAACGTGTCACCGATCCTAATAGCCCCTATTACGGACAGCTGATTGTAAGATTTGACAACGGTTTACCTCAAGTAGGTGAAACAGATGCTAAGCTGGGTAATCAACAAGCCGATATGCTGTTGGGCTGGAGCAACCAGTTCCACTATAAAAACTTCTCTTTTTCATTCTTAATTGATGGCCGTTTCGGAGGTGAAATATTCTCTGCTACCAACTACTTTATGCAAACAGCCGGTACCGCTGCTGCTACAGTCGTAAATGGCGAAAGAGCTCCGTTTATCGTAGATGGCGTAACTGAAGTAGTAGTAGATGGAGTGGTTGTAGGTTACGAAAAAAATACAATTGCCGCCAATCCTCAACAATACTGGGGCTCTCTTGGTGGTGGCAACCTAGGCATTCATGAAAGAAACGTATATGATGCCACCAACATTCGTCTAAGAAATGTTCAGCTTAATTACAGACTTCCTAATACATGGGCAAACAAAATTGGCATGCAGGGAGCTCAGATAGGAGTATCATGTAATAATGTATGGATGATCAAGAGCCACATGAATGGAGTAGATCCAGAATCTGTCTTCGCTTTAGGCACTAATGCAGTAGGATTTGAAAATATGGCTCCTCCTACATCCAGAACATTTTTCATCAACTTATCTCTGAACTTCTAATCTTTAAAAAACGAATCATGAAACATAAACAATCAAACAAGCTGATCATTGCTGCTTTGCTGATGGTGGCAGCTGCATCATGTAAAAAGTTTGATGCGATCAATACCAATCCTCTCGCAGCTAACGAGGATCAGGTACAAGTAGAATACTTAATTAATAGTTCTATTGTAGGAGCACAGATGGATCCGGATGTCGCAGAACGCTCTTTTATCCTTTACTGGAAATCAGGTGGCCGTCAGGGTTATGAAGGAGGAACATTGGAAGACGGATATGTGAATGATGGGTGGACTACAGCCTATTTTAATAAATCTGCAGACTGGCAAAATAAAATTAATAGAGCTGTTAAAGTAGGAGAATCTCAAATCTCCAATGGCACCGCTAAATTGTATACATCTAACCTTATTCAAGTTGCCCGAATATGGAGAGCCTACTTGATAACAGAGTTTTCGGACAATTTTGGACCAGCTCCATTGAATGGGTTTGAAGGGACAAATCCCACCTACAGCCCTGTAAAAGATGTATACTACTTTGCCTTGGCTGAACTCAAGGAAGCTGCTGCGCAAATAAATCTTTCCGTAGAAAGTCCTTCATCGCTCAATAATGAAAAAATCGCATGGAACTATAAATACAACTGGGAACAATGGCAAAAATTTGCCAACTCCCTCCGTATGAGATTAGCTATGCGTCTCTCGGAAGTAGATGCAGCGAAGGCCAAAGCTGAATTTGAAGATGCCGTAAGCGGTAGCAAGGTGATCTTAAATGCTGAAGATATGTTCAGCGTAATAGAAAACAATGGCTGGGATGATCTTACAGGTGTGATGACCAGACAATGGAATCTTCAAATGCTGACCGCTTCACTAAATAATATCTTCACAGGTTTGGGAGGTATACCTTCGGCAAATCAAGGGCTTCCGGCTGCCGCAGTAGCCAAGATTAAACCAGCAGATTATATTGGGTTAAAATTTGCTAATCACTATACTACTAAAACCAATGACCCTACCGTAGGATATTGGCTTGATGGCTTACCCAACATTATCGATCCTCGTGCTTATAAAGCGTTTATTATCCCTGGATGGTTTAATAACCCTGATTTCTGTAACTATCCTACCTGGGATAACACTTCTACCACTACCAGTAGAAACCTGTTGGATGATAATGGAAATGTCATCAAAACAATTGATGCAGCCTATACCTGGAATGCCATCACCACAGGTAACTGGGGAAGAGTAGGCTCCAAAAATCAGGTAATCGGCTTTAACGGTACCACTCCTACCCTTGCTATGCGTTTCAGAAACGGAACCAACAGAAGAATATTCTTCGCTCCGTGGGAAACTTACTTCCTGATTGCCGAAGCAGCAGTAAGAGGCTGGACAGTACCCATGTCTGCTAAAGCAGCTTACGAAGCTGGCATTGCAGCCAACTTCGAATACTGGGGAGTATCACAACATCTCTCAGCCTATCTGGCTTCTACCACTTATAGTAGAACCGGCACTTCTGTAAACTGGGAGCATACTACCGAGCCCGGCGACAGTTATACTATGAACTATGTGGATGGATACACAGGCGCTGCCGGAACCGTACAGATCAAATATCCCGTAAACAACCTGTACAAAAATGGAACAGTAAGAAATGACCATCTTACAAAAATCATCACACAGAAGTTTATATCTATGCTTCCTTACCTTCCTTTGGAAGCTTGGAATGATAAACGTAGACTGGGATTACCTTTCTTCGAAAACCCAGCTATTGAAATTCCACTGGATGATGTTCCTGCTTTAACAGAAAGCAATTACATGACCAGCAAAGTAGAGTTCTTCCCTCAACGACTGAAATATCCGGGTTCATTACCTGCAGCCAATAAAGTAGGTTATGAAAGCGCTCTACAAGCATTAGGAGGAGAAGATAAAGTGCACACACCATTGTGGTGGGCCTTAAAACCATAAAAAGTACCCTTTGCAAAATTAAATGAGCCGCTGTTCAGCGGCTCATTTTTTATTTATAACAAATTACATCGGAACTAAAGGTGCATCACGATACCTCCACAGATAACGGCAAGCATAAGTACGATAGGGTCTCCATCGCTCTGCAATTGCTTCCATTTTCGATGCTAGCTCTTGCTTATTCGCATACTCTATATTGTACAGCTCTATCATTGCTTTCTGCAAGCCTAAATCTCCAACTGAAAACACATCTTCCCTACCCAATGTAAACATCAGCAACATTTCTACGGTCCATCTACCTACACCTTTTATCTGCGTTAATAGCTCTACCAGCTCTTCATCGCTGAGTTTATGAAGCTTGGCATCCGTCAGTTTATTCTCAATAAAGAATCGACAAACGTTTTTGATATAAGATGCTTTCGAATTCGACAACCCCACACTTTTGAATGCCTCATCAGTAACGGATAAGATATCTTCAGGACGCGGGTTACGCTTATTAAATAACTGCATGAAACGAGCATAGATTACGGCAGCTACTTTTGTGCTTAGTTGCTGACTGATAATGGAGGCACACAGGTGCAAATGAATGTTTTTCTTTCTTTCTAAAACATAGCCCCCCTGTTGCTTAATAAGCTTTTTTAAGATAAGGTCTTTGCTTAAATGCTTACGATAAGGCATAAGTTAGCAGTACTTCGGGTTTATGCGGCTACAATTACACTTCAAGTTCACCTAGCTTCATCAATGCATACAACATACAAGTTACATGCATGGACTGTATAAATTCATTATTGCGGAACATTTGCTTAAATGTTTCCAAATCCATCAACGCTACCCGAATTTCTTCATTCGGATCTAAATGTTGGTCACTTGTCTTTCTACCGCCGGTAGCTAGAAACATGTGCATCCAGTTATTATTCGTGGACGGATTCGCACAAGTCTTGCCCAAGTACTCGAAATGGGAAAATTCATATCCTGTCTCTTCAAGCAATTCACGTTTTATAGCATCTTCCAGACTGGCATCGTCTTCATCCACGCAACCACCGGGAATTTCCCAGCACACTTCGCCTATAGCATGACGGTACTGTTGCTCCATAATCACCTTATTATCTTCTGTAAGCGCGAAACAGGTCACCCATGTAGGAAACTCATAAACATAATAGGGGTCTACAATTTTCCCTTCGGGAGTCCTGCACACATCCTTGCGTACTTTAAACCATAGGTCATTAAATAGCTGTTCGGATTTTATGACTTCCCATTTCATAGCGGCTTATTATCTGTTTACTTTTAACAGCTCCACTTCAAACATTAATGTGGCGCCCCCTGGAATATCAGGACCGGCACCTCTATCTCCGTAAGCCAAATCGGAAGGAATCCACAACCTCCAATGGCTGCCCTCTTTCATTAAAGGAATGGCAATTTGCCAACCTTTTATTAGCTGTGTTAAGCGAGCTGTAAACGGCTGATTCCTTTTAAAAGAACTATCAAACTCTTTTCCGTTAAGCAACGCACCTTTGTAATGCGCAGTAATAGAATCTGATAATACAGGCTGAATTCCAGTTCCTTCTTTAATGACTTCATACTGTATGCCGCCTTCCAGTTCCTTCACGCCCTCTTTGTTTTTGTTATTTTCCAAAAACGCACGTCCTTCCTCTTTTTGCTTTTCTATTTTTTCCATAGCAGCCTTTCTCAATTTTTCCTGCAAACTCATATTCATATTGCTAATATTTCCCCAAAAGTAGTTTTTTATGCAGGCTTAAAAAACTTTATACTATCGATATTTTCCACAACTGTACCTACCATACATAAAAAAAGAGCAAACCTATGTTTGCTCTCAGTATTCACAATAATCTTCAGCTATAGCTTTAATTCTTATTTTACTCCTTCAGACTCTGCTTTGGCTGTACTCTTTATCTTTTTTGCCTCTTGCTTTATTTTATTTACCCCTTTATTAGCAGTCTCTGTCAGCTCTTGAGCATGTTCCTTTATTTTAGTCTTTACATGCCTCCAGTCTGCCTTTAGCGAATCGCCTAATGAGGCCAAGGTGGTATCTACTTTTTTTTCATGCTTTTTAGCTTCTTGAGACAACTGTACCTTATTGGTCTTTTCAACATTTTGGTTTGATGAGCTATTGTTACAACCGATTAAACTCAGAATAACTAAAAACAAAAACAATCCTCTCATGTGCTTAAAGTTTTAAATCAACCACATGAAAATGTCCTACTTCTATCCTGTTTAAGGATTAAAAGAGGGCACTTCATTACCGGATACTACTTATTGTTAATCCCAATAAATACCTAATGGTAATCCTTACTTATCAATTATTTTTTTCTAAAAAATAATCGCACTGGCACCCCCCTAAAGTTAAAGTTTTTACGCAATTGATTTTCCAAATAGTTTTTATAAGGCGCTTTGATATCGTCAGGGAAATTACAGAAGAACGCAAATGAAGGTACTTCCGTAGGCAGTTGTGTAACAAACTTAATTTTGATGGAGTGTCCCCGTACTACAGGCGCATGATGTGCCTGAATTGCTTTTAGCATTATATCATTCAGTTGAGCCGTAGACACCTTGCGTTTACGGTTTTCATACACCTCAAGCGCAGTTTCCATCGCTTTAAAGATGCGTGTTTTTTTCAATGCCGAAATAAAAATTATCGGTACATCGTTAAAAGGCGCCAACCGTTTTTTTAATTCCTGTTCGTAATCTCGGGCAGTATTGGTATCCTTTTCTATGAGGTCCCACTTGTTTACCAACAGCAGTAGCCCCTTCCCTTTACGTGCGGCAAGGCTGAAGATGTTTAAATCCTGCGCAGTCACTCCTTTTTCGGCATCGATGACCAGCAAACACACATCGGCCTCATCAACCGCTTTGATAGCCCGAATTACAGAATAAAACTCCAAATCCTCATGTACACGAGATTTGCGGCGAATACCTGCCGTATCAATTAGTATAAATTCTTTCTGAAAAAGATTGTAATAAGTATGAATGGAGTCGCGGGTAGTACCGGCTATATTACTAACTATAGTCCGCTCCTGCCCCACCAGTGCATTTAACAATGAGGACTTCCCCACGTTAGGTTGGCCAATGATAGCGAACTTGGGTAATGCCTCTTTTTCCTCTACTTCTTTTTTATCTTCTGGTATTAATTCTGTAAGCGCATCCAAAAGTTCACCTGTACCACTTCCACTAATCGAAGCAATAAAAAATACCCTTTCAAATCCTAGGCTATAAAACTCTGTAGCGTCTAGCATGCGCTCAGGGTTATCCACTTTATTCACGGTAAGAAAGACAGGCTTCACACTTTTGCGCAGCACATCAGCCATTTCTTCATCCAGATGCGTAACACCTGTGGCAGCATCAACCAGAAACAAAATAGCATCGGCCTCTTCCACAGCAATCAATACCTGCTTGGCAATTTCTTTTTCAAAAACGTCTTCACTACCGTGAACAAACCCTCCCGTATCAATCACATTGAAGGATTTGCCATTCCAGTCGCTGACGCCGTACTGTCTGTCGCGCGTTACGCCGCTTACATCGTCGACAATCGCCTTACGTTGTTCCAGCAGGCGATTAAACAATGTACTCTTTCCTACATTTGGTCTGCCGACTATTGCTACTGTAAAACCCATCGCATTAAAATTTTAAATCGTATAACTCACTATTCTTAGCCCCCTATTCTCCCTAACGTTATATGCCGTATCCGTATTCTTTCAGCTGCATATCATTATCTCTCCATTTCGGACGCACTTTCACAAAAAGTTCAAGAAAAACCTTGCGATCTAAAAAAGCCTCGATATCTGCGCGCGCCAATGTGCCAATCTGCTTAATCATCTTCCCCTTTTCGCCAATGAGTATCATCTTCTGTGATTCTCGTTGTACAATAATATCTGCTACGATTTTTGTGAGTGTTAGTTTTTCCTTGAACTCTCTTATCAACACAGTTGTATGATACGGAATTTCATCCTGTGTGAGTTCATATATTTTTTCACGTATTAGCTCACTGACAAAAAACTTTTCGGGGAGGTCACTGATACTCTCGCTGTCATCATAAAATGGAGCCCCCTCGGGTAGAAATTCCAAGATAGGCTTAAAGAAGGTTTCGTACGCAACCCCTTTCCAAGCTGAGATAGCAATAACTTTTTTAGCATAATCTTTCTGTTCAAAAAAATTTATCGCCTCCTGCACTTTGGCCGCATCGGCCTTATCGACCTTATTGATAGCAACAATAGCAGGCACTTTAAGTTTTAGTCCTGAAAACAGGGTATCATTCTCTTCCCAGTTATCATTTACATCTACTAAAAGTATCGCTACATCGGCATCTTCCAGAGCATTCTTTACACTCTGCATCATCTTTTCATGAAGCTTGTACTGAGGCTGGATTATTCCGGGCGTATCACTGAAAATAATCTGATAATCCTTCTCGGTGAGTATGGCTTTAATACGATGCCGAGTTGTCTGTACTTTGGGAGACACAATAGCTAACTTTTCACCCATTAATGCATTTAATAGGGTGCTTTTCCCGGCATTGGGCTTCCCGAATATGTTTACAAAACCTGCCTTCAAGACGCTCTGCTATGGTTGTTTTTGAATCTTTTATTATGGCTGATTTTTGACTAAAATCAAACTATATAAAATCAAAAAAGAAACCTTCAACAAAAAAAGCCGCTCACTTTAAAGCGAACGGCCTTAATACTTTAGTTGCGAAGCCAGGGATCGAACCTGGGACCTTCGGGTTATGAGCCCGACGAGCTACCGCTGCTCTACCTCGCGGTGCAAATATAGCACATTTTGGCAAAGCAGCAAAACGATAACCCAATTTTTTTATTTCGCAGGTGTAATTACGATACTTCTGAATTCGACAGGACCATGGTCGCCTTGTAGATAGATAGGTCCGGGCGCACCTTCATTACTATCTAAAGCCCCTCCTGTAATCCCCGGAATTTCCTGATTAGAGATAACTGTTTTACCATTTGCTACCACAGTAACCATTCTGCCTACCAAGGTGATATCATAAGTTTGCCATTCGCCAGGGCCTTTGGAGTTGATTTCGCTCGGAGTTAAGAAACCGTAAATACCACTAAATAATACACTTGATGGATGTTCCGATTTATCACTATCCATTATCTGCACTTCATAACGGCCGCGCAGATATACACCACTGTTGCTACCTTTGGGGTATCGAAACTCGATATGTAATTTAAAGTCTTCAAACTTTTGCTCGGAAATAAGATTCGCTCCGGGCTTAACATTAACCAGAATTCCATCTTTCACCTCCCATCCGTTTTTGCCGCCAACGGCTTTCCATCCGGTTAGGTCTTTACCATTAAATAATTTGATAGGCGCACCCCACTGCGGCGCTTTATCTCTTTTCAGATAAGGGGCTCTTACACCCTTCCAGTTATATTTTTTACCATTAGGGTATACCATGGTACCCTCGATACCATTCGCAGATAATGTTCCTTCTACCACCAAATTATTGGGCTCCGTTTCCCATTGTGGAGGTATGGCAAAAGAGAATTTTCCGTTTTCAAATTTTACTTCCGAAATCGGACGAACACTACCACTTTCACCCACGAAATATCCCACCAGGGTTTTAATACCTGATAACTTTACTTCCAGCCATGAAGGCACCTGTTTTCCGCCTTTGTCTACGGTAATATCCCATCTTCCAATCAAATCTTTTGCATCCGATGCCAGAGCGGCGATGGACAGCAATACTGCAGTTGATAAAACAAATAATTTTTTAATCATGTACTTTCCCTTTTTAAGAATTGAATGACTACAAATATAATTTTTTTAATCGCTGTGTAGTCAACATTAGTATCTTTAATTATAGAATACGCACACAATGAAGGAAAAAATTTATCAGTTCGCTTACACCATTGTTGAAGATAGAGGTGAATTAAGTGTGGAGGATGCAGCATTACTGCAGCAGGCTGAGGAATTTATCGGAACGGCTTATGCGCCGTACTCTCGATTTCATGTAGCCAGTGCTGCTAGGCTGGCTAACGGACAAATTGTAAAGGGAACAAATCAAGAAAACGCATCCTTTCCTGTGGGTATTTGCGCCGAAAGAACATTACTGTCTACCGTAGGGAGTTTATATCCCAATGCAATAATTCATACGATGGCCATTACCTATAAACCTGCAGATGGCGTAAGCAATACACCTATATCACCGTGCGGATTATGCCGTCAGTCATTATTGGAATATGAAAACAGGGTAAAACATCCCATACGCTTACTACTGGCCGGTATAGAAGGTCCTGTATATATTATTGAAAGCGCAAAAAACTTACTACCCTTTGCTTTTAGTAATGAGGATTTGAAATAATGTGGGGACCGATAGTGATTAATACTCCTTTTCAATTTCTACCCCCACCCTGCCCTGAAAATTAGCCAGTGGCATATGCAGCTTGTATAGACTCATCTTCAGCTTGGCTACTTGCGGAAATTGATTTTTAATTTTCTCGGCTAGTTCAGTTAAAAATGTTTCCAACAGCGCACAAGGATGTGTCATTTCAATTTTGACAAGTTCATATATAGCCGCATAATTAATGGTCTGATCTATATCCCTAATAACCGGGTGTGTTGAGAAGAATGAGACCGAAATATTCAATTCGAACTCATTCCCCAACTTTCTTTCTTCTTCATATAACCCGTGATAGGCGAAGAACTTCAGCTTTTCCAGATGTAAGGTTATAAGCATTACTGAAGTTATAATCCTTTTTCACCCAAGTATCTTTCTGCGTCCAATGCAGCCATACAACCGCTACCCGCTGCAGTAATGGCCTGACGATAAATTTTGTCCTGCACATCACCTGCGGCAAATACGCCTTCCACATTGGTTTTGGTAGTACCGGGAATTGTTTTGATATAACCGGTTTCGTCCATTTCCAGATAATCCTTAAAGATCTCAGAATTGGGCTGATGTCCAATTGCAACGAAAAATGCGCTTACCGGAATTTCGGTTATCTCACCGCTTTTGTTATTTCTTACACGCACACCTGTTACTTTATCCTCACCCAATACATCTTCGGTTTCGGTGTTAAAGTAAATCTTAATATTGGGTGTATTACGTACCCGTTCTTGCATCACTTTACTGGCGCGCATTTCATCGCGACGCACAAGCATATGCACCGTGCTACAAATCTTCGATAAGTATAATGCTTCTTCAGCGGCCGTATCGCCGGCTCCTACAATGGCGACTTCTTTACCTCTGAAGAAAAAACCGTCGCATACCGCGCAAGCACTTACACCAAATCCATTGAGGCGCTGTTCGCCAGGTAATCCCAGCCATTTAGCTGAAGCGCCGGTACAAATAATTACAGCATCCGCTTCAATCAACTTTTCATCATCAATCCATACTTTATGCGGATGACCTGAAAAGTCCACTTTGGTAGCGATACCATAGCGAATGTCCGCTCCCATCCGCTTGGCCTGCTTTTCAAAATCAATCATCATTTCAGGCCCCTGAACTCCCTCAGGATATCCGGGATAATTCTCAACTTCAGTAGTAATGGTTAATTGTCCTCCCGGCTGTAATCCCTGATACAAAACAGGTTTCAGATTAGCACGCGCAGCATAAATCGCGGCCGTGTAACCTGCAGGCCCGGAACCTATAATCAGACAATGCACTTTTTCGATATTCTCATCAGCCATATAAAAAATATATTTAACTATTTACAAAAATAGAGGGAAAAGGTTTAGTATCCGATCCAAGGGGTTAAAACCAGTATCAAGTTGCCCTCGCAACCTTTTACCTCTGTTTAAATATAAATTAAAATATAACCCGCTAACAAACTGTTCCTTCAAGTAGCTTATTGTTCTCTGAAAGGCATACCCAAGTTGTACATGGTAAATGCCCAGATATCTGCAGCTTCTTCAATCATCTTGCTGGTAGGTTTTCCGGCTCCATGCCCGGCATTCGTTTCGATACGAATAAGCACCGGATTAGCACCTTGATGATATTCTTGCAATCGAGCCGCAAATTTAAAAGAATGAGCGGGTACTACGCGGTCATCATGATCGGCCGTAGTAATTAATGTAGCAGGATAAGCTACTCCTTTTTTCAAATTATGATAAGGAGAGTATTTATATAAATATGGAAAATGCTTAGCTGAGTCGGCACTACCATATTCCACTACCCAACCCCAGCCTACAGTAAATTTATGAAAGCGCAGCATATCCAGTACACCAACCTGAGGAATAGCTACTTGGAACAGCTCCGGGCGCTGGGTCATCACAGCACCTACTAATAACCCACCATTGCTACCCCCGCGTATGGCTATCTTCTGGCTATTAGTGTATTTATTTTCTATCAGATACTCTGCTGCAGCAATAAAATCATCAAATACATTTTGCTTATTGAGCAACATACCTGCCTTATGCCACTCCTCACCATATTCGCTACCACCACGAAGATTCACTACTACATATATACCTCCCTGCTCCACAAAAAATGTATTACTAACACTGAAGCTGGGAGTCATAGGAATATTAAACCCGCCGTAACCGTAAAGCAATACGGGATTGGAACCGTCTTTCTTAATTCCTTTTTTGTAAGTTAGAAACATAGGTACTTTAGTACCATCCTTACTGGTAAAAAACACCTGCTCTGTTATAATATCGGAGGTATTGATTTTAATTTCTGTGGTTTTATATAGCTCAGATTTTCCGGTGGCTATGTCATATTTATATATGGTAGGCGGCGTGGCAAAAGATGAAAAACTATAATAAAACTCCTTATCATCCTTTTCGGCGCCGAAGCCGCCGGCAGTACCAATACCCGGGAGCTCAATTTCGCGAATCAGCTTACCACTATAATCATATTGAAACACTTTACTAGAGGCATCTTTTAGATAGCGGGCAAACAAATTGCCACCTCCGGTACCTACACTTTCCAGTACTTCTTTTTGTTCGGGAATTACAGTTTTCCAGTTTTCGCGGGCAGGATTTTGGGGATCTACCAGTACCACCCGATAATTGGGAGCCTGATAATTGGTTTTTAGCAATAAATAATCACCATGACTATCCACCACATCCGACTCGGTATCAAAACCTTTTACCAATAATTTAAACTCCTTATCATTAGCATTTTTCAGATCGCGATACCAGATTTCACTACCACTGGTACCTTCGGAAATACTCAAAATGAGAAAACGCTGGTCCTCGGTAAGACCACAACCGAAATAACGCTTAGGATGCTCCTTATCTTCATAAACCAGTACATCCTCTGATTGTGGTGTACCTATTTTATGATAATATACCTTCTGATATTCATTGGCCTTGCTCAGTTTAGAGCTTTCATCGGGCCTGTCGTAAGCACTGTAATAAAAACCTTCATCTCCCTTCCAGGCAGCACCACTAAATTTGGTCCACTCTATTTTATCGCTCAGCAGTTTTTTGGTCTTCACATCCATTACAAAGATTTCTCTCCAGTCGCTTCCCGCTTTCGAAATGGCGTAAGCAGCCAGTTTACCTGATTTACTGAAAGATAGCCCGCTTAATGCAACAATGCCTTCTTTACTCAGCGTATTAGGATCCAGAAATACTTCGGGTTCGTCGTTCAGATCCCTAGTCCGGTACAAAACCGATTGATTTTGTAATCCATCGTTCTTGAAATAATAATACCAATCGCCTTTTTTAAACGGAGCACCGAATTTGGGATAGTTCCACAGCTGTTCTAGACGGCTTTTTATCTTATCCCGAAACGGAATCTGTGCCAGATAAGCGTTGGTTACCTTATTTTGTTCGATCACCCATTTTTTAGTTTCTTCCGCATTGTCATCCTCTAGCCATCGGTACGGATCCTCTACTTTAGTTCCAAAATAATCCTCTACCACAGCCTCCTTTCTTGTCACCGGATACTGAATTTGAGCACATACTTCCATAACTGTAAGAATCAATATAAAACTTAATATTTGTTTCATGGTGTTTAGGTTTAAAAATTGTCCAAACGTACAGAAAATATCGGCTTATGCTCCATTAAATATTTTGCATATTATCCCCATAAAAACAAAACATTTATAGTGTTTTATTCACACAAAGTAAAATTTAATATATTTGGAGCTTATTATTTTTAATAATTACCAAATTATGCAAGAAAGTATTTTAATTTTAGCTGCCGGCGGTCCGGCTCCGGGTATTAACACTGTTATCAGTTCTGTTTCGAAGATTTTTCTGAAAAGTGGATACAAGGTGATAGGCCTGCACGATGGCTACAAAAATCTTTTCACAGGTAAAGCATCCACCGTTGATATTGATTTTGAGTTGGCCGACACTATTCTGACTCGCGGAGGCTCCGTGCTGCGTATGAGTCGCTACAAACCCAAAGACGATGAATTCAAAACCGATTTCTTCGTTAACAACAATGTAAAACTGCTGGTTACCATTGGGGGTGATGATACCGCTTCTACGGCTAACAGAATTTCTAATTTCTTAACAAAGAATAATTTCCCTATACAAAATATCCACGTTCCCAAAACTATCGACAATGACCTTCCACTGCCTGATGGTCAACCCACTTTTGGTTATCAGAGTGCTACCGAAGAAGGTGTAAGAATCACCAAAACCGTGTATGAAGATGCAAAAACATCTGCTAACTGGTTTGTGATTTCTGCAATGGGACGTGAAGCAGGACACTTAGCTTTTAGCATTGGCGCATCCTGCCATCTGCCTATGATTGTAATGCCTGAAATGTTCAATAAGGCAGAACTAAACTTCGACAACATCATCAGGCTGATTATTTCTGCGATTCTGAAAAGAAAAATATTGGGCATTAACTATGGTGCCGCAATCGTAAGTGAAGGCATTTTCCACTTCATGAGTGATGATGTGATCAAATCAAGCGGCATCCAATTTACTTACGACGCACATGGACACCCCGAACTGGGTAACGTAAGTAAGGCTCATATCTATAATGTATTGTTACAAAATAAGCTGAAAGAGTTGGGTCTGGACATCAAATGCCGTCCGGTAGAGCTAGGTTATGAATTAAGATGCTTACCTCCAGCGGCATTTGACTTACAATACTGTACTCAACTAGGTACCGGGGTAAAGAAGCTGTTTGACCAAGGTCTTACAGGCTGTGTGGTTACCGTAAACAATAAAGGTGAAATTGCTCCGTTATTCCTGAAAGATGTAACTGGCGAAAACGGTAAGGTAAAAACCCGACTGGTAAATATTGAAGACCCCAAAACCAAGATGGTTCTGGAAGACAATCTTCAATATCTCACCAAAGATGATATCGAAGCTGCAAAACAATACGTGAAGAATCCTGAAGAATTCGTATTCTCAACAATTTTAGGTTGGGAATAATCCATCCTATTGCTTAAGAGCTGCAAGATGCAGCTCTTAAGCTTTTTAACACGAAAGAAGTGCTGAAAGACTCTATTAGAACTTATCTTTAATAAAGATATTCGGCAATTACAGCCCATTTTAAACATATAAACTAATCATGGCAAAAAAAACAGCAGCAAAGAAAACTACCTCGGGAAACGCAGATGATACTTTTTGTAGAACCAAGATTGTTGCAACCGTAGGACCGGCCTGCAACACTTACGAAAAACTGCGTGACCTGGTACGTGCAGGCGTGAATGTGTTCCGTTTGAATTTTTCTCATGGCACACATGAGGAAAAGAAACAGATTATTGAGTACATCAGAGAAATCAACAGAAAAGAGAAAACGCACGTAGCTATTTTAGGAGACTTACAAGGTCCTAAACTAAGAGTAGGTGAGATCGAAGGTGGCGGCATGTCTGTAAAGCCCGGCGACAAATTCTTATTTACCAATCAAAAAATCATCGGCAATAACAAAAAGCTCTACATCCACTACCCTAACTTCCATAAGGATGTAAAAGTTGGAAACAAAATAATGATCGACGATGGCAAACTGGAAGTAATCGTCACCAAAATTCTGCCGAATAATGATGTGGAGGTAGAAGTAATACTGGGAGGCTATATTTCCTCCAAAAAGGGTGTCAACCTGCCGGATACACAGATATCATTACCCGCGCTTACGAAGAAAGACTTGGAGGATCTGAAATTCATTATGAAAGAACAACTTTGCTGGGTTGCGCTTTCATTTGTTCGTCGAGTAGACGACATCAAAAAACTGAGAAAGATCCTCAATAAAAATAATTGCAAAACCAAGATCATTGCAAAAATCGAAATGCCGGAGGCAATTCCTAACATCCGCGACATCATCAATGCTTCCGATGGTGTGATGATTGCCCGTGGGGATCTTGGGGTGGAACTTCCTGTAGAAAAAGTTCCGCTGATTCAAAAAACAATTATTAAAAAATGTATCCATCGTGCTAAGCCAGTAATTGTGGCTACTCAAATGATGGAAAGCATGATCGACCGTACCAAACCGAACCGTAGTGAGATTACTGATGTTGCCAATGCCGTACTGGAAGGCGCAGATGCGGTGATGCTGAGCGGCGAAACCGCCACCGGTAAACATCCTACACTGGTAGTAGAAACCATGCGCAAAATCATACTGGAAATTGAGCGCGCTGAGTACAATTACGACTTAGATGAAGTACTACAACCACAACCCCATTCTCCTACTCTTACCAGTGACGCCATTTGTTACAATGCATGTAATCTAGCCAAGGATGTATCGGCTAATGCATTGATAGGTATGACACAGAGCGGCTACACTGGCTTTATGCTGAGCAGCTACCGCCCCAAAGTACCTTTATATGTATTTACCAAACATGAGGGTCTGATTAATCAGATGAGTTTAGGATGGGGTATACGTGCCTTCTTATATGACGATGAAAACAGAGATCTGGATACCATTTTCTCTGATCAAATCGCGATACTTAAGAAAAAAGGTTACCTAAAAAACGGTGATATAGCAGTAAGTACAGGAAGTACCCCGGTGCGTTTGAAATTACCGACCAATACCATTAAAATCACCCGAATAGAATAAGGAATCATTATTAATAATAAAAACCGTCTCTAATTTAGAGGCGGTTTTTATTTACATATAAACTCAATAGAATTGCTATATTATGAAATACATTCACACGTAATGTATGTTCATTTAGATCCTGCAATTGGTAACTTCCATAAAAATTACACACAGCTTATTGTAAGGTTTTTGCATATACGGCCTCTAGTAATACTATATCCTCCAGCTTTCCCCCCTCTCTAGATTTTTGTAAATATGATATAGTATTTCCAACAGCGAGATGTACTTATTCTAATGCAAAAGCTGAGTTTAAACTCTCTCTAGGATACATAGATCAATTCGTAAGATCTATAGTAAAAAGACAACTGTCACACGGAGTAAACTTTAAAATTTGTACAGTGCTCCCACAAACTGATACTTTACTTAGTAAGGTTAGTATCTGTTGATGAAGTTCAGGGAAAACTTAAGTACGTGAAATGACTATTAATGGTGTTTCTATTCAATAATAGAGTCGTAAAGATTTTGAACCATCCATCCGTAGGGATTGAATGATCCGGGATGAAATTGTAAGTCATCTGTCCAATATCCTTTACATTTACTTGACCCAGTAGTTCCAAAAGCATAACTCATTTCAATAATCAATGGTTTATTATCTTCATCTCTAATAAAATCAAACGCAGCAGACTGTAATTTTAATGTTTTAGCAACATCAAAAGCAACTTCTAACATACTATCAGGTAGCTTCTCATATAGAAAACTTGAACTACCTGAAGCACGGAAGTCATTCTTTCTATTTAAACGTTTCATTCCATATGCATACTTTTGTCCAATAACTATAATTCTATAATCACCGTCATTATTAGGTATAAACTCTTGAAAGTAGGCATAGCCTCTTTCCGGAGGCATATTTTTAGCATAATCTGTTGAGATGAGCATTCTTCCAAAAGATTTTACTACTTGTTTTAATGATTTAGTACCAGATTTGTATTTCTTAATGCTGTCTAAAAAATATGCCATTCCATCAAATTGTTTAAAGCCTTTGCCAAAGGCTTTATTGATGAGCTTGATACATTCCGATTTTGTTCTCACCAATTTCACGTTGGCAGAACCAGCCCCTCCTTTTAACTTAAATACTTTTGGATAGGTTGTTTTATTAGCCCATTCGATAGCTTCTTTTTTATCATAAAATACATAACTTGGCACAAGGGGCGCACCGATTGCTTCAAGCAAGTATTTTTGCGCGACCTTATCATCAAAATGCCAACCCGTATTAAAATCCGGAAATACTTTTATCCCTGCATGCTGAAGAGCAGATAGAATTCTCTTTGCAGCGATAACATCTTTGTAACTATTGTGATGATGATGCCACATTAATGCTTTGCATCCTTCCAATTGTTTTACAATATTATTGTCGAAACAGTTGACCAGCTTATAAGAAATATTATTTGCTTCACAATATGCAATCCATCTTGGCGCAAAATTTCCGGAATTATGAATAGCGATCATTGGTATTTGTTGTTATTAAAAAGATTGAATTTATCAAATTTATACTATAAATAATAGACACAAATATACACACAGGCAAGAGTAATACTAATTCAATACCCATTAAACTTTCTTGCCCAAAGATCATCCCATATTGCATATACACTGAATATATTATATAGTTTTAATTTTGAGCATCTGGGCATTTTTTAAACATTTGTATACGGTATTTAAGACACACTCATCTAAAGTATAAACCTATTTACTGCCTTATCTTAATTAGCTTGATAAAAAGCTATTAAACGAGTTAGGGAAGTGGATTGTATATTTTTACATAGCACTTTGATCCCATTAAGTGCCTCTAGGATGATGGACGAACAGTATGAATGGTTAGGTCAGTATCCCCATTGCTTCATACTTTCTTAAATTTTTCTTTGAAGATAGTTCGGGGCTACTTTAAATTTAAGCTTACAAGATTTTCAACATCTCTTCAATAGCATCAGCCTCCAAAATGTTCGACCCAGTACATAATTACTTACACTAGTTCCCCCAAGCCTGCATTTCCTCTGATAATGCATATATAGCATTTGAATAAAGTTTCGACGAGGCATATGGATTTCGTGCGACCAGATACTGATTATCTGCATATAGTCATTTGACAAAAATTTTTGCTACAAAAGCATCGAACTTTGTTTGTCTTAAAGTCAAGGCCAACTCATGTTAGTATTTATCTTACCCTCCTTGTGAGTGCAGTGTTAACAATATGCTTCTGTCAGTCTAATCATCCGATAACAACATGATCACACCTTCATCTAATGATAGTTTAGCAATATTTGAAATAACTACTTTCCTCAATTTATTTTCGAGCACATTAGTGAGTTCAGACGGTTCAGATCTGATGCTTTGATGTCAATTGTGGTTGCTGTGAAAGAGTTTTTTATTTGCTTATCTTAAGATTGTAAGGAGCCTATACATCCTGAACTGCATCCAGGTAATGACACCCTATTTGAACTGAAAGCCTTGAATAAAGTATAGTATAACAAATCGACTACTGGGAGCTATAAAATAAATTATTACCAATGTTGTACCAAATGTTACGAATTCCTACACGTCCGTATATAAATGAATATCGGTATCAGTGTTTAGAAAAATGGCATAACTTGCCTTAAAATCATTGAGTTTTTTTTTCAACCATTCAGTATTACCACAGTTTCCCATGCAATTCGAAAGGCTTTGGGGTTAAGTTATTGGGGGGGGTAAATAAATACTGCTCTAGCTACTTGGTCTTTATGAGTGAGCGCTCATACCTCTGGCACTATATTGTCAGGGATGATACGAGGTTCTATCTTGCAAATACGTGAAAGCTCTTGTTTAGTAATTAAATCCCCTCGCTCATATATAAAATAAGAGACTTAGACATTAGGTCTTTACGCTTAAATTTTTATAGAAAATTTCAAACTTCTGTTCAATCTCAAAACAGTTAAATTGCATAAAACTTAATTATCGGAATAGGTAAGAAAGCTAGGTCATCAAGACTAAAGCCAAAGAAGTTAGCGGCTTTATTCTCTAGCATTGATACAGTGCATTTGTTCCATTAGTTTTGCTATCACTAGAGTACCTCATTGCCAAGTTGCTATCTACAACACTATTCCAAAACTATATCCGAAGTTAAGTTGACGAAAAAGACACGAAAAAATAATGCAATGTCTTTGCGATACAAATGACCATTGAGGCATTAATCCCGAGAGCAGTAAATAATTCAGCGAATAGTCAAATGTCCTGAATTAAAGTTCTCCTCCAATAAACCGCAACTATTCTCGCAATTCTATTGCATAAGCATTTTTCCCACTCATAAGCGACACTCATTTTTGAGTATGGGCAATGTTATATTCTACTCTAATGCCACTCAATTTATTAAAATGCAATCAAATCTCAAAAATCATGGCGCCATATGGATTAAATTGGCAAGCACAACGTAGGATTATATTTTCAATTCTAAAATGAGATCCAAATGTCATGAAGGTAAACTTTATTTTCCTAGATTCAACGTCAGCTTAGATGCCTCCAATTTTGCTCTTCACTTCATGTAACCGAATGAATGCGTAAGATTTGCATTGAGAACGTTGTTGTCAACTGTTGTTTTAATGTCCCTCATCATTATGTGGTATGTATTAATTTACCAACCTTAGTCTTCAATCTAACTAAGCAAATAGGGAATTAGACTAATTCTTACGTGCCCCCCTGTCGCACCTTTGTTCTATAAAAATTAAAACACATGAAAAGACAACTTGGAACAAACGGCCCCCTCGTATCCGCAGTAGGATTAGGCTGCATGGGCATGTCCGGCGTTTATGGACAAAGCAATGAGGCAGATGCCATTGCCACAATAAAAAGAGCTCTAGAACTGGGACATAATTTTCTAGATACGGCTGATTTCTATCATGCTGGCCACAACGAAATGCTTATAGGAGAAGCTATTTCGGGGATAAGAAAGCAAGCATTCCTTTCTGTAAAAACAGGTATGATGATGTCTCCCTCAGGGTATAGCCGAGTAAATGGTCGCCCGGACTATATCCACAATGCAGTAATGAATAGTTTACAACGGCTTAAGACTGATTACATTGATTTATATACGCTAGCGAGAGTGGATCCTACTGTCCCCATTGAAGAATCTGTAGGTGCCATGGCCGATCTTGTCGCTAAGGGTATTGTCCGTCACCTTGGGCTTTCAGAGGTATCAGCAACAACCATTCGCAAAGCGGCTCGCATACACCCGATAACTGCAGTGCAAACAGAGTATTCTCTCTGGACACGCGATATTGAAGCTGAAACTTTGCCTACTATAAGAGAGCTAGGAATAGGCCTTGTAGCATACTCTCCGCTCAGTCGAGGTTTTTTAAGCGGCACCATAAAAAAACCTGAAGACATCGAAGATCATCGCAGATTTATGCCCCGCTTTCAAGGAGAAAACTTTTATAAAAACCTAGAATTGGTAGATAGAATAAAAATATTAGCTAACAAAAAAGGCTGTACGCCTTCCCAATTAGCTATTGCGTGGGTTCTTGCCCAAGGAAATGACATCATCACAATTCCAGGCACCAAGCGCATTAAATATCTGGAAGAAAATATTGCAGCAGCAAATATTCAGCTCACCTGGGAAGAATTGCAAAGTATAAATGCCATAATACCACCCAATATGGTAGCGGGCGAGCGCTATCCGGAGAAGTTTATGAGTATGTTAAATAAATAATTATTAGCTTACAGTAAATCCGCTCATGGCTAATATGAAGAAGAAACCAAATAGTCCACACCGCTTCTCTTCCCTTACCGAATTACATCGAACTGTGGGACTTCCCAAGCCCGTGCATCCATTGATAAGCTTGGTTGAGAACAACGGTGCCGCAGTACCGCTACATCAAATGCCAGAAACCTTTGTTCTCGATTTTTATAAAATATCCTATAAAATGAAACTAAGTGGTAAGATAAAATATGGGCAGGGCTATTACGACTTTGATGAAGGGGGCATGTTGTTTAAAGCCCCCAATCAAATTAGTTCAAAGGGAGACGACAATCATGATCATACCGGTTTTACTTTATTATTCCATCCAGATTTTTTAGCGGGCTATCCTTTGGCTACAAAAATTAAACAATATGGATTTTTTTCTTACTCCGTAAATGAAGCCCTACATCTTTCCGATAAAGAAAAGAGTACGATTATTCCTCTTTTTATCAATATTAAGGAGGAATTAAAAAGCTCTATTGATGATTTTAGCCAAGATATTATTGTTTCTCAAATTGAAACAATGCTGAACTACAGCAACCGATTTTACAAGCGTCAGTTCATTACAAGAAAGCGAATTAATAGTACGCTACTAGAAAAACTAGAAGGCTTGTTGGATGAATATTTTCATAGCGGAAAACCACTATTACATGGCATACCCACCGTGCAATACCTTGCGGATCATCTTCATATTTCTCCCAGCTATTTGAGTGACATGCTGCGTACACATACCGGGCAAAATGCACAACAACATATTCACAACGTACTGATTGAAAAAGCAAAAATATTAATCTCAAGCAGTCACTTGACTATTAGTGAAATAGCATACGAACTAGGGTTCGAGCATCCCTCCTCGTTTAATAAGTTATTCAAAGCAAAGACCCAATTATCACCACTAGCATATAGGCAGTCATTCAATTAAGATTTATAAGCTCTGAAACTTTATTAAATCTTAGCCTTATAAAAATAGAAAACTTCAATACAGTTACGCTAGTTGCTGTAAAAGCAATGTATATTCAAATATTTTACTGAAGTATAATAATGAAGAAATATATTCATGTATGTATCCTAAATACAAAATAGCAACTATAATAATCCACCACTGAATCTAAAATGATTATATAAAATATTTATAGACATCCATCCAAAATAAAAGCCTACCCCAGTGTATTTCAAAATGAAATTTCCAATATTATGTATTATGATAAAATGAGAATACTATTGTATCCTCTAAGGTTACGAAGCTTTTCAAAGTAGAATGTTATCACAATAATCATTCAAGCTTGAAAAGTATTGCTTAATAAACAATTGAATTTATTTATATAGAAACTACTTTATAGCTTGCATGTGTTGAAACCACTTCACTAAAGAATTACATCTCTCCTATATCTCATCTTAACCGTCTTGTACGCTCTTTCATAAGTACAATAGCCTCTTCTCTACTCTCAAACATACCATTAATGTTTACTAGGTTATCGGCCAGCTTATTATATTGTTTTGTCATCAGATAATAAAATACATGTAGATAATGAATTCCGTCGAAGACGATAGCTTTTTTGCTGGCAAACTCATCCCTCCGCCTCCAAAATTCTCCGGGCATTTCAGTATAATGCATACCAGGGCGTAAATGATGAATGATATGATAGCCATCGTTCCAGCATGCGTGATTATACACAGTGTTTATACAATTTATAGAGTTAGTGTATATATCTTCAGGATCGGAATGCTCAATAAATGAATGTTGTGTCCAGTTACCCAGCATCATTACAAAACGGGCAAACATCAGAGGAAGCACAAATACTATTAGAGTAGCTTTTAAAAAGAAAAAGCACATTACAATACAAAAGGCAATGTACGTCCACTCACCCACAGAAAATCTTGTATAAAGCTTTTTTCTCTTACGCCGGTACAGATATTGAAAAGTTTCCTTAAACCCTAATAGCAAAAAATTAAAAAAGTAAGCCAGAAAACTTTTAAAGCTATCTCGCTGATAATGCATTGTGCTGCTTGTATCTTCTTCATTATTATTCTCTACGTGATGCATTCCCAAATGATGACTGTAGTAGCCTTCTGGAGCATGACCAAATAATGGTCCCACAAACCATGTGATATAAAAATGAAAGGTATTCTGATAGGCAGGTTTGAAAATTTTACGGTGACAAAGGCAATGAAACATTAGCCCGTAACGACCTTTAAAATAAAACTGAGCTAAATAGAAATATCCCACTGCCACCATCCACCATATCCAACCTGTAAGCAAAGGTGTAAACAACAAAATGACTATAGGCACTACTGTAAGATGAATCTTAGTAAGCAAATAAATAAAAGGCAAATCGCGCTCTTCCTTAAGATAGCGCATCCAGAAACGATCATACCAATTTAATGTTTTAGGAACATAGATGGGATCTGTTAAAGAGTGTAAAGATTTCATGCAAAAATTTTTGAACGCTGAGAAGAGGGGTTCCTCCTCATGAAGGTATGCTTATTTATTCAATATCTGCAGATAGGGATTGTTAAAGAAACGATATAATGAAAATATATCAGTGCTGAGTGAGCAAATACCCCTATCTTCGCCATAAGTTAATTTGAGTGATTGCTCAGTTGTAAGCTTCTCTTTTTCCTATCTGATCAGTTTTACAAGTTTGCCGTTCTCAAATCGTTTTTAATTTTTTAAATATTTTACAATGAACATTTTTGTGTCCAATCTGGGCTACAGTCTTACAACAGAAGACCTTACCGAACTATTTTCAAGCTACGGCCGTGTAGCATCTGCACGTGTTATTACAGACAAATTTACCAATCAAAGCAGAGGTTTTGGTTTTGTGGAAATGGCTGACGAAGATGCGCTCAAAGCCATTAAAGATCTTAACGGCACCATGCTGGAAGGACGCTCCATAAAAGTTATGGAAGCTAAACCCAGAGAAGAAAAGCGCAGTTATGTAAGCAGCCGCTGGTAATACCGGCCTTTACCGGTTCCAGTAAATACTCATCTAAAATCATCACATGGAGATAAATTCAATAGAAAAATTCCTCAATGCAAATACGAAGGCTAGTACCGTCGTAAATATACATTTTAAGAACAGAGCTACTGTAACCGGTATTTTTATTTCGCATAATGACTACAGCGAGCTAAAAGCAAAAAACTTTTGGCGTTTAGTAGTTGCAAAAAATATCGACAAATGGAAGAAAGATAAAAACATCGAATGGTCACGTTTGTTTCACGGGTCCGTTTTTACGAAGCTGAGTGTAGCAAAGTAGTATATCAAATTCGATGATAATTCCATATTTTCTAATCTTAATTTATAAAAATGGCCGGCTGGAACAAAAGAGAACGTGAACAGAAAAAACGAAATGCAAAACAACAAAAAGAGGAAAAAAGACAGGAACGCAAAGAAAATTCTAAAAAAGGCAAAGGCCTTGATGAAATGCTCGCCTATGTAGACGAAAACGGTAATCTTACCGATACTCCACCCGACAAACGCCCTCCCGCCGATATCGATTCTATTCCGCCCACTGTGGCCAACAGCAATGCTCTACAACCTACTGATACTGTCAGAAAAGGGGTTGTGTCTTATTTTGATCCTGCCAAGGGATACGGCTTTATCAGGGACCTAAAAACCCAGGAAAGCTTTTTTGCACATATCAATGCCTCCTCTATTGAGTTAAAAGTAGGCCTAAATGTAAGTTTTGAGGTTCAAAAAGGTCCTAGAGGATTTTTTGCTGCAAATATTACGGCCTCAGCTTAGTTCTCACCCCCACACACCCCTTACCCAACTGCTTCTTAGAGAAGCTATAACTACTTTTTAGGTAGTTAAAATAATATCCCTGTTTTTCAAAACAATTGCTGCGGTTCTTTGTTAAAGTACCGAACACAGGCTATTTGCCTTAATTTTGCAAAAATTTTGATAGCATGAAGAAAATCCACATTATTTTACTGGTGCTGACTGCCGTTGCTATTGCTGTATTAGCAAGTTTTTTACAAACTACCACTACTTACGACTCTGTGGCAACTGCAAAAGCCAAACCAGGAAAATATGTGCATCTGATGGCTAAATGGGATAAATCCGAGCCATTGGAGTACGATGCTATCAAAAACCCTAATTACTTAGCCTTTACTGCTGTAGATAGCTTAGGAGAGAAAGTGCAGGTGATCTATCACAACCCCAAACCCGAAAACTTTGAACTGAGTGAAAGATTGGTATTAAAAGGGAAATACGAAGATGGGAAATTTATTTGCCAGAGCATTCAAACCAAATGCCCCAGCAAATACAAAGACGAAGACCCTTCAAAACATATACCGCAAGAACAGAGAACTACTTCTTACAACGTTCCTCCATCTAACAGTATAGTAACTACTAAACAACAGTAATATTATTTATGGAATACATTGGCGAGCACCTTTTGCCGGGGCAGGCAGGGCATTTTTTCATCTTAGTTTCATTGGTAGCTTCGCTGGTGGCAGCATTTGCGTATTTTAAAGCTGTTCATGCTGCACCGGAAGAAAAGTCAGGTTGGCTGAAACTGGGACGATGGGCTTTTTATACCGAAGCTGTAGCCATTCTGGCAATATTCGCCGCGTTATTTCATATCCTATATCATCATCTTTTCGAGTATAAATACGCCTGGCAACATACCAGCCTCTCGCTGGAGTTCAAATACATCATGAGCGCCTTCTGGGAGGGACAGGAAGGAAGTACGCTACTATGGGCGTTCTGGCACTGTGTATTGGGGCTAATTGTTATCAAACGCGAGAAACAATGGGAAGCTCCAGTTATGTCCATTCTCAGCTTTGCCCAGTTTTTTTTAGCCACCATGGTAGTGGGAATTTATGTTTTTGGAGTAAAAATCGGCTCCAATCCCTTTATCCTACTCAGAGATTCAGGCCTGCTGGACGAAGCTCCAGCCATGCACGTCGATTTTGATGTAACCAAGCCTATCCGTCCGGATTATCTGTCCATGATTACCGATGGGAACGACCTAAACCCGCTATTACAAAACTATTGGATGGTCATACACCCGCCCGTGCTATTTTTGGGATTTGCCTCTACTCTTATCCCCTTTGCCTTCGCCATGGCCGGCTTATGGACCCGCGATATCAAAGGATGGGTAAGTCGTGCAATCCCTTGGACCTTATTTTCTATTGCCTTTTTGGGCTTGGGAATTATGATGGGAGCCAAATGGGCTTACGAATCGCTCAACTTTGGAGGATATTGGGCATGGGATCCAGTTGAAAATGCCTCGCTGGTTCCTTGGATGATTATGGTATCGGGGCTGCACACCTTGCTTATTTATAAACACACTGGATACTCGCTCCGTTCGTCTTTTATATTTCTGGCGTTATCCTTTCTGTTTATTATTTATTCCACCTTCCTCACCAAAAGTGGCGTGTTAGGCGATTCTTCCGTACACGCTTTTGCCGACATAGGCATGAACGGACAGCTGTTCTTATTCCTCATCGTATTTGTGTGGATAACCGCCTTTTTCGCCGCAACAACCAATAAACAGCGGCTTATCATTACCGGAGTAACAGCAGCTTTATCGCTCGCAACCTATTTTCTTGCGGAATATATACCGGGCTTCCCCCTGTATGTAATTCTTTCAGGAATTATCACTTTCATAGTATTACTGAACAAACAGGTGCCCACTGTGGCAAAAGAAGAAAGTGTTTCTTCAAGGGAGTTCTGGATGTTTATTGGCTCCATTATATTTTTCTTGTCGGCCATTATTATCATTTTCCAGACTTCGTTACCTGTGTTTAATAAACTTTTCAACGCTAATGCTGCACCGGGAGAAAACGACGAATTTCACTACAATAAAATTCAGGTGCTGGTAGCATTTGTAATTGGTATTTTAACGGCTATTACTCAATACCTAAAGTACAAAAGTACCAGTGGAAAGTTCCTAATAAAGAAAATAGGTATTCCTACCCTTATCAGTGCCATCGTTGCCGGACTGATTCTGGCCTTTGGCAATATCAATTACGATAAGCATGGTATGGGATTCCTGATTAATATATGGCTGGCGCTGGTAGCTACCGTATATGCCACTATTGCCAATGCCGCCTACATCTGGGTAGGTTTTAAGGGCAATCTGAAAAACAGCGGTGGCGCCGTAGCGCATTTCGGATTTGCTCTAATGCTGGTAGGAATGATTATTTCATCTTCCAAAAAAGAAATTCTTTCTTGGAATACCAGCGGTATTGCCGTACCATTCGGCGAGGGCAGTAAGGAAAAAACCGGAGAAAATCTCACCCTCGTAAAAGGCATTCCCATGCAAATGGGTGATTACATGGTAACCTACGTAGGCGATTCGTCCCATCCCAAAAAACAACAGACCTTCTTCAAAATACATTTCAAATCCAAAAAACACAATGAGGAATTCACATTGTTGCCCAATGCTTTCGTAAATTACAAAGGCAATGAGGGCCTAATGGCGAATCCTTCCAGTAAACACTACTGGAACCACGACGTATTTACTTATGTATCATCATTTTACAAACCCAATGAGCTGGATGACACGGCTAGTTTTAGGCCACATCGGGTAACTGTTGGGGACACTGTTTTTTACAGTCGCGGGTACATGCTGATAGAAAAAGTAGCTGCCAAAGACAATTTACCCGTAGAAGGCTTTGCTAAAACCGATACGGGATATACTGCTACTGTAAAAGTTCAGGAGCTTAATGGTCCTTCGTATCAGGCCGACCTGCTATTGATTAAGGGGGGTGGTCAGGTACTGTTCCAGTCACAGGATACGATTATGGCGCAAAGTCTGGTATTGCAGCTCAATGATGCAGACCAGAACGGTATTACGGTAGGAGTAAAAGAGTCGAGCAGTGTACTGGAATATCTCACGCTGAAAGCCTATAAGTTCCCCTATATCAATCTGGTATGGGCAGGTGTAATCTTTCTCGTTATAGGCTGTGTGATGGCTATGGCACGACGTATCCGTTTGGGCTGATACCCATAAACATAAAGCTTTTCCACATATTTTATTTATATATTGAAAATTGACGTTTTGCACGTACTTTTGCGCCCTAAAAACCAAAGTTTTTAAAGAATGGCAGGCCAGTTAAAAGAAGTTCGCAATCGTATATCATCTGTACAAAGTATGCAGCAGATTACCAAAGCTATGAAAATGGTAAGCGCTGCCAAGTTTCGTCGTGCACAAGATGCTATTGTGCAAATGCGTCCTTATGCGCAGAAATTACAAAGTATGCTCAGCACCATCGTAAGCAGTAGCGATGGAGACACTGAAATGGCTTTGGCACAGGAAAGACCCATCGAAAAAGTATTACTGATTGTAATTACCAGTGATCGTGGTCTTGCGGGCGCCTTTAACTCTAATGTAGTGAAGCTGGCCAAATCGGTAATAAACGAAAAATATCAGGCACAGTTTGCGAAAGGTAATGTGACGATCTGGAACTTAGGTAAAAAAGGTTACGAAGCCTTAACAAAACAGGGCTATAATACAAACGATACTTATAAAGATATCTTCCTGAATCTGAGCTTTGAAAATGTGCAGAAGATATCACAGGCCGCAATGGATGCTTATAAACAAAAACAGTTCGACGTCATTGAAATTGTTTACAGCCAGTTTAAGAACGCGGCCACCCAAATCTTTACTGTAGAAAGATTCTTGCCTATTCCCAAAGCTGAAAACACTCAGGGCGCAGTGAAAGCCGATTTCATCTTTGAACCGAACAAGGCAGAATTGATTACAGAACTGATGCCCAAAATCTTGAATACGCAATTATTTAAAGCGGTATTAGACTCTCACGCTTCTGAACACGGAGCACGTATGACATCAATGGATAAAGCAAGCGAAAACGCTAACGAGATGCTGCGTTCATTAAAACTGTCGTACAACCGTGCAAGACAAGCAGCTATTACAACCGAGCTTACAGAAATCGTGAGCGGTGCCGCTGCATTGCAAGGATAATCATCAAAAGATTAGGTGTTATTGCTCAAATCATAAATCCACACCTGCACATGGAAATTGCCGAACTGATTCCGCATATTGAAGCCTTGATTTTTGCAAGCGATAAGCCCCTTGCGGCTTTGGAAATTACCGACTTGCTCAACAATGCTTTTGGCTTCATGGAAGACAAAATCACACTAGATCAAGTGGAGTCGGCAATTGAAGGAATAAAGGAGAAATACGACTCCGATTTTTACCCGTTTCATGTAGTACAAAGCGGTGGTGGCTGGCAGTTCCTCACGAAAAAGGAGTATCACAAAACCATTGCACAGCTGAATGGTGATAAATTCATGAAACGTTTGTCAGGTGCGGCTTTGGAAACATTGGCAATTATTGCCTATAAACAGCCCGTAACCAAAGGGGAAATTGAGGCCATTCGTGGCGTAAGTGCGGATTATGCTATTCAGAAATTGCTGGAGAAAGAACTTATTGTCATAAGCGGTCGCAATGAAAACCTGCCGGGACATCCGCTGGTGTATTCTACCTCAAAATCCTTCATGGATTATTTCGGTATCAACTCGCCTGAAGAACTGCCCAAAATAAAAGAAGTGCTAGCCGATCAGATTGTAGAACCTACTGTAGTAAACGGTCAGCAAACTACCGAAGGAGAAAGCGATATACCATCTGAAGATGGAGCTCCGCTGGTAGTTTCCGAAAACGGAGAACTGATTGAAGCCACTACGCAGGATGGTAACGAGCATGATGCAAGAAATACATCGGCAGAAGAAAGCCAAGAGCACACCGCATCTACCGAAGCCATCGCAGCCGAAAGTCCTTCACCCCAAGCAGCTGATGATGATTTAAACGAGGTAGAAGAGGCCGATAACGAAGCGCATCGTGAAGGAAACAATGATGATGATGCCGATAACTCAGAAGAGAATATTGATGAAGATGAGGAAGAGGACGATGTAGAAGATGATGCTTCAAGATAAAAATCCTTTATAGTGTTCTTCTTATATAATTAATTGTTCAGGCAGTATCTTTTACTGCTTTTTTTATATCTAAAATCATGGCTACAGAATTAAGTACAGCATTATTACAACAAATAGCAAACGAATACGGTACGCCAGTATATGTATACGATGCGGATAAGATAAAAGAACAGTATAAAAGACTTATAACAGCTTTTAATACTGACAAAGTCCGTTTTTTTTATGCATGTAAGGCCCTCACCAATATCAACATATTAAAAGTATTAAAGAATGAGGGTTGTAACATCGACTGCAGTTCTATCAATGAAGTAAAATTGGCTTTATACGCAGGCTTCGAGCCTAAAAATATATTATATACGAGCAACGGCATTGGCTTTGAGGAAATAGAAGAAGCTCAATCGTTGGGTGTCATTATCAATATCGACAGCTTATCGAATTTGGAAAAATTCGGCAAAAAATTCGGTAACAGCTATCCCGTGGGGGTACGATTAAGACCTAACATTCTGGCCGGAGGACATCTCAAAATTTCTACTGGTCATGATAAAAGTAAATTCGGCATTCCGGTAGAGCAATTAGATTTATTAAAAGCCGTCGTACAACAATACGATATTCAACTTACTAATCTGCATATTCATACAGGCAGCGATATCAAAGATGCGGATATATTCCTGAAAGGCATAGCAGTACTGTTTGACATTATTCCTCATTTTCCGCATTTGAAATCGGTAGATTTAGGCGGTGGCTTTAAAGTAGCTTACAAAGAAGATGACCCATATCTGAATATTGAAGAACTAGCAGTAAAGGTATTGCAGGCTTTTGAAGCTCATGAGCGCACTCGTCATCTGCAGATATGGTTTGAGCCCGGCAAATTTCTAGTAAGTGAATGCGGCTACTTTATCACCAAAGTAAATGTACTGAAAGAAACAGCTACTACTACTTTTGCTGGCGTTAATAGCGGTTTTAATCATTTAATACGACCGATGTTCTATGACGCCTATCATCGCATAGAAAACATTACCAATCCGCAGGGTGCTATAAAAGAATATACCGTTACGGGGAATATTTGCGAAACTGATACTTTCGCATGGTCGCGTCCTCTACCCGAAGTGCGAGAAGGCGATTTGCTGGTATTTCGTAATGCAGGCGCTTATGGATTTGAAATGTCTTCCAATTATAACTCACGTTTCAAACCTGCCGAAGTATTGGTGGAAAGCGGAAAGCCCCGTTTGATTCGAAAAAGAGATGTATTCGAAGATCTTTTGAGGAATCAAATCATCGATACCGAATAATGTTTACTACATACAATAAACTTCATGTTTTATCGTTTTGTAGGTGACCTTCAACCTAGGGTTACTATCATAAAGAAAATTGTAATCTGCCGTTTTTGTAAGAATATTTTTATAGATTTATAGCCTGAATAAAACTTTAGAATATGACTACGATAAAAGGTCCGGGTATCTTCTTAGCCCAGTTTCTGGGAGAAAATCCTCCCTTCAATAACCTGGAATCGATTTGTCTGTGGGCGGCCGAAAAAGGATTCATCGCAGTACAAATTCCAACTAACGATCCCAAAATATTTGACTTAAAGCTTGCCGCAGAAAGCACTACCTATGCCGATGAAATCAAAGGCATTGTTGCTGCCTGTGGACTGGAAATTTCGGAATTATCCACGCACTTGCAAGGCCAGCTGGTAGCCGTACATCCGGCATATGACGATCTTTTTGACGCATTCGCTCCAGCTGAATTAAGAGGTAATCCCAAAGCCAGAACCGAATGGGCCATTCAGCAATTAAAATACGCAGCTAAAGCTTCTCAGAATCTGGGATTAAATGCTCATGCCACATTTAGCGGTTCATTATTATGGCACACATTCCATCCATGGCCTCAAAGACCGGTCGGATTAGTAGAAGAAGGCTTTAAAGAATTAGCCAGAAGATGGTTGCCAATCCTCAACTACTTTGACGAATGTGGCGTGGACGTGTGTTACGAAATACATCCGGGCGAAGACCTCTTCGATGGACAGACCTACGAGATGTTTTTGGAAAAGGTGAACAATCATCCAAGAGCGTGCTTGTTATACGATCCTTCCCACTTCGTATTACAGTGCCTGGATTATATTCAATACATCGATTTCTATCACGAACGTATCAAAGCGTTCCATGTAAAAGATGCAGAATTTAATCCAACAGGAAAACAAGGAACTTTTGGTGGATATCAGAGCTGGCTCAATAGAGCGGGACGTTATCGTAGCCCGGGCGATGGTCAGGTAGACTTCAAAACGATATTCTCCAAACTCACCCAATACGATTACAAAGGTTGGGCTGTAATGGAATGGGAATGCTGCCTGAAACATCCAGAAGATGGTGCCCGTGAAGGTGCAGCATTTATCAAAGACCATATCATACGTGTTACTGACAAAGCTTTTGATGACTTTGCAGCAACTACCAACGATGCCGATTTCAATAAGAAAATTATTGGCTTATTGTAAAGCGTTTTATAATACTCAAGCATAAATATTTTAATATGAAGAAAATTTTAGTTTCGCTATCCGTGTTATTCTTTATTGCAGCGTGCGGAGGTGGTGATGGTGATAAAAAATCCGATACCCCTAGCTCCGGTGAAAGCACCGCATCTAATGATCTTTCGTCAAATCCCGTATATCAAAAGGGGCTGGAGCTCACAGGAAAATATCAATGTCCTACCTGTCATAAAATTGATGAAAAACTTACCGGTCCTGCTTATCGTGATGTAGCTAATAAATATGCAGGAGCTGACGATGCTACTATTACTAAATTAGCAAAAAAGGTGATAGAAGGAGGTTCTGGCGTATGGGGAGAAGTGCCCATGACACCTCATCCGAATGTATCTGAAGAAGAAGCGAAACAAATGGTAGAGTACATTCTACTGTTGAAAAAATAGATAAAAAAGCAAAACGCCCGCTCTAGGTGTTTTGCTTTTCTTATATAAGTTTACAAAATCGGTTTAGCAGATAATTTTAAAATATTTAATTTTAAAAAAATGAAAAAAATAAAAACCGGTGCCGCAATTGTATTATCTGCCATTGCAGTGTATTCTTGCGCGCCACGTACTAATACAGGAACACCTACTACTGCCGAACAACCGGCACCCGTAGCCCAGGCTCCAACCACTACTCCTGAGCCTAAAGAAGAAACACCGGCACCAAAGCCCGCTCCGGAAGTAGTGCATAACACATTAACTCCAGAAGAAAAAGCTGCCGGATGGCAATTGCTTTTCGACGGTGTATCAACCGACGGATGGCATGCCTACGGCTCCAAAACAATTGGCACAGCTTGGAAAGTAGCCAATGGTACTTTGTATCTGGACGCTACTAAAGATGGCACTCCCAAGACGGGAGGTGATATTGTCACTGATAAGGAATACAAAAACTTTGAGCTGAAGCTGGACTGGAAGATTGATAAAAACGGCAACAGCGGCATCTGCATCTATGTTCATGAAAACAAGGACCGCTTCAAATACATGTGGTATACAGGACCAGAAATTCAGATTGTAGACAACGAAGGGCATCCTGACGGAAGAGTATATAAGCATCAAGCCGGAGATTTATACGACCTGATTCCAGCCAAAACAAAGGCAGCAAATCCTCCTTTAGAGTGGAATCAATACCTCATCCGTTGTGTGAATGGCAAGCTGGATATTTATCTGAATGATCAACATGTTGTAAGTACAACATTATGGGATGAGAACTGGCGCAATCTAGTGGCAAACAGCAAATTTAAAGGCATTCCTGAATTTGGCACTTACAAAGTAGGCCGCATTGGTTTGCAGGATCACGGGAACAATGTTTGGTTCCGCAACATTAAGATTAGAGAACTTTAATAAGCTACAATTGCATAAAAAAAATCCATCCCCAAAAAGGATGGATTTTTTATTTATTCTGATGGTACTTGTAGTACTGTCTTAGTGCTCAATGGCTTGCCAAAATTAGGAGTACCGTCTTCATTCCAAGTAAACTTCTGTGCCCGTGGAGACCTATGACGTCCGCATCCTAACCCCGGTTCAGGATTGGCATGGTACAAAATCCAATCTTCTTTACCATCCGGAGATTTGAAAAACGAATTATGCCCTGCGCCATATACACCATTTTCGGGAGCGGCTTTAAATACAGGCTCTGGGTGTTTTTTCCAATTGGCTGGGTTGAGTAAATCAGCATCAGCATCTATAGATAACATGCCCAAAGTGTAGTAATCCGTCCAACATCCACTTGCCGAATACACGATAAAGATTTTATCCTTATGCCTTAAATACTGAGGCCCCTCATTAACATAAACCTGACCCACGTTCTCATTCTTTACATCGCCATGCTTTTCCCACTCATATTCCGGGCTGGATATTTTCACACGTTCACTTTCTATAGTCCATGGATTCTTCATTCGTGCTATATAAAGATTTTGTTGTCCATTTTCATCGCCTTCCCATCCGGACCAAACCATATATAAACTCCCCTTATGTTCGAATACATCCGCATCTATAGCCCATTTATTGGTAGCATCAGCTACTTTACCTTTAAATACCCATTCACCTTCCAAAGGATCTGCTGATGCATTCTCGATCACATACATACGATGGTTATAGTTATTACCATTGTCTGCAGCAAAATACATGTACCATTTACCATTTATAAAATGGATTTGCGGCGCCCAGATGCTATGCGAATACATAGTATTGGGTGGAGGCTCCCATACCACCGTTTTTTCAGCATTTGCTAAATCAGTTATATCCTTAGTTTTCCATAAAACTAAATTGTGCCCTGTGGTATGCGTATAGTAGTAATAACCATTTTTATAAAAACAATAAGGATCGGCCCCTCTAGGCAATAAAGGATTGGTGAATGTCCTTATATGTTTAGCAGTTCTTCCTGAATTGCATCCCAACGTCAGCATACCTGCTGCCAATAATACTAAAAGATATCTCATACGGCTTCTATCATTTTAAATACAGCTTTCTTACTCATCCGAAATACTTATTTCTTCAACAAGCGAAATGTAGAAAAATCAGCTTCAATTACATCAGGTCCTTTGGCCACCTTTTTAAAGCGAATATCAACAATGGCTGTTTTTCTGGGACCGATGGATGTATCACTATAATGAACGTGCAAAACGTAATACATCTTTCCATCCTTATCTATTAAAACATCACCATGTCCGGGACCATTTAAACCTATATCTTTCCTCGATATGATAGGATTACCTTCATATTTTTTCCATGGCCCCACAGGATTTGTAGCTGTTGCATATCCCACAGCATAATCAGGACTTCTGAAATCATTTCCTGAATACAGCAAATAATACACTCCTTTATGTTTTATTACAGTAGGTCCTTCCGTTACTTTCCACTTTTTATTTTCAACATCTTCCCACGTATTAGCTTCAGGATAGATACATTCTTTTAAAGTTTCGTGTTTCAGGGTGGACAAATCCTCTGTTAACTCTCCTACAAAAATGCGATTAGCATTTTCCAAGCGAACATGATACATATAAATCTTTCCTCCATCAATAAGTATAAAAGGATCAATCATTCGCTGAGAGCTATCTACTGGTCGGAGCACTTTTTGTGTAAACGGGCCCAACGGGCTATCTGCTTCTGCAATGGCAATATGTTCACTTGCGGTATAGGCCATATAAAACTTTCCTTTATACTGAAATATCTGAGGGGCCCAGAAGTTTTTCTCTCCATAACTTTCACCAGGTTTTAATACCATCCCCTTATCCTCCCAGTGCACTTTATCGGTAGATGTAAACACTTTAAATCCATGTGCCCCCGGTCCGGTACCATATAAATAATAGATACCATTATGATAGAAAATCGTAGGATCGGCCATAAGAGGGTTATCGTGTCTGGAGTTTTGAGCATGTAATTGTACAACTCCTAAAACACAAAATAGGGCAAGCAGTAACAATCGTTTCATGATGAATTTATATTTATATGAATGCAACTATTATTTTCCGGTTATCTCTTTTATAAAATCAACCTCCTCCTGCATATATGGTGTACCGTCTTTTCTGAATATATCATGAAACCATAGTGGAGGTTCTGATGTGTAGGTTTTAGTCCAGCTATCCCAGGGATAAATAGTTTGAGACTTGCCATCTACAAATCCCCAGTTCACCATAGCTACTTTATTGGCTTTAGCTACAGGTAGTGAAGATTGAAAAGTACTCTTATTTGGACGTGCCATATACTCGGTACAAAATAGAGGCTTATTGTAACGCTGTAATTGTTGGATCTTCTTAGCAAGGGTGATCGAATCATCGTAGCAATGGAAAGAAATAACATCAGACTCTTCCAATTGCAGTCGTTCGATGGGCTTAAGTGTACTGTCACTTTCCCAATTACCTGCCCATACCCCCGAAGTAAGCGGCTGGCTAGGATTCACCGATCTTGCCCATTCAAATGTCTTCTTCAATAAAGGTAGTACCAATTCAACTTTATTAGGGATTTCCACCTTCTCGTAAGAGGGGCCTGTCATATTATCGGGTTCATTCCATACATCCCACATCAGGATACGCTCATCGTTCGCAAACTGCTTTACAATGGCTTTAACATATTTTTCCATCATGGGATATTGGGTAGAGTCTTTTAATACATTCTGTCCTGGACTTTGCACCCATCCTGAGTTATGTACAAAAGGCTTGGGCTCTCTCTGTTTACCCGGTTTTGGAAAAGGATCCCAGCAGGAGTCAAAAATGGTAAATATTATTTTTATACCGTGCTTGTCGGCAATTTCAAGAAATTTATTAATGCGGTCATAAAAACCCTGCTCATCATGTTGCCAAATAAGATCGTGTAAGTAAACACGCATCACATTCATACCAATCGATGCTGCCAGAGCAAGTTCTCTATCTATAGTAGTAGTATCAAAAGTTTCTTCCTGCCACATCTCCAGTTGATTGATAGCTGTACTCGGTAGAAAATTAGCTCCTACAAACCAAGGTTGATTGGCATACCACTCATTTGCTTTTTCAGCTGTCCATATGGTGCGCACATTTGCTTCAGCCTGTGCACTCTCCTCCTGATTATTACTATTGCCACAAGCGGCTATCAAACATATAGCCGGTAATATCAGTAAAATAAAATACTTTCTTAGCATAACATACATTTATCGTGAGAAGAAATAATATTCGATTCACTATAAGGAAAATATCTCACAAGCTTCATAATTACTCTACCACAGGAAAAGCTGCAATTCTCAATCGTGCAGCTCCCATGGGTATTAGCTCTATCGTTTCCGGCAACGTTGTTGTTTTTACAGGACTCTGGGGTAATGTGTCTGTAAGCCCATATTGATCAATTGTCCAAGACGGAATTCTCTTTCCCTTCGCCATGATAGCTATAGGAACGCTTTGTTGAGAAAATGGGAAATTATCCGCAGGCCAAGATTTTTTCACAACTTGAAATACGGCGGAAGGCCCCTCGCCATTGTACAACAAACCATAATTCCAGGCTGATGCGGGATAAATTTCAAACGAAGGCCATTTTTCAGGATCTGCAGTCTCCTGCCATCTGGAGTCACTAATGGCAGAAGCTCTGCTATCCGCTTTTACATACTGTTCTTTTATTTTTAAAGAATAGGTTAATGGTCCTCTATTAATGCTAATACTATTTTTATTAGCCGTCCACTGTTTTACGGTTAATTTCATTGGCAATACTAACTGCACCTGATCTCCATTCTTCCAGTGTCGATCAATTTTTATATAAGCAGCCGGCTTGATTTTCTGTTGAACAATTTTACCGTTGATACGCAGTTGCGCCTGTTCGCACCATGCCGGTATTCTTAAATAGAATGGAAACACAGCGGTTTTGGGGGTGCGAATAGTAAAACTGATCATCTCATCAAAAGGATAACGCCCCTGCGATTCTATTTCCACTTCTTCTCCATCTCCAACTTTAGCTTTTACTACCGCTTCGCAATAAAGTACTGCAGCCAGTCCATTATCGGGCGTAGCCATAAATACATGTTCCGAATAATAAGGCCACCCCTGCGCATGATTATGCTGACAACAACGAGAACTAAAAGGATTCATCATTAAGAAAGGTCCGTTATTGTCAATCCCCGGATGATGATTTCTGCTATCGCTAATAGCCATATTAGGACTGGTAATATATCGCAATGCTTTAAAATCGGGCATTACCGCAGCGGGATAAGTATTAAACGCTACTTCTTCTGCATGATCGGCCCAGAAAGGATCGCCGGTAATACCAATCAATATTTCATTAGAAGCCATTTGTTCCACTATACCACAAGTTTCCACACCTTGACGAGGATCGGTATAACCTTCACGCGCGTTCTCATCAGCTCCAAACATCCCTCCCGGTACATGGCCATATTTCTCCCGAATAGTTCTGAAGCTATTATAAGTGGCTTTTAGATCAGCAATATTGTGAGACTGCAAATAATAAGTTGCTGGTTCTCTAAAACCTTGAGCTATGTTTACATTATGCCAGTTGGAAAGTGTTCCGGGCTGTCGCCAGTTGGCTGTATTACGATGAAGTTTTTCTGCCAACTTTAGCAGCCATTCTTTTCCTGTACGGTTATATAACCAATATACACTTAAAATATTATCCCCTCCCCGGCTATTCTCCCAATAATCTTTAAGCATTAAACTATCAGGAAGATTGTACTGCCATTGGAAATATTTTTCCATAAATGGCAGTACGCTCTCATCTCCGCTGTATTCGTGGTAAGACTGCAGGCACCATAACATAATCATGTTGCCCCACAGATCAGGCTTTCCGTTTTTGATAATTAAAGGACCGAAGTAGCCGTTTTTTTGCTGACTGTTCAGTACAGCATCTATCCAGATTTTGGCTTCGCTAATGATCTTTGGATCATCCAGAATATATCCCAAATTGGCATATCCTTTTAACCAATAGGGAACTTCTTCCCAACCATTGTTACCTTTCCCATCTTTACTAAGCCAGGCATTATCTTTCTTTGATAGCCAGGCGCTGATTTCTCCTAAATGACCGGTCAAACCATCGCGTTGCAATTCCAGATACCTTAACAGCCATCCTTTAGGCTTAATAGTTCCTACTGGAAGTTTGATAAAATAAGACGGTAGCAATGGTTTTCTGTTGGAAGGATAGAATCGGTTGCCTACTGAATTATCGGGCCGATCCACTATGGTAACTTTGGAGCGTTTCTCTTTTGAAGCCTGTGCGAATAGGAAATGAGCATTCCCTAAACAACACAATAAAGCCCCACTGAGTATACAAATCCTTCCAAACGGAACCATAATCTTTAGTTTAGGTTACTTATTTCACCGAAACATTATACAACTCCTGATGTAAGCTTTTCAATGTTGCCTCAGGCATCTTCACTACTTTTCTATCGTAAGTCAAAATACCGTTGGTTTCTATTTCTACATCGGTAGTTTGGGTGTATACCGCCGCGGACAATCCTAATGAAATCAATGGCTTCAAATCTTTCATTAAGCGTGTGTAACGCTGCATTAATTCGTCTTTGTTCTTGAAGCTTTGGTATCCCCAATTATTTTTATCCTGCCAGGTATGCCCTTCAATAGGCAGTCCTAATCCTCCAAACTCGCCCAGTACCAGCGCAGCTGGACCATTTCCAAAAATATTTGGATCGGGCATGCTGGGATCGGGATAATTATGAATATCCAATATATGCCCAGTGTAGAAGAAATTACCCCCACTAGCACTATTTACTAGGCGAGAAGGATCGTAATTCATTGTCCACTCTGTAATTTCTACAGTTTTAAACTGCCCCCATGCTTCATTAAACGGCACCCACACCACAATAGAGGGGAAGTTATGGTAGGCATCCATTATTGCTTTCCACTCTTTCCTGTAGTATGCTTCCGATTCGGAGCTACGTTGTTTATCATGGTTACGACCGGATATCTTACCAGGATGCATATCCCATTTATTGCCACCCATATCACCGCTGGGCATATCTTGCCATACCAGAATACCTACACTATCACAGTAATAATACCAACGAGCAGGTTCCAGTTTAATATGTTTGCGGATCATATTAAAGCCCATCTCTTTGGTTTTTACTATATCAAACAACAGCGCTTCATCAGTAGGTGCTGTATACAAACCATCGGGCCACCATCCCTGATCCAACGGACCATATTGAAATAGAAACTGATCGTTCAATGCAAGACGGTTGATGCCATTAGCATCCTTTTTAAGGGAGGATTTACGCATTGCAAAATAACTTTCTGCGTAATCTATCTGACGACCACCTCGCGTGAGATAAATTTTTAGTTTATATAAATGTGGGGAAGATGGTGACCATAATTTCGGATTAGCAATTGCAATTTCTCCCTCTACTCCCGAAGGCAAAGTGGTTTCCCCAATTTGCTGAGCACCATCATATGCCACGAATTTTACAACATCTCCTACCTGAGCACCTGCAAGATCTGCCTTTACTTTAAGCACTTTATTATCTACATCAGGTGTATGCTTAGTTGCGGCAATATAGGCCGCAGGCACTACTTCTGTCCATACAGTCTGCCAGATACCGGTAACTGGAGTATACCAGATTCCTTCGGGTTTATTTACCTGCTTTCCTCTAGGTTGAGGGCCTTCATCTGTAGGATCCCACACACGCACTACCAATTCTTGCTTTTTCCCTTTCTTCAGATAAGCAGTAATATTGAAAGAAAATGGATCAAAACCACCTTCATGCGTTCCAACATGTTTTCCATTTACATATACATCAGCTCTCCAGTCTACTGCACCAAAATGCAATAGGAGCTGATTCCCTTTAGACAAATTAGGCGATGTAAACTCGGTTTTGTACCACAGAGCTTTACTTTTACCAACCTGCTTTCCCACTCCAGATAAAGCGGACTCTATGGGATAAGGCACTAATATATGTCCTTCATACGACGCGGGAAAACTCTTCTGAGATTCAGCAGTAATTGCATATTTCCATAATCCATTTAGGTTTTGCCAGTTGCCCGTTCTTTTTAACTGTGGGCGGGGATACTCTGGCAAAGGACGATTCGGATTTACTTTTTCAGCCCAAGGGGTCATAATTTTCCCTTCGACAGGTTTCCAACTCTGAGCCATAACAGGCATTCCTAATGCAGCGGCTATTATAGCAGCTACCGTAAACTTCATTTTAAACTTCATCTCAGTCAATTAATGTTTAAATAAATTAACATCAGTAAATATGGCAAGAAGATTTCATATCACACGCAATCTTTCCTCAATAATCAAGTTGCTAATATAGATGTTACGCTACGCTTACAATGTCAATAATGTCTCATAATTATTACTATTTGTCTCATTTTTACCCATCATCCCTAATTATTTTGATTGGCAATTCAAAATTGCAGCTTAAATAACCCCAATAAAAAAACACTATTTCTTGACTACCGGCCACCCATTTTTGTATTCAATAGGGCTGAGATACATCAGACGTGCATATCTTCCCTCCTTAAACCTATCCATAGGGATGGCGTGATAGGCAATCCACTTTTTTCCAGATTTGTCTTGTATAATACTATTATGCCCCGGGGCCATTAAATTTTGATCTTTTTCCAGGATAACACTATGCTGTGTCTTATTCCACTCGCCCAATCGGGTATATGGGCCTGTAATACTAGTAGCGCGTGCCACTAGAACAGCGTAGTTAGCTTCTGCCCCACAACAGTTATCGCCCGAATAATACAAATAATAAAAGCCATCCTGAAAATCGATCCATGGAGCTTCTACCAAACGTGCATATGCTTTATCTTTTCCGGCGGGAATAAGGACTTTTTCGGAGGAACCGTCGGCAAAACGGGTCATGGATGAGTGTAGTTCTCTAATTTTTATAGGTGCAAAATCAGACCCCCATGTGATATAGTACTTTTGGGTCTTGGGATCTTTCATTACCATGGGATCTATTGTTTTAAACCCCGTATCAATCATTAAGGCTTCCGGCTCAGGAATATACGGTCCCTCGGGATTTTTTGAAAAAGCGACGCCGATCCCCATTCGCTGGCGCGAAGTGTCTTTTGACTGGGCCGAAAAAAATAGTACATACCGCTGTAGCTCCTCATGATATAACACATGCGGAGCCCAAAAATGTGTCGAAGCCCAAGCAGGTAACTGTGGTAAAGCATCACCCAATAGCTTCCAATCCTGTAAATCATCTGACACAGCTACCTGTACACGTCTGTAATTTCCTCCGCTTCCTGTATTAGTGGCAAAAGCATAATACCTGCCATTAGCCTCAATCACTGTAGGATCCGGGAAATCTATATCCAGTACAGGTCTTAGCTGTGCCTTGGATGAGAAACAAATCGTGATGAAAATTATTAGTAATAAAATGGCTCCCCTGCTTTGCATGAAAAACTATATGTTATTGCTTAATAGATTACTTGACTAATCGACCTTTTATCATCCATACCTCTGTAGGACCATTACTGAAAGCATTCGTACTCGTGATAGCGATAATGGTATCATCACTCAGGACAGAAACACTATTCCATAAACCATGCTTTCCGGCGGGTATATTAAACGGTTCGGTTCGGTTATCAAAGTTTCTTGCTTGTTCATCTCCTACCATCACTTTCATAACGGCATCTTCCAGCCTGTGAGATGGTCGTCCCTCTGTACCTTGGTAAGATAAAATTGTTTCGCCGGTGGAGAGCTGACGCAGATAAGGGGCACCCGCATATACTTCATCATCAACCGGCTTTGCCATTGCATAAATTCGATTGGGACTATCACTTAATACGGTTTCACTCCAATTTTCCTGAAGTGTATTGGTAATAATATATGGTTTGAAGTTAACAAAGCCGTTGTCTTCAATAGCAACTGCAATACGCTCTTCTCCTTTTAAAAGTAAGGGAACGGGCATACCGTCGCGCTTACCTGCTCTGAAACTGATAATCTTGGGGTCGGTAGTCCAAGTTTGCCCATTATCAGTAGAGATAAGCATGGAAATATTCTGCTCATCAGATTGCGTGTAAATACCTTCATTCGCAAAAAACAACTGTATAGTACCATCGGGTAATTGAATAGCAGCGGGCTCCCAACAACCGTTTTCAAATTGATACCCTGCTCGATAAATTTCCTTAGCCTCGGACCAAGTATCACCATTATCGGTACTAATCTTAACCCTTATGGCAAAACGTCGCGATGGATCTATATTATATGGGCGAGGATTATACATGAGTAATAAATGGCCGTTCCGTAATTGTAGAATATCCGGAACAGCCATATTGATGCCATCTTCTTGTGCTGCAACAATCTTGGCCCCCTGCCAAGTTTTCCCCTTGTCTTCGCTTATAGTCTGCCAAATATGGCCGTCAGATTCGTATACACATAATAAACGAGCGTCTTGTAACTCTATTAGTCTGGCGTACCCAGCATAAGGTTTACCCTGAGGAGGTGCGGCTATTTTTACCAATGTTGCGTTATCCCACTTTATGGTTTTTGGCTTCATCTCAGGAATAGGATCCTTGTCAGGAATGCTGGTATCTCTGGCACACCCCCATGCACATACAAAAGAATGCAGCCAGATATAACCAGTAATCACCTTATAGAGTAAGACTTTTAACATAGTAGCATTGCTTATATGAACACTATCATGAATTAATATTTGGGATTTTGATTCAGGTAGGGGTTATTCAGCACCTCAACCTGTGGTATCGGGAGGCGAATATGCTTACCTACTTCAAAGTTTTTAAAGTCAGGGTCGCGTTGTGCTACTATATTTACTTTTTCCTGTGTATCTAAATCGCCCCAACGCTTTAAATCAGCCCAACGAACACTCTCCCCGCATAGTTCCAATGCTCTTTCCACTTTTAATCTTTCTCTAAACAAATCCTTATTATTTCCGATTGATGGATATTTTGTGGCCAGTGGCGCCATTTTAGAGCGTTGACGAACGCGATCTACATACTGATAAGCATCTGCAGTTTGTCCTAGCTCATTCAATACCTCAGCATACATCAATAGGATATCTGCAAATCTGATGACGCGATTATTCACCTCACTGAAGTAATCCTCATTATTACGATAATAATCTCTAGAATATTTCTTAAACCATGCTTCATCAGGATCCCATTCCCAGCTACGACCATATATTTTATCTCCGAAATCCTTTTCCAAATCAGGATAGAACAAGGAATATCTAAGGCGTGGATCAATTTCACCATCCACGGTTTTTTCTTTTTTAAACTCTTCAACTAGCCAGTACCTTGCCTGCCCATCACTCCAGCCAATACCTCTTGGAGCGAAAAACTGAGGCCTGTTAGAACCCATATTATTATCTACACAATCACAATCGCCTCCAGTATTTTCGTTGGAGTGCTGAATTTCAAATACCGACTCCTTATTATTTTCCTGAGTAGCACGGAAGTTTTCTTTAAAATCTACCAGGTCATACAAGTCCTTGCCTGCCCCTGTAAAGAAATAGTCTAGAGCGGTTTTTGCCTGTTGCCACTTATGTTGTTGCATGTACGTTCTTGCAAGCATACCATATGCAGAACCTTTAGTGGGTCGGCCTACATTAGCATCATCCCATTTTTCAGGTAAAGCCACTACAGCCTCATTAAGATCTTTCTCTACTTGAGCCCATACATCCTCTAATGGACTTTCAGGATGTTGTACGCCAGGATCAACCGGAGGTTCAAGCACAATAGGTATTTTTTCCCACAACAAAGCGGCATAATAATAATGGAAAGCTCTCAAGAATTTTGCTTGTGCCAATATCCGTTCTTTTTTAGTTGGATCGCTAAACTCAATATCGGGCACATATTTCAACACCTGATTACATCTGAATATTGCTTTATAGGTGTCGCGCCAGGTCCAGTTATTCCCTTCCCAGAAATCATAATTGACATATTGAAAACGGGTCCAGTCTCCCAGCTCTATCCAGGGACTTTTACTGAAGCCTTCATCGGATGTGAGATCCAATCTGAAGAAAATCCATCGGGCCCAAGTACCATCTTGATAAAACATGCCATAAATAGCATTCACTCCCTTTTCCGCATCAGCTTCTGTTTTCCAGAACTCTTCTACAGTAAGCGTATTGGGGTTCATCTGATCTAGCAGACTCTTACTACAAGATGGAGTAAGAAGTACCACCACAATAAGTATTAATAAAAGCTTTTTCATATGCTACTATATTTAATATCGTTATTCAATTTAGAAACCAAGCTGAAGACCTAAAGAATACATCTTTACGTTAGGATATACCCCGCTATCATACCCTTTCTCAAATATGCTGCTATTGCTAAACTCTGGATCTAAACCAGTATATTTAGTAATGGTGATAACATTCTGTCCGGTTAAGGAGATTTGAGCATTCGCAAATCCTATTTTCTTCAACAAATGATCCGGAAGATTATAGGCAATGCTAATCAACTTCAGACGGAAGAAACTTCCATTTTCAAGCCATCTATCAGTATCACCGCGCGAGTTAAGAGTAGAAGCATAATAGGCACGAGGCACATTAGTATTAGGATTCTCCGGTGTCCATGGCTTGATTCCTGAACGATAATTGGAGTTATCATCGAATCTATCAGTAACACTTCTGGGACCATTAAACACCTTAGCTCCAAAAGAACCAAACCAATCCATAGTAAATTCAAAATTCTTATAAGAGGCTCCAGTATTGAATCCTAGCTCTAGTTTCGGCCAGGGGCTTGCTACTATTACCTTATCTTCATTAGTAATCTGTCCATCCCCATTGTTGTCTTTAAATCTTATATCACCAGGTTTTGCTGTAGGTTGTATGATTTTACCTTCAGCATTTCTGTAGTTATCCACTTCTTCTTGCGACTGAAACAGTCCGTCAGTTTGCAGCATATACCACATACCAATGGGCTGTCCCACTCGTGTAACGGTATTGCCTACATACAATTCATTTCTTCCATAACCCAATTCCACCACTTTATTGCGAAGTGTAGTAAGATTTGCTCCCAGATAATATCCAAAGGCATGATCATAGTTACGATAAGTAGCAGAAAGCTCCCACCCTTTATTTTGTAAAGTGAGTGCATTGGAGCGAGGCGCACTACCATCGTGTCCTGTTGTCATCAGAATTGGAGATTGATACAGTACATCGGTAGTACGAGCTATAAAATATTCTGCTGATATGGACAACTTGTTATTTAAAACTGATAAATCAAAACCGTAGTTCTGCTGTCTTAAAGTTTCCCAGCGCAGATCGCTATTAGCCAACTGTACCTGTGTAGCAGCTAACTGTTTTTGCTGATTGACTCCCATAGTGATGGTAGTAAGAGTATTGATAAATGCCCGGGATTCGTAATAACCAATATTAGAACTACCCAATGTACCATAGTTGGCTCTTATCTTTAAGTCATTCACCCAATCTACGTTAAAGAAGTTTTCCCTACTGATTCGCCAAGCCGCTGATACAGATGGGAAGTTCCCCCATTTATGGCCTGCGCCGAGGCGGGAAGATCCATCCCGTCTGAAAACCACGTTTAACAGATACTTGTCATCATAAGCATATTCAGCTCTTCCAAAGTATGAAAGCAATACGGCTCTGTTTCTATACCCTCCTAACTTAGCATTCACGCCCTGGTCCAGCACATCATAATAATGTCCGGTTGAATTTTGGAGTATCTCACGTTTCTCACCCCATATCTGTGCATAATCATCCTGCTGGAAGGACTGACCCGCAATAACGGTTACATCGTGTTTGGAGAACTTATGTTTGAATGTTAAAGTATTTTCTATCAGTTTCGACACAAACTCAGCTCTATTCTCGTTAGCAATAGAAGGCTCGTATGCCTGATTAAGGGTCCAGTTACCCGGTCTTCTAAAATACTTGTAATGATCACGGCTGGTTTCATATCCCATGTTTAAACGGTATTTCAACCAATTGGTAAATTTGAGCTCCGACCATATATTACCACGAATTCTAAGGTTTTCATTGGTTTCATCTATGAGATTAGCTATAGCAAGAGGGTTGGTACCAAACGTACGCGCTTTCGCTTCATCGCCATAGCCATAGCCACCGGGATTATTGGGATTATACACAGGTATGGTTGGCAGCATTCGCACAACATCAATAATGGGGTTACCATTCATTTCATCGGCCTTTGCATTGGAGATGGCGATATTTTCACCAATACTGAAAATACCTTTTGAACCCTGAGTATTCACTCTAAAACTGAATCTATCAAAAGATGTACTAATTACCGTTCCTTTGTTTCCAAAATAGCCGAGAGATGTAAGGTAAGAACCATTCTTACCACCTCCTGAGAAAGATAGGTTTAAATCATTAACATGTCCTGTTCTGAACGCAACGTCTTGCCAGTCGGTATTAATAGTAGTATCCAACTGTTGTCTGGGTACCCCGGCATTATCATACGCCATATAGTTCAAGCGTGTAAATTCTTTAGTATCTGCAAGATCGTAGCGCGGCATAATCTGAATACCGGACTTTGCTGATACATCAATCTTCATCGGCCCCTCTTTACCTTTTTTAGTAGTAATGATGATCACACCGTTTGCTGCACGCGAACCGTAAATAGCCGCAGCAGAAGCATCTTTCAAAATCTGAATAGACTCAATATCACTGGGATTGAAATCTCTGTTAGCTGTAGTAATTAATCCATCTATCACATATAATGGATTTGTATTAGATAGGTTTTTTAAACCACGAATCTGAATCTGTGCTTCCGATCCGGGACGACCACCTCCTCTTACCTTAATACCTGTAGCAAGCCCCTGTAAGGCCTCCGCTACCGTTGTTGCCTGACGTTTTTTAACATCCGAAGCATTTACCACTGACACGGCACCCGTCAAATCTTTTCTTTGTTGTGTACCGTACCCTACCACAACAACCTCACCCAGGTCTATTGCTGAAACCGCCAGTTGTACGTTAATAGTTTTGCTATCTCCTACTAGTACTTCCTGCGAAGCATAACCTACATAAGAAAATACCAGCGTCTGACCAGGCTGTGCATCGATACTAAAGTTTCCCTGCTCATTGGTTACAGTAGCTGAAGTACCTCCCTTTATCGATACACTCACTCCGGGTAAAGGAGCATTTTTTTCATCCGTGACAGTACCGGTAATGATCTGCGCCATAATACCACTGGATAGAAAAAGAAGGATGAATAAAAAGAAGTATCGTTTTACAAGTCTTCTCATGATAAGATGACTTAAAGGTGCAGCATGATTACATGCTTTGGCTTGCGATTGTGTTAATCTCATATGACAACTTCGTTTATGAGTGAAAAGAATTGTATGCTAAAAAATATATGATTGGTTATTCATAAATAAACTCACACTTAAAATACGGGCTTAGGCTGTGGAGTATAAGAAGGAGTTCCATTATTAACAATGGGCCATCCATCCGCATCCCAATTTACTTTGTCCAACATCAATGCACGCTGGTTGACGCCGCCAATCATGGCATTATTCACATCCATAGCATGATATAACATCCAGTCATCACCATTCTTATCCGTTATTAATCGCGCATTATGTCCAGGCCCGGCAAATTTTTCGTTACGCTGTAAAACAAGGGTGCCATTGCCGCGCTCTGCAATATCCTTTCCGTTTTTATCGAGATAAGGACCTTTAAGATTTTTAGATCGTCCTACTCGTACCTGATATATACTTGCTGCTCCATCGCAACAATTATTCTTTGAACCAAAAAAGTAATAGTACTCTCCTTTCTTAAAAAGATTTACCCCTTCAAAATCACCGGCAGCAATTTTGAATTTCTGGCTCATATCTTTCACCTCCTTCCCGTCATCAGTAAGTTCTACCCCATAAGTTCCTTGTGATGGCGAATCATTATAACTACCCCAGAACAAATATTTTTTTCCTCCGTCTTCATAATAAAATGGATCAATAGAGTTGGGTACTCCTATTTCCGAAGACAAAAACATTTTACCCACGTCGGTAAAAGGGCCCGAAGGGGTAGAAGCAATGGCCAGCCCTATACCAGGATTAGGATCTGCCCATATCGAATAAGAATAGTACAGATGATACTTACCGTTTACAAGCGCGATATCCGGTGCCCAGATACCACCATCGGCTTTCCAGCTAGGCTTTACATTAAAGGCATCTCCGGAGTAAGTCCAATTAACAAGATCTTTAGAGCGTACAATAGCAACGATGTGAGATTTTTTGTCTGTATCCCAATAATCTTCAGTGCCATAAGCGTAGAAATAACCGCTCTCAGGATCCCATATTACCGTAGGATCGGCCAGTATAGGTTTAAACACAGGATTAACATACTCGGTATTCTCTATTGGATCCGGGTCGGGGGTAGACTGTGGGTCAGTTTCGCCTTTACCACAACCTTGAACTATAAATACAGTAAACAAAAATATCAAGCAGGCAGATACAATATTTAATTTCATACAGCAAACCTTTTCGACGGTGTTTAGTAAATCGTATCCATCAAAATTATTTTACCCCCAATACAACGGCCGTTTATTTTGTCTCAACTTTTCATCAAACTGTCTCAATCTTTTCATATAAGCGACGAGAGGATACAAAATGATTAAAATATTTGTAGGTTTGACTAAAACGGTTGTTGTTGCGTAATAGTATAATACATATCCTTCTTTGTATATGGTTTTCTTTTAGCATGTACTCATTGCATGCCCAGCCTTATTATTTCAAACACTTGCAGGTAGAAGATGGCTTATCCAATAATACAGCTATCTGTACCTTACAGGATAGCAAAGGCTTTTTGTGGTTTGGAACTAAAGACGGACTAAATCGCTACGATGGATATACATTTAAAATATATAGGAACAATCCTTCCGATAGCAATAGTATTGGCAATAATTCTATCTGGAGATTATATGAAGATGAAAAAGGAACATTGTGGGTAGGCACAGAAAGAGGTTTGTTTAGTTTTGATTACGCTACTGAAAGATTTACATTATTAAAAGATGCTCCTCAAGCTGAAATCAGCGGCATCACTACTGACAACGAGGGCAATTTATGGTTTTTGGCAGGTTTTAAAGTGCACCGATACACCCCTGCTACCAAAAAACTTGAAAGATTTGATAATACCAAAGAATTGTCTTTCTGCGTTACTATTACCCGTTCGCAAAAAGGAGAAATATGGATAGGTAATATTAGTGGAGAGCTGTTAAGATTTAATTCGCGAACCAATACGTTTAATATTTATAATGTATTCTGGCACTCTCCGCCCTCATCCTCCGGATGGATTGACAAAATATATGATACAGGGTTGGGATTCTTTTTTGTAGGCACCTCCAGTCAAGGTGTGAAAAAATTCAACCCCGACACAGGTCATTATGAAGATATCCTTACTTATAATGATGACAACACTGAAATTTATGTAAGAGATTTTATTCAAAATAAAGAAACTGAATTTTGGATTGCTACCGAAAGTGGCATCTATATATACGATTTACATCAAAACAGTTTTCAGCATCTTAAAAAAAACACTGTCAACCCCTATGCCCTATCAGACAACGCCGTTTATTCTTTTGCTAAAGATCGCGAAGGTGGTATATGGGCGTGTACTTATTTCGGAGGGATAAATTATTATTCTAACCAAAACCTCACTTTTGAAAAATTTTTTTATATCCCCGGTACAAATACCATTCAGGGCAATGCCGTCAGAGAAATAATAGAAGATCCGTGGAGTAATATATGGATTGGTACCGAAGATGCAGGATTAAACATCCTTAACCCTGCAACAGGCAAATTCACCACACTATCCCCTAAAGATGGTCATAGCGGCCTTACTCATACCAACATACACGGATTAATGATTGATGGAGACCATCTTTGGATCGGCACATTCGAACACGGCTTGGATATCATGGACATGCGCACCCGAAAAGTAATAAAACATTTCGCTTACGGACCAGGCCCCTACGAGCTGAAGAGCAACTTTATTCACTCTGTTTTTAAAACTAGTAACAACCGGATTCTTGTAGGAACTTCTAACGGTATTTATTTATATAACCGCCAACAACAAAACTTCAGGCAACTGGACTTTCTCCCCTCAGGCTTCTACTCTGCTATCACTGAAGATGCAAATGGCAACGTATGGCTAGGCACCTTTAAAAATGGCGTGTATTATTATAACCCTGAATTAGGTCGATATGGCCGCTTGAAGTATCTTCAAAACGGCACCGACCGTCTTGAAAAGAACCGCGTTACCTATACTTATATAGACAGTAATCATCAATTATGGATATGCACAGAGGACGGGCTTTTCTGCATCAATCTCAAAACCCAGCGCATCCGTTCTTTTTCTACAGCAAACGGGTTGCCTAGCAATCTGGTGTATTGCGTTATTGAAGACAATGAGCAATTTCTTTGGATTACCACTTCAAAAGGATTGGTCCGTATGAATCCTCACACGGGTGTGCTTAACATTTTCACACAGGCTAATGGGCTTTTAAGTGATCAATTCAACTACTCTTCTGCCTTTAAAGACCGTATGGGGCGCATTTACTTTGGCAGTGTAAAGGGGATGATACGCTTCGATCCCTCCCAACTGAACACCCCCCACATTGTTCCTCCTGTATATATCACCAGTATGCAGGTGAATAATATAGATGTAGATATCAACTCACAAGGACCATTACAGGAATCATTGTTAAACACGCCGCACATCCGTCTCAATTATATGCAGTCATCGTTGAGCTTCGACTTTGCTGCATTATACTATACATCACCACAAAATATTGAATATGCCTATAAGCTGGAAGGAGTAGACAAAGATTGGAATTACATAAAAACCAATCGCAGGGTATACTTCACCAATTTATCGCCGGGCATTTATAGGTTCGTTGTAAAATCCACCGACAGTAAAGGCAATTGGGCCAACAATGAAAAATCTTTAACTATTGAAATTCTCCCCCCTTGGTGGCTTAGCAAACTGGCGTATACAGTTTATATACTGTTAGGTATACTAGCCGTGTATATCGTTATTATGTTCTATCACAACCGCCAAAAAGAAAAACAAAAAATTCAGATGGCGCTTTTCGAAAGAGCTAAGGAAAAAGAAGCTTATGAATCCAAAATAGAATTCTTCACAAGTATTGCACATGAAATACGTACTCCACTTACCCTCATCAGGGCTCCGATGGAAAAAATTATGAACAATATCGGTCAAGTACCACAGGTCGAAAAATACCTGCGTGCGATGGATAAAAATACACAGCGACTTTTGGAGCTTACCAATCAACTATTGGACTTTAGAAAAGTAGAGTCGGGTGAGTTTTCTCTTAACAAAGAACAAGTAAATATTACGGAGCTGCTCCAAACATTGCATGTAAACTTTTTACCTCTTGCTGAACGTAAACAAATCAATTTCCAACTATCTATACCGTCCAAGAACGCTTATGCTTATCTAGATGAAGACGCTACCATAAAAATCATCAGCAACCTGATTGATAATGCCATAAAATACTGCAAATCCAGTGTAAACATTACGCTGCGCACCTCCTATATCAAGAAAGAAGTTATCATTACCATTACTAATGATGGACAGGTAATTCCACCTGAACTTCAGGAAAGAGTGTTTGAACCTTTCTTTAGAACGCCTCACGGTGAAAAAATTACCGGAAGCGGCATCGGATTATCACTGGCTAAATCGTTGGCTGAACTGCAAGGCGGAACAATTGTTTTACATTCTGCTGATGGAATCAATATCTTTACATTGCATCTACCATTAGATGCTAAATCATAAAAAACTTTGCAGACTACAGTGCACACGGAAAAACCCACCATACTAATTGTTGACGATAATGAAGATATCTTGGAATTCCTAAGTGATGATCTAGGAGAGCAATACCACATTCTCTCAGCTCTTAATGGTGTCCAGGCATTAAAGATTTTATCGGAAGAAGTCGTTCATCTGGTTATCAGTGATGTAATGATGCCTGAAATGGATGGCTTTGAGCTTTGCAGAAAAATCAAATCCAATTTCGAATTGAGCCATATTCCTATGATATTGCTTACAGCCAAAAACACCTTGCAGTCTAAAATTCAGGGATTGAACGAAGGAGCCGACGCCTATATTGAAAAGCCTTTCTCTCCTGAGCACTTGGCCGCACAGGTATCTAGTCTGCTTACCAACAGAAATAAGCTGAAGGAATATTTTATCAGCTCACCACTAGCACACATAAAAAGCATCGCTCACACCAAAACCGACGAAGAATTTCTAGAACGCTTGAATAATTGTATTGTCGAAAACATGGCCAATGAAGACCTTGATGTAGAGCATCTGGCTCTAGCCATGAATATGAGCCGCCCTACTCTATATCGTAAAGTGAAATCCATATCCAATCTTTCACCCAACGAAATGATTAACCTTTCCCGCCTGAAGAAAGCCGTAGAGTTGATGAGCCTAGGAACCATGCCCCTGAGCGAAATTGCAGAAAAAGTAGGTTATCATTCTTTAACACAGTTCGGTCGCAATTTTCAAAAACAGTTCGGCCAGACACCATCAGAATACATGCAAAACTTAAAATAAAAATGGAGCCTCATCGGCTCCCTATATTTTCAACAAAATAAATCATTTAATAACGGGCTATTACATCACCATTTTGCACGATATCTAGCCCTTTCTTATCCGCAGCTTCTACCCTTCCTATTATTTGTGCCTGCACGCCAAATGAAGCTGCCACAGCAATAATATCGGCTGCCGCGGCTTCAGTAGTATAAATTTCTAAACGGGTACCCATATTAAACACCTGATACATTTCCCTATCGTCGGCCCCACTGGCTTCCTTAATAATGTCAAAAATTACCGGAGGGGCAAAAAGATTATCCTTCACGATTTTTACGTTATCTGGAACATACTTCAAGCACTTAGTCTGTCCACCTCCACTACAATGAATCAATCCGTGAATCGCTTCGAAATGTTCTTCCAGCAACACCTTCATCACCGGAGCAAAAGTTCGAGTAGGGCTTAATATCAGCTTGCCGATAGTGGTCTCTGCACCGTCTATGGTAATGGTATCCGTCATGCGGTATTTACCAATATATACCACTTCCTTGTTTAATGAGGGCTCGTAAGTTTCAGGAAAATTATCGGCATAATATTTATTAAGCACATCGTGTCGAGCGCTAGTAAGGCCGTTGCTGGCAATACCACTGTTATAGGCTTGCTCATAATGGGTTTGCCCAAAGGAAGCCAGTCCTACAATTACATCACCTGCTGCAATTTTTTCATTGGTAATCAGCTTGCTTTTCGGCCATTTGGCCGCCATAGTACCGTTTACGGCAATGGTGCGCACCACGTCGCCTACATCGGCAGTTTCCCCACCCATAAAGGTGATATTCACGCCGTATTGCTTCATATTATCGAAAAATGCTTGACTACCATTAATCACCTCACTTAGCACTTCGGCCGGAATCAGCGTCTTGTTTCTGTCGATAGTCGAAGAAAAGGCCAGTTTATCGTAAATCCCCACACAAAGCAAATCGTCCAGATTCATCACTATGGCATCCTGAGCAATACCCCGCCACACACTGGCATCTCCGGTCTCTTTCCAGTACAAATATGCCAATATGCTCTTTGTACCTGCCCCATCGGCATGCATCACATTTACACTATCAGGATCTCCTGTCAGTACATCCGGATAAATTTTACAAAATGCATTAGAATACAACCCCTTATCAAGGTTCTTCACTGCTTCATGTACTTCTTCTTTCTGGGCCGATACGCCACGTTTGGAATATAACGACATGGTATATTTATTATGTTACCGGCACCGGTACAATACTCAGCGGTCTTGCGTCGCACACTTGTACTGCGGTACTCCTATCAACAATTCTTTTCAAAGGTGCGAAGATAACACAATCAACTCTATAGTGTTCTGCTAGGTAAGATTTTAAACCATTCGTTTATTCGATACGTTTTAAGTTATTCTGTCAGTTATTAACTTATCAGCTTAAATTTGCGCCCGATGAAAATCCATTACGATATTGATAAACTGCCCCTATTCAGAAATGCCGTAATTACCATCGGCACTTTTGACGGCGTGCACGAGGGGCACAAAAAGATTATTACTCAGCTAACCAAAACAGCACGTGAAGCTGACGGGGAGTCTGTCATCATCACGTTTCACCCACATCCCAGAAAAATTGTCACTTCATCCATACTAGGAATAAGACTGATTAATACACTAGAGGAAAAGATTGAATTGCTGGACAAATTGGGCGTGGATCACCTCATTGTAACGCCCTTCACCGATGCGTTTGCCAACCAGGAGCCTGAAGATTATCTGAAAAACTTTCTGATAGACAAATTTCACCCACACACCATCATTATAGGATACGACCATTGCTTTGGTAAAAACCGCCGGGGCAATTATAAATTATTAGAAGCCTTTAAAGATGTCTATCATTATCAATTAAAAGAAATTCCCAAACACATTCTGGAAGATATCGGCATTAGTTCCACAAAAATTCGCGAAGCAATCCTAAATGGCAATACTTCCATTACCAACCAACTTTTGGGATATGATTTCTTCTTTGAAGGAGAAGTGGTACATGGCGATAAATTAGGCCGGGAGCTGGGTTATCCCACCGCCAATCTCAAAGTAGTGAATGAAGAAAAAATTATTCCTGGTGATGGCATCTATGCCGTATACGGCTCGCTAAAGAACGATGACAACAGTTATGGACCACGAATAAAAGGTATGATGAGCATCGGTTTCCGGCCCACGGTAGACGGACAAAAAAGGGTTATAGAAGTCAATCTGTTTGACTTCAATGAAGATATTTACGGTCGTACGTTGCGCGTATATGTAAAAAAATTCCTGCGATCCGAAGAAAAATTTGAAACATTAGACGCACTAGTCAAAAAAATCAATGAGGATAAGGAGGAAAGTTTAAAAGTTTTGTAAATATATAACAAACAATATTCAATTAAAATAATTTTTAATTTATATTTCACCTAACTTTGATAAATGGAAGTAAATGAATCTTTAATCGATAAATTAGCGCATCTTTCCAAACTCACATTTACCGAGCAGGAAAAAAAAGACATCGCAACTGATTTGCAAAATATGATTGGGTTCGTGGAAAAACTCAAAGAATTGAACTTAGCTGATGTAGAACCTTTAATGCATATGAGCGATGAAGTTAACGTGTTGCGCGATGACGAAATTAAAGGTTCCATTAGCAGGGAGGAGGCGCTGAGTAATGCACCCGAAACTGATGGCCGATTCTTCTTAGTACCGAAAGTGATTAAGAAGTAAAATCTGTCATCCATAAAAAAAATGGTACTGTATTTGCAAGTGAGTGGTATTGTATTTGCAAATTAAAATACAACGAACCCATTTATGTCGGGCATAATTCATATCGAACAACTTAGGAAAAGTTACTTCATGGGGCCGCACGAGCTGCCCGTACTAAAGGGGATATCGTTGGATATTTATAAAAATGAATATGTAGCTTTAATGGGTCCTTCCGGAAGTGGAAAAAGCACCTTAATGAACATTCTAGGTTGTCTTGACAGTCCCACATCCGGTACTTATATATTAAACGGACACGATGTAAGCAAGATGGCAGACAACGCACTTGCTGAAATCAGAAACAAAGAAATAGGGTTTGTATTTCAACAATTCAACCTATTACCCCGACTTACAGCGCTCGAAAACGTGGCACTACCGCTGATTTATGCGGGCGTGCCCAAAAACATACGTAACGAAAAGGCTATGCATGTACTAGAAATGGTAAACCTAACCGAACGTAGTCATCATAAACCTAACGAACTCAGTGGTGGTCAATGCCAGCGGGTGGCAATTGCCCGTGCATTGGTAAACGACCCTTCTTTAATTCTTGCTGATGAGCCAACAGGCAACCTCGACACTAAAACCTCCTACGAAATCATGGACATTTTCAGTAACATTCACAGCAGAGGGAATACTGTAGTTTTAGTGACACACGAAGAGGATATTGCCCGCCATGCTCATCGTATCGTACGCTTGAGAGATGGAGTTATCGAAAGCGACGAAAAAGTGGAAGACCACGTTCATTCATAAAAGTAATGTGTATATGCGATTCTCAAATTCTATATACTCTACTATTTCTATACACTCTACTAACAATCTTAATAACTTAAGCTCTCTAATCTAACACCGCATGGCACACAAGATTTATACAAAGACAGGAGACAGAGGTAGAACCACCCTTATAGGTGGAACTAAGGTAAACAAAGGCTCTGATCGCCTAGAAGCGTACGGAACTATAGACGAACTGAATGTCCACATCGGACTCTGCAAGGACCTTATAAAGGACAAAAAATGCATGCAGGTGCTTGAAGTAATTCAGGACAAACTGTTCATCATCGGTTCAGAGCTAGCTTGTGATCCATTCAAAAGCACAAAAATGTCGCTCCCCGATGTTTATGAAAGCGATTGTGCATTCTTAGAAAAAGAAATCGATCGCATGGATGAAGTATTAGAACCACTAAATGCTTTCATCTTACCGGGTGGGCACAGCACTGTATCTCAAGTGCACATTGCACGCTGTGTATGCCGCAGAGCAGAAAGATGTTGTGTGCGCCTACAGGAAACAGAACCCGTTCCTGCAATTATTATCAAATACCTTAACCGATTAAGCGATTATCTCTTCGTCTTGGCAAGATATACAGCCGCTCGATTAAAGGTGAAGGAGGTGCTGTGGAAGCCTAAAACCGTCGTTTAACTACCAAGAACCCAACAAATATTTACTGACGTCGGATTAACATATACTATATATGAACAATCCGAGGCAGTATTGTATTGGATAAATACAAACATTTATTCAATATAATTACTAAAACTGGCTTAAATATTAACAACAACAGATTTTAATACGCTATGAGCCCTGCAATTCAACATAGTTTTTATTATATTAGCCCTCCAAAAAAATAAATTGCGATGTCATATCCTTTTCAGATCAAATCCTTGGATCAATACCATGCGGATTATAAGCGCAGCTTGGAAGATCCCGAGGGATTTTGGAGCGAGGTAGCCGATTGCTTCGAATGGAAAAAAAAGCAGCCTTTTAGTAAAAGAGTTTTAGAATGGAACTTTACAGAACCTCGGGTAAAATGGTTCGAAGGCGCTAAACTAAACATTACCGAAAACTGTCTCGACAGGCACTTAGAAAAATTAGGCGACACACCAGCCATCATCTGGGAGCCTAACGATCCCTCAGAAAAAACAAGAACACTTACCTACAAAGTACTGCACCGCAAAGTATGTGAGTTTGCACAAGTACTTCGTAACAACGGTGTAAAAAAAGGCGATCGGGTTTGTATCTACATGGGCATGATTCCTGAGTTACCTATTGCTGTATTAGCCTGCGCCAGAATCGGTGCCATTCATTCAGTAATATTCGGAGGGTTTTCTGCCCAAAGTATAGCAGATAGACTGCAAGATGCCCAGGCAGAATATATCATCACCTGCGATGGTGCCTATCGCGGTGCTAAAGATATCCCCCTGAAAGCTATTATTGACGATGCACTGATAGGCAACACTACTGTTAAAAAAGTAATTGTACATACGCGCACACGTACTCCGGTAAGTATGATCAAAGGGCGTGATGTATGGTGGAGAGATGAAGTAGATGATGTTATCGAAACCATGCACGACGAGGCACTAAAGGCGCCGGCCGAAGAGATGGATGCAGAAGATCCTTTATTTATCCTATATACCTCCGGTAGTACCGGCAAACCTAAAGGGGTAGTGCATACCGTTGCAGGCTATATGCTTTGGACTGCCTACACTTTTGTAAACGTATTCCAGTACAATCCCGGCGATGTCTTCTTCTGTACAGCTGATATAGGCTGGATCACAGGCCACAGCTATATCGTGTACGGTCCTTTGCTCTCTGGAGCCACCTGTCTTATGTTTGAAGGTATTCCTACATGGCCCGATGCAGGAAGATTCTGGGATATTGTACAAAAACACAAAGTAAACATCTTATATACAGCCCCTACCGCTATTCGTTCTTTGATGAGTTATGGGCTGGAACCTTTAGAAGGTAAGGATCTTTCCTCATTAAAAGTGCTGGGTACTGTAGGCGAACCTATTAATGAGGAAGCTTGGCACTGGTATCACGAACATGTGGGTAAGAAAAAATGCCCCATAGTGGATACCTGGTGGCAAACAGAAACAGGAGGAATCCTCATCTCTAACTTAGCAGGTATCACGCCTGCAAAACCCAGCTGGGCAACACTTCCACTGCCAGGAGTAAAACCCGTACTGGTAGATGATAAAGGCGAGGAAATCACCGAGCTGACTGACGATTACTATAAAGGTAATCTTTGTATAACTATGCCATGGCCGGGTATTCTGCGTACTACTTGGGGCGATCATGAGCGTTGCCGTCAAAATTATTTCAGTGCTTATCCTGGTAAGTATTTTACCGGTGATGGTGCTTTAAGAGATGAAGAAGGCAACTTTCGTATTACCGGTCGCGTAGACGATGTACTAAACGTAAGTGGCCACAGGCTCGGAACCGCAGAAGTAGAAAATGCTATCAACATGATGGCTGGCGTGGTAGAAAGCGCCGTAGTAGGATATCCGCACGAAGTAAAAGGTCAGGGTATATACGCTTATGTTGTGCTGGATAACAAGCATTATAGAGAAGAAGATATAGAACTGACCAAACAAGACCTTCTCGCTACTGTATCCAGAATTATCGGCCCTATAGCCAAACCCGATAAAATACAGTTTGTGAGCGGATTACCTAAAACTAGAAGCGGTAAGATTATGCGTCGCATTCTGCGTAAAATTGCTGAGGGCGATGTGGACAATTTAGGTGATACTACTACATTGCTAGATCCAGCAGTAGTTGAAGAAATAAAAAAAGGAAGACAATAAGAAAAACCTTTTGATAAAAAAATCCATCTCATGTGGAGATGGATTTTTTTATTAGTACTTCGTGTATACAGATCGCAAAAACCGCTCCACCGCCTTGCGCACTTCAGTTGCACTGGCATGGTGGTTATTCACCAATATCGAAAAAATCAGTTGTTTACCACTCTCAACAAATATGTATCCGCTAAGTGCTACTACGCCACTAAGCGTACCGGTTTTAGCAAATATCTTATTCTGGGCATCTAAGTAATAGCTGCTAAGCGTTCCTTCACCGCCGGTGGGAAAAATAACTTTTAATCGTTCCATTCCGAACTCCTGCTGCATTTTATGAAGAATCGCAACAAAATCTTCAGGAGTAAATAAATTGTAGCGACTGAGTCCCGAACCGTCGGCCCAGCGGGGCTTTTGTGGTAAATCTTTAAAATCATGCTCCAATATATATTTAATAATATCGGCATCAGACATAGTACCCAACACAGCCCTACTTACCATTAATAAAGTTTGTTCGGCAAAGAAATTATCGCTCCTATGCATTAACAATTGTAGCATAGAATCCAGCGGCTGCGAGTAAACAACATATCTATTGGCTTGACCTCTTATCTCCGTAGCATCATTGAGAAAATGAATAGGCTTTTTGAGAGTATCGGCGAGTAATTGCCATCCCAATTTTTTATTAGTTATAAAGGGCACTCTAATCTCCTTATCAGCATCACCATTCAAATAGAGGCGATAACTATTATTCCTAAGTCGTCGAGTGACATTGGTTAGATTACTTTTGTTTCCAATAGTCTCTATTTGCCAATATAAGTTAGAATCAGTATTTCGAGGAAAGTATCTTAATGTTCCATCCTGCTGTTTGCCATAAAACCAAACTAGATTGCAATATATAGGCAAAGCAGAACGTTCTGGCATATAGCTGGCATCATAATCCCCCCAACTCCAGCCACTCCCCCATGCTGTTGTTTTAATACTATCGGTAGCTGCATAAATAGGCTTTTCTGCCTTCATCAGAAAATCAAATACAGGCTGATTACTAAATTCAGGGTCCAACAATGTAGGGTCGCCCGTACCCCTTACCACCAATTTATCCGCATATTCGCTGACTTCTAGTCCGACGAGACTATCTTTCAAATATTTCATTGCAGCATAACAGGTAGGAATCTTAGTATTACTGGCCGGAACAAAATATTTATCACTGTTATGATTAAAGATAAACTTACCTGTTTGCGGATCATAGATGCTAATGCCGACGTGGGCATTTGCCATTCCTTTTGCTGACAGTAATTCTTTAGCCGGACCTTTTGCAATTTGTTTTTGTACATTACAAGATACCAGTAAAATCAGGCCCAGAGAGCAAATCCACTGAAATAATCTGGCATGAATCATAAAATTGGAAAAAAGACTATTTAAAGATAACCTACTTCTACGATAATTGACGCACAAAGTGGCGAATCTTATCAATTTCCTTATCCCCAGGCTGCCGCTCGAAGCGGCTGTTTATATCAATTGCAAATACATCCTCTTCGTCAATAAATGTTTTTATAGCATCCGCATCATTTGGGCCTATTCCTCCACTGAGGAAATAGGGTATTTTTAAAGAGGAACTTTTCAAAACGGACCAGTCAAATTGCTTTCCTGTACCTCCGTATTCTTGCGCCTTTGTGTCAAACAAAAAATAATGAACAGCGTCTTCATAAGGTTGCACCAGCTGTTGCACATCTTCATCTCCTTTTACACGAAAAACCTTCATCACAGTTACCCTGTCTTTAAGAGACTGACAGAATGCCGGTGTCTCATCTCCATGCAATTGCACCATATCGAGCCCGTAATTGTCGATTATTTGCAGTATTTTTTCTACAGTTTCATTTACAAACACCCCTACTTTCTGTATAGAGGTAACCGCTTTAATATCGGACGCACTCAGTTTAGCTCCTACATAGCGAGGAGATTTTTCATAGAATATAAATCCTGCAAAATCCACTCCCATAGCAGCAAGTTCCTGAACCTGCTGTAAAGAAGTCATTCCACATACTTTTATCTTGACACGATGCATAACAAATGAGCGTAATCAAAAACAAATTAGAGTGCAGATTGTAATTCTTGCACAAATGCAGCAAAAGCCGCGGGAGTATCGGCTTGTTTCATAAAATGCTCGCCGATAAGAAATCCTTTAAAGCCGTTTTTTCTAAACAATACAATATTTTCGATACTACTAATACCGCTTTCCGCAATTTTAATAGTATGAGCCGGAAGTTTTTCCGCCATGCGAAGACTGCGCTCTATATCAACCTTAAAAGTTTTCAAATCACGATTATTGATTCCTACAATAGAAGTGGCATCACAGATGTGTGCGAGCTCTTCTTCTGCATGCAATTCCAGTATCGTCTGCAATCCCAATGAACGGGCAAATTCAGCTAGATGTTTCACTTCCTGAGGAGTGAGACACGCTGCAATCAATAAAATAACATCCGCACCAATGGACTTAGCTTCTACAATCTGATACTCATCTACAATAAAATCTTTTCGTAGAATAGGAATATCATTCTTACGAGCTTGCATCAAATCCTCATCAGAGCCACCAAAAAACTTTTCATCTGTCAACACTGAAAGTGCGGCAGCTCCGTGTTGGGTATACGCTGTTGTAATTTCGTTTACGTTAGCGTGCTCTTTTATAAATCCTTTGGAAGGCGATTTTCTTTTAAACTCCGCGATAATACCGGTACTGCCTTCTTGTAATAGTGAATCGGAAAGCGATCGCACGGGAATAGAAAATGCCGGCCTTGCCTCTAACTCCTTAATTGAGGTTTGACTCTTTCTTGTCGCAACTTCCGCTTTTTTATGTACAACGATGGTATCTAAAATATTCATATGCGCTACTGTAGTGAAATTAGTTTTTCTAAACAAGCTTTTGCCCTGCCGCTCTTTAAGCTTTCTTTTGCTGCTGCAAATGCATCTTCATAACTGTTGTATTGACCCGTAACCTGCAATGCCACGGCGGCATTAGCCAATACTACAGCTTCCTGTTCAGGAGTACCATCTCCATTTATAATATTTTTGAAAATAGTCGCAGCTTCTTCAACACTTTGCCCACCCGAAATAGCTTCAGGCTTTACTTCCAAGCCGGCAAGCTGAATGGCACTTAATACTTTCTCTCCCTGTTTTGTTATCAGTTTACTATCTCCTGTAAGCGATATTTCATCATAGCCATCCAGTCCGTGTATAATAGCGAAATTGCGCTCCTTTTGTTGGAAAAGATAGTTATACAGACGCGCCATTTCCAGATTATACACTCCTATAACGCTGTATGTAGGAAATGCAGGATTCACTAGCGGCCCCAGCATATTGAAGAAGGTGCGCATCCCCAGATTCTTCCTAATTGGAGCTACATTCTTTAGAGCAGGGTGAAATAAAGGAGCATGCATGAAACATATATTGGCTTCATCCAGTTCACGTTTCAGTGCTGCATTATCATTCTTGAATTTATACCCTAGTGATTCTATCACATTAGAGGAGCCGCTAATTGCTGAGGCACCATAATTACCGTGTTTGGTCACTTTTACACCTGCTCCGGCAACAATAAAGCACGACAATGTAGAAATATTGAAAGTATTTTTACCATCTCCACCGGTTCCTACAATATCTACAGTTTCCCATTCGCTAAAATCCATGCGCAGACAAAGCTCTAGCAAAGCATCCTGAAAACCCTGCAGCTCCTGTAACCCGATGCTGCGCATCAGAAACACCGTCATGAATGCCGTTACTTCATGCTCATTGTATACACCTCTGCCGATGTTGACAAGCACCTCCTTCGCCGTTTGCCTGTCCAAAGTTTTATGTTCAAACAATAAAGACAGTATCTTTTTCATTGAAATTGTGTTTATGTTGCGGATTGATAAAAAGCTGAAATATCTCAGCACATCACGTGATTGCTACGCTTTTAGCCAGTTACGCATAATTTGCTCTCCCATGGGAGTAAGCACGCTTTCTGGATGAAACTGTACACCACGCACATCATATTTTTTATGGCGCAATGCCATAACAAAATCTTGCTCGTCTACAGCAGTAATTTCAAGTTCTTCAGGGAACCCGTCTCTATCCACCACCCACGAATGATACCGTCCCACTTCAATATGCTCCGGAAGACCTTTAAACAACTTTTCATCTTCTACTATAATTCTACATGGAGTAGCAATCCCATGATATACTTTAGAAAGATTGGTTAGTTTACCCCCGAACACTTCACCGATAGCCTGCTGCCCCAAACATACACCCAGTATGGATTTGCTGGGAGCATACTCTTTTATCAAGGGTAATAACAATCCGGCTTCTTCTGGAATACCCGGCCCCGGAGATAAAATAATTTTATCGTATTGCTTTACTTTCTCCAAAGGAATCTGATCGTTTCTGAAAACATCTACTTTCTGGCCGATAATTTTTTCAACCAGGTGTACCAGATTATATGTGAAAGAATCGTAATTATCGAAAACTAACAGTTTCATGTAGTATGAAAAATTAAAAATTGAATATTGTTAACCCACATAGCACTAACATATATGCTACCATTACTGTACTTTCTGTGCCTCTACTATTGCCTTTTTAAGTGCTCCTAGTTTGTTATTTACTTCCTGCAATTCATTTTCGGGAATGCTTGCCGCCACCACGCCAGCACCGGCCTGATAATACAATGTATTATTTCGGCTCATGAAAGTGCGGATCATAATCGCCTGATTACAGTTACCATTAAAACCCATAAACCCTACTGCTCCGGCGTAATAGCCACGGGGTGTAGGTTCCATTTCACTAATCAATTGCATGGCTTTAATCTTCGGAGCTCCGCTTAAAGTTCCTGCCGGAAATGTTTTAGCAAAAAGCTCGAAAGAATTTACTGATTGGTTCACCTCACCGGTTACTTCACTCACCAAATGGATAACGTGCGAATAAAAATGAGTTTCGCGAAACTGATGCACATGAACATTGGTACAGCCTCGACTCAGATCGTTTCTCGCCAGATCCACTAGCATTACATGCTCAGCATTTTCTTTGGGATCATTCTGTAGACGGATGGTTTCTTCCCTATCTATCTTTTCATCGCCAGTACGCTTTACCGTGCCTGCAATCGGATGCACAATGGCTTTCCCATCCCTGATAATAAGCTGCGACTCTGGTGATGAGCCCATCAATTTATAATCGCCATAATCGAAATAAAACAGATAAGGAGAGGGATTGATATTGCGTAAAGTGCGATATACATTAAACTCATCTCCTATGAACGATTGTTGAAATCTACGACTGGGTACAATCTGAAACACATCTCCCCGATAACAGTGCGCAATACACTTCTTAACAATTTCGATAAAATCGCTATCAGACATATTGGAACGCTCTTCTCCCACCGCCTTAAAGGGATAAACCGGAACATCGCGCCCGCGAATCAGCGACAGCACAATATCCTTCTCACTTTGAATGCCCGGAATTTCATTTTCACAAAGAAAGAGCTCGTCTTTAAAATGATTGATGGCGATTACATACTGATACAAACGATAGCGCATCAGCGGAATTGCATCCGGATCATTTTGAAATACTGCGCCAGGGATAGTTTCGAAAAATTTTATGGCATCGTAAGAGGTATACCCGTACAATCCTTGCGCAAACGTGGCCACCTTAGAAGCCTCACCCTCTACCTCAAATCTCCGCATAAAGTTGTTCAACACATCCGATATGGGCTCATCCCCCTTTAACTGTATCGTTTCGGGAGTACCGCCTGGCAGCTTGAATTCAATTTTATTGTCAGCACCAATTTCGATACCTGCTACGGCATTCACCCCAATAAAAGACCAACTGTTCTCCAGAGCATGATTATCGGTACTCTCCAACAATACGGTATCTCTGAATCGGTCACGCAGACGCAAATAAATACCCACTGGAGTAAACACATCGGCCAGCATGGATGTTACATGTGTTTTAATTTTTACTGTTTGCATGGTTCTTTTATTAAGTTAAAGGAGCCTAGCAGTTGGTATCATGTGCTAAAGGCCGGAAATTAACAAAAAACCCCGGATTCACTCCGGGGTTCTTGAATATCATTCATTCTTTTTTGGAAATGCATGGCATTACAATACCCCAGAAGAGTTTGTGTGCCACCACCACCAAAAGAAAGTATTGTTCACATTCATCATATCAGCAAAGATAGGAGGCAAATAAATTGAACACAAATTTTTTATTAAAGAATCCTAAGCAGGCTCTGCCTCTGGTCTAAAAGGTACTGACGGGCGATACTTTTTGTTATAAACAAAAAAGCAAGAGCCGTTCTTTATCGTTTGAATAATGGGTTTGCTGAGCTCGGCAGGTACAGCAGGGCAGCCTAGACTACGGCCGATATATCCCTGTTCATCAATATAAGACTCGCTCACATATGGAGCTCCATGTACCACAATAGCTCTGCGCATAGCATTATCATTAACACCTTTCTCCAGTCCTTTCAATTTTAAAGAATAGCCTTTACTACCGTAATAGGTAACATCGGTAAGATAAAAGCCTAAGCTACTTTGATGAGACTCTTTCCTGTTGCTAAAGAATTGAGCGATTTCTTTACCGGTATTTTTGCCATGCGCCACCAGTGTATGAAAAAGGATTTTCAAATTACGCACATCAATCACATACATCCTTTTCTTATAACTAGGCTGATCAAAGTCTACCACAGTAAGTATAGAGTCGTTCTGTAGCTGACCTTTTTCCTGTAATTTTTTAAACCCGTATATGGCGTAATGGAAGGCGTCGCGCGACAAACCTTTTTCATCCAGCTCCAGACTATCGTACATCAATTGCACAGCATCATCTTCTGTTTTCTCATTAGAAGCCGGAGCACTTACTGTGCCGATGCCATTATTTTTCTCAGATGCAATAGAAGTAATAGTCCAAGAAACCATCGCAATCACAAAAACACTCAACCCAATAAATAGTAGTAGTTTACTTAGTCGCATATTGTACCCTTTCTCTTTTCTTTTACACAATGCGGCTTATATAAAGCCAATTTTACATGCAATTAGACGCTGATAAAACCTTAACCAAACGCTCATCAATACTGATATATTGTAAAATTTCTTCATTATAAGATATCTTTAACAGTCTTCAATTAGATACATATTAAATTGTTCGTTTATAACTTATGAATAAAAACTTTTGTTACAGACAATTTTATTTGTTCCTTTGTGTATGGCAATAGAAGTAGGAATTATCATGGGCAGCGACAGCGACTTACCGGTAATGCAAGCTGCAGCTGATATTTTAAAGGAATTGGGTGTAGGTTATGAACTTACTGTTGTATCTGCACATCGCACCCCTATTAGAATGGTGGAATATGCCAAAACTGCCAAACAGCGCGGACTAAAAGTGATTATAGCCGGAGCCGGAGGTGCGGCCCATTTACCCGGAATGGTAGCCTCCATTACACCATTACCGGTAATCGGTGTACCGGTAAAATCTAGCAATTCTATTGACGGGTGGGATAGTATATTGTCAATTTTGCAAATGCCTAATGGGGTGCCGGTGGCTACAGTAGCCTTAAATGCAGCAAAAAATGCGGGTATTCTGGCAGCTCAGATTATCGGGACCTATAATGAAACCATCGGCCAAAATGTAGCTGCCTACAAAGCCAAACTGGAGCGTGAAGTGTTGGGTAAAGTGAATAATCTAAAAGAGAAAGGCTACGAAAATAGCTTTGATTAAGCTTCTTCTAATACCACAAACGCCTGCTCAAAAGGGTTGGAGTACTGATAAAGCGTATCGATAAAGTCCGCTCCCCACACTGCGTAATATGGAAGTATATTGTCGATGCGCTCTTGCAAATTATTGTTAGGGAAAAGTGCCTGTTTTAGTTGCGCAATCTGCTGCATAGCATTGGCTTGATTACGCTTCTCTGCCCGAAGGATTTTTTTACCCACTTCTATGATTTTCTTTTCCGACTGCTTGTGCAATGCTTCAATATGAGCTTTCAAAGTAGTATCAACAGTGGCTACCTGATGAGAAAGTTTCTCGAATAAAGTATCTATTGCAGCAATAGAATCGTCCACACTCAGCTTTTTAGCAGAATTTCGCAGCACCCATTCGTTTTGCAACTGCTGTGCATTTTTAAACAAATCCTGTATGGTAAATTGTAATTTTTCTCGCTGCTGTGCATACTTGCCATTTACAATCAAAAATGAGTTGCGCAGTATTAATATGGGATAAGCCACCCCATAATGCTGAAATATAGCTTTCAACTCCAGCCAATAAGCCAGCTCGCCCCCACCCCCCACAAAAATGATATTGGGTAAAATCATCTCCTGGAACAATCCTCGCAAAATCACATTAGGACTAAATCGCTCAGGATGTTTTTCTAATTCCTGCATCAAGCTTGCTTCGGTAAAACTGATATCAGTATCCAATACATGCCATTTGTCATTTCGCTTTTCGATACGCAGGCGGGCACCGTTATCCATCAGATAAAAAAGATTGATATCCCTACCGTGTGCCTGAACTTTATACCCGGCCTCACTCAACTGCTGAATAGTTTTTTCAACAATCTCCGAAGAACGCTGATGCAATAATTCATCTTTAAATATATCTATAGCCGCTGCCTTTAATTGCGCATTGTCGGGAATTACGACAATCAGTCCATATCTGCCAAAAAGATGATGAACAAAACCCAAAGTCGCTTGCTGAATAGAAGTTCCCTTCTGATAATACTTTTTTACCGTATCCATTATCTCTTGCCCGTGAGGTAATACACCTATTTCAGCTTCAATACGCTGCACCAGATGCAATAGCTGTTCATCTACAATCATTCTTCCTACAGCACCGGACTGAGACGTCTGCCAGGCAAGTTTTTCATTATTCAAATAAATATGTCCCAGCTCATCCAAATCGGCATCTTCACTACCCATGTAGTATACAGGAACGAATTTGTATTGGGAATATTTATGATTACAATATTCCGCTAATTTGATAACATGGAGAATTTTATAGATGAAATAAAGCGGACCGGTAAATATATTGGGCTGATGAGCAGTAGTAATGGTAAATGTGTTAGCATCCAGTAGCAACTGAATATTTTCCTGCACTTTATCCGCTGCTTCCAACGATGCATACTGAGTTAATAATGCCTCTGCAAGATGGGCCCTATTGCGATTTTCTAACTCTTTTTTTCTGAGAATAGCAGCTTCAACACTAGTTTCGGATGGGAAATATTCGTAAAAACATCGCAGTTTTTCATCTCCATTAAGGTAATCCGATACTATGCTGGAAAAATAGCCTGTCTGATCGTAAGATATGCTGTGCTTTTGAAAACTCATATCGGTACTTGCCTTAGGAAATGAAAATAGTATAACAGTTGATTTATAAAATAGTTTAGAAAACAAATATCATAAAAAAACCATCCACTTACGGATGGTTTTTTACCAATAATGTCGTTCCAACCCTCAGGTGCGTTTCCTAGTGAGCATTGCATAAAGCCATAGCAGTATTACGGATCCTACTACAGCAAATAAAAATCCTTTAAACCTCCAATTTTCAGTAACGGGTGTACCTAATAAAGTACTAATCCAGCCTCCGAGTAGTGCTCCGGCTATACCGATGATAATAGTGATAATCCAACCGCCCGGGTCTTTACCGGGGTGCAATGCTTTTGCTATGGCACCGGCAATCAATCCAAAAAGGATCCAAGATAAAATGGTCATAGTTCAATGTTTTTGAAATTAATAATATATATACCTATATACTATTAAAAAACATGCCAAAAGCCATTCATATAGAAAAATTTATGCACATGTATGTGCATAGTAACGACCATTACAGTACTCTTGGAATCCTGCCTTCTTGCAGCATTAAATCTGCAAGAACTATAGCTGTAGCTGCTTCTACGATAACCGGGGCTCGAAGTGCCACACATAAATCGTGTCTTCCTTTCACCGAAAAATGTTCCATATTTCCGGTGTCCCAGTTAAGGCTAAACTGCTCTTTTGGGGTAGATGCGGTGGGTTTTACAGCGATTCTAAATACCAGTTCATTACCATTAGTAATTCCGCCCACTATACCGCCGGCATGGTTAGTAGTGGTTCTACCCTCCATATTTTCGATAGGATCATTATGTTGGGAGCCGAACATCCTCGCAGCTGCAAATCCGGAGCCGAACTCAACGCCCTTTACCGCAGGGATGGAAAACATCGCATGTGCTATCAGGGATTCTACCGAATCAAAATGCGGTTCGCCCAAGCCTAACGGCACTCCGTTTACCCTACATTCGATGATACCTCCCACAGAATCTTTGGCATCAATGGCCTTTTGCAACCCTTTTTCAAGATCCGACTCACCGCCTATTTCAATTACTTTTGCTTCAACAGAAATACCTTTCAGCAATTTTTTAGCAATCACGCCCGCTGCTACAATTCCGGTGGTTAGTCGGGCACTAAAATGTCCTCCACCACGGTAGTCCTCATATCCTCCAAACTTTTTATGCGCTACAAAATCTGCATGACCGGGACGGGGAAAACTGCGTTGTTTCTCATAATCGGAACTGCGGGTATTCTTGTTTTCAAAGAATATCATGATGGGAAAACCGGTAGTTTTTCCGTTGAACACACCACTTTTAATGATAGGAATATCATCTTCCTTACGTGGTGTAGCACCTTTTTGGGTACCACCCTTCCGCCGCTCCATATCGGGCAAAAAATCCTCAACAGGAACGTCCAATCCCGCCGGGCAACCATCAATTACCACCCCCACACCATCCCCATGCGATTCGCCGAATATCTGTACCCGAAATAATCTACCAAAACTGTTCATAATACTGTTTATTTTTCAACGATTGAACAAATGGTAGCTTCTTGCTACGCTATTTTATTGTTCCGATTATAATTCATTTCTTAATTGTCTACTAGCGCGCCTTTCCAGTCAATGCCGCCGCTCACTTTCGCCCCTAAAGACTTTATATGATCATAAAAGTCAGGATACGACTTGTTTACTGCAAGCGCCTCCTCGATCGTCGTATCCCCCTCTGCTCTTAATGCAGCTACGGCACAGGCCATGGCGATACGATGGTCATGACGCGAATGTACCAACGCACCTTTCAATCCACTACCGCCGTGAATATGCATGATATCTCCATCTAAGTCCACACGTAATCCCATTTTTCCAAATTCTTCCTGCAAGGTAAGCCCTCTGTTACTTTCCTTGTGCGCCAAACGCGTAACCCCTTTAATACTAGTAACACCGTTACAATAAGCGGCAAGTGCCACTAAAGGAGGGAACAAATCTGGACAATCGGTAGCATCAAACTCAAAACTTTTCAATTCCGATTTATGAAGATGGATACCTTTTGCATCGATAGCCATCCCCGCATTAGCTGCCATTAAAGCTTCTGTTATTTTTTTATCGGCTTGCGTACTAGCCATACTTAATCCTCTTACGGTAATATCGCCTGCAATAGCTCCTGCTACCAACAAAAAGGCTCCACCACTCCAATCACCCTCCACAGTATACGTATTACACTCACGTTCTACATCCGGATGAGGCTTCGAATAATCAAATACAAATTCCTCATAGTTGCGGTTCTCCGGTACACGCAGGCCAAACTTCTTCATCACATCCAGTGTAAGATCGATATAGGGTTTGCTTTTAAGATTGCTAACCTTTATCGAAATTTCTTTCCCCTCGGCAGGATCTATCTGCGCTACGGAATACGCTAGCAGCAATCCGGTTAAGAACTGTGAGCTCAATGAACCGTCGATGGAGATATTTTTGGGCTGTAAGGGCCCCTGTATAATAAGCGGCAGCTTGCCATCGTTTGATTGCACCTGTACACCCAATTGAGGCAGCACTTCATCAAAAAAGTCCATTGGCCTTGTCACCAAGCTACCCTCACCGGTAATGGTAATCTTCTTATTGGTAAGTGCCGCCAGTGGCGTAAACATGCGAATACTTAACCCACTTTCGCCGCAGTTAATGGTAAGCGCTTCACCTGCTTCCTGCTGTTTTGCAACGGTATCCAATACCTTGGCAAATGAAGTGCTATCTACAGTAATTTGTTCATGAGCTTTTTCGATAACGGCTCCTAGGGCTGTAATGATACCCATAGCGGCCTTATCATCATTACTATGACCGGGATTGTATATTATTGAGCGCTTCGCTGCAACTAATGCAGCTGCACACGCGCGCTGCATGGAGCTTTTGGAAGCCGGGGCTAGTATATCGCCTTTTAATTCTGAGGGTGAAATTGTAATCTTCATTCTCCTTTTATTTATTATCGCACTTGTCGATAGTATGACGACGACAGGTAAAGCCGCCGCTTTGTTTATTGTAATTTCTTGATGATGCTTTCCAATCGTTTGAGCGGAATAGGATGTACTACTCCTTTACCGATTTTTTCAAGCAACACAAAATTCATCTCCTTCTGTACACGTTTTTTATCCATCGTCAGCACTTCAAATACCTTAGCGGCATCGAAGTTGATGTGCGTGGGCAGCTGATATTGCGCTATCAGCGAACGAACGCGTTCTTTTCCTGCAAAGCCTTTTAACTGCTGCGCGATATCGCAAGCATACACCATTCCTATAGATACTGCCTCACCATGCATCAGCGCATACTGTGTTTCGATAGCATGACCGATTGTATGGCCAAAATTGAGCAATCGACGATCTCCTTTTTCAAACTCGTCTTTCTGAACCACCTTAATCTTTATAAGCGCATTGCGACGCACCAGATCGGCTAGCAGTGTTTTGTTTTTTTGATAATCGCTCAACTGATGCTGCTCCAGTTCTTTGAACATGGTCGCATCTTTAATGCAAGCATGTTTGATTACTTCTGCAAACCCATTCTGCCACTCCTTCTGAGGTAACGACTGAAGCAGTGCAAGATCGTGCAGAATGAAAGATGGCTGACGAATTACGCCCACCATATTTTTGTACACTCCTACATCAATACCGTTCTTTCCGCCTATGGATGCATCCACCAGCCCCAGTACCGTAGTAGGTACAAATCCAAAGCGGATGCCTCTCATGTACACCGAAGCCACATAACCTGTAAGATCGGTAATCACACCACCGCCTACTCCTACCAGCACCGATTTGCGGTCAGCCTTCGACTGAATTAGTTTTAAAATAATATCGTCTACAGTACTTTGCTTTTTGTGTTCTTCGCCCGCAGGAATCACTATCGTATTCAGCCCTTTGAACTTCTTTTCGTGAGCTTTAAATATATGCTGGTCAGTAATGAAAAAAGTATGCTTTCTATCAATAATCTTACCCAACTCTTTTAAAGAGCTGTTGAAGTAAAAGTCGGTAGCAGCGTTGGAGAATTTATAAGTCTGAACCAAATTCTATCGTTTTATCGATTCTAAGAAGAGGTAATAATATCGCTCATTGTAAAAAGTCAGCAAACAGAATCTTGTAAGATGGAACACACCCGATAGCTACATAGTAGGAAATACCTGTATGCTACTTCCTACCATGTAGGCCTTTACGGGTAGCGCTTATTTCGCACTCAGCAATTCAATCAGACTTAAGCATCCATTATTTTTTTCTGATGATTGATGCTTTCCAGATGCACGGCATCTAAGAACTTGCTCAGAAAATCGCGGCTAAGACCTAAGTTTTCACCACGTGAAATAGTTTTTTCCATCACTTCTTGCCAACGATTGGGCTGCAAAATAGTAATGTTATTTTCTTTTTTGTACTGTCCTATCTGATCCGCAATTTTCATGCGTTGTGCAAGAATTTGCAGTATCTCATCATCCAGATGGTTGATTTGCTGACGCAGCTTTTCCAGTGCCTGATGATAATCCTTATTATCTACATCCTCTTTTCTCCAAATGATGGTTTCCAGCATTTCTTTCAGACGGGCAGGAGTTACCTGTTGTTTAGCATCACTCCATGCATTGTCTGGATCAATATGGCTTTCAATCATCAATCCATCGTAATCCAGGTCTATGGCCTTCTGTGCTACTTCGAGCAACGTATCTCTTTTACCGCAGATATGTGAAGGGTCGTTAATAATAGGTAATTCAGGGTATCTCAATTTCATTTCGATGGCCAGATGCCACATCGGTGCATTGCGGAATTGTGTATTTCCGTAAGAAGAAAATCCGCGGTGAATCAATCCCAATTTTTTGATACCTGCACGAGCAATACGCTCTACACCACCACTCCACAATTCCAGATCAGGGTTAATGGGGTTTTTCACTAACACAGGTACGTCTACACCACGCAGGGCATCAGCCACTTCCTGTACACTGAAAGGATTTACGGTAGTGCGTGCACCAATCCATAATACATCTACATCAAAAGTAAGTGCATCCTGTACTTGCTTGGCAGTAGCTACCTCTACAGCTGTAGGTAAGCCTGTAAGCTCTTTTGCTTTTTGTAACCAAGGTAGCCCTTTGGTACCGATTCCTTCAAACATACCTGGTTTAGTACGCGGTTTCCAGATTCCGGCACGCAACATATTTACCTTTCCAGTTGCAGCCAGCTGTTGTGCCGTTTCCAAAACCTGCTCTTCCGTTTCGGCGCTACAGGGACCGCTAATAATTAAAGGACGCGTGCCCCATAATTCCTGAATTTTCTCTTTTGCTGATAATTGCTGAGTGCTCATGCGAAATAATTATTGATGTTATTTAATAACCGTAAGCTTTTGTTCAAACTTTTTAAAAAATATTCAAAATCCGTTTGATACTTATACAAACTCCGGCAAATTTAATTTTTATTTTATGATTCGTCTGATTTTATTCGCCTCTACGATTAACGATCGTAAGTTTTCCTGATCACTGTTGGCGATATAATTTTTAAACTTCACCAGCTGGTCGATATGCTCCGTGAGTACATCTAAAATATTGTCTTTATTCTGAAGGAATATCGGCACCCACATCGCCGGACTACTTTTGGCCAATCGCACCGTGCTTTCAAAACCTGCTGAAGCGATCTGAAAAATAGCGCTTTCCACTTTTTCCTTTTCCAATACAGTATTAGCTAGTGCAAAAGAAGTAATATGTGATATATGGCTCACATAGGCCACGTGCAAATCATGCGCCCGGGCATCCATCTCCACCAGCTTCATTCCTATTTTAGTGTACATTTTCTCTACCCACTCTACCGCATCGGGATCGCTGTCTTTCTTATTACAAAGAATCACAGCCTTTCCTTCAAAAGCACCACGCACTGCAGCTTTGGGGCCACTGTACTCCGTACCCCACATAGGGTGAGTAGCTACATACCGACCTCTCTTGGGGTGCTTCTGAACCGCAGCGATGATATCCGCCTTTGTAGAGCCCATATCCAGCACGATCTGGTCGGTAACTTTATCCAGAATTCTGGGTAATAAATCCACTTGTACATTTACGGGGACCGCCAGAAAAATCACTTCTGCTTCCTTAATAGCTTCATCCAAGGGCAATATTTCATCTACCAACTCCGCTTCCAGAGCTTCTTCGGCATGCTGCGGGTTGTTCTCCACACCAATCAATTTGGAGGACAACTTTTTCTCATGTAGCTGCAATGCCATCGAACCTCCGATAAGCCCTACTCCTATTATTGCTATTTTTTTACGTTTATTCATTTTACTTTAGCTATTTGTTCTATGAAGTGGGCGCAAACCACTACTATTCTATTATTGCTGTCTTATGATATCAGGCTTTGTTGTATTCTGCTGATAGCTTGCTCAAATCGAGCTATTGAACCGCAAAGGCTGATTCTAATGTACTGCTCTCCACCACTGCCGAAAATACCTCCAGGTGTAATGAATACATTGGCTTTATACAATACATCATCCACCACCTTATAACAGTTGTCATATTTCTCGGGAATACGTGCCCATACAAACATACCTACCTGATCTTTGGAATAAGTGCATTCTAGTATATCCAGCAATTGAAACACTTTCTCCCTACGCTCACGATATACTTTATTTACTTCATCATGCCATTCCTTTCCCAATGTTAATGCTTTTGCGGCAGCCAGTTGTAGTGGCAGGAACATACCGCTGTCCATATTGCTTTTAAACCGCAGCACTTCGTTAATGCGTGCTTCCGCACCACACAATACACCCACACGCCATCCAGCCATATTATGTGATTTACTCAGCGAATTGAGTTCAATCACCACATCTTTAGCACCCGCTACACTTAATAAACTTATAGGCTCATCATTCAGGATAAAGCTGTAAGGATTATCATGCACCACCAAAAGCTGATGTTTTTTTGCAAATGCCACCAACGCTTCAAATACCTTCCTATCGGGACGCTGACCGGTGGGCATCTGCGGATAGTTTACAAAAAACAATTTCACACTGCCTTTACCATTATTGTTGTATTCGGTAATTTGTTTTTCGATCGCCGCAAAATCAGGTTGATAATGATGTTCCTCTTTCAGATCATAATCGATACAAGTGCTTCCGGCAATAGTGACATTGCTTCTGTAAGTAGGATATCCCGGATTGGGTACCAGCGCCGCATCTCCCTCATTCAAATAAGTCATGCAGATGTGCATAATACCTTCCTTACTACCAATGAGAGGTAGGACTTCTGTATCCGGATGCAACGTCACACCGTACCATTGCTGATACCAGTCGGCAAACGCTTTCCGCAATACCGGACTACCCTTATAACTTTGATAACCGTGTACATTGGGTTTCTGGGCCTCTTCGTACAATACTTTTACCACATCAGGATGTGGAGGTAAATCAGGACTCCCGATACCCAGATTGATAATATCTTTTCCTTGTTTATTCAGGTCGTCAATTTCTCTTAACTTCTTTGAGAAATAATATTCGCCTACACCTTTTAATCTGTTGGCTACTTCCATATACCTTTTTTATAAATACCGTAAATCTTGATACCCTCTGTCAGCGGCGTAATTTTTTCGATAACTCTATGAAATGTTTTAATGTTGTCGAATTCCATATCGGCGTGAAACTGATACTTGAAATCCGAACCCGGAATGGGGAAGCTCTGCAGCTTAGAGAGGTTTACTTTATGAATGGCAATCACACCCAACACTCTGGCTAATGCTCCCTCTTTATGTATAGTTTTAAAATTAATCGAAGCTTTGTTGCCAATCTGCTCTTCTTTCACATCTTCCGGTCTCTTCAATACCAGAAAGCGGGTATAGTTCTTTTTTAAAGTCTGAATTTTAGGAGCTAACACCTTCAAGTCGTAAATCTCAGCGGCCAATGTACTAGCTATTGCTGCAATATGCTTGCTTTTATATTGTGCAATATGCTTAGCGCTTAAGGCTGTATCTTCCGTTTCTACCAGTTTCCACTTATACTGATCGAGAAATTCATAACACTGTTGCAAGGCCATAGTGTGCGAATGCACTTCCTTAATATCTTCCAGTTCTACTCCGTGATTCACCAGCAAATTTTGATGAATCTGCATATAAATTTCACCCACTATTTTCAATCCGCTAGATTGCAACAAATTGTAGTTGGGCAAAATGCTGCCGGCAATGGAGTTTTCAATCGCCATGATACAGCCGTCGGTTCTGCTCTTATCCTTAGCGGCCGCAATCACTTCTTTAAAAGTAGCGCAGCATTCTACTGTGACATGTTTGCCAAAATAGTATTGTGCGGCTTGTTGATGAAAACATCCTTCATAACCCTGAATGGCAATATGAGGTGCAACCTCTTCCGTCAGTGAAGGGGCATCTCCTTCTTTACTTTTAGATTCCTCTTTCTTACTGGTCATCTTATGTTATTTATTTGCTTTCAGTGAACCCCTTCTCGGAAATACTTCTGGGAGAGGTATCAAAAAAATCCCGGCCTTGGGAGCCGGGATTCATTTATACCTTCACTATTATTATCCTAGTTGAGTCGAACTACAGCAATCCCGGCTTCATTTTTTTGGTAAAAAAGAAGTAAAAATAAAACCCGGTAAAAAATTGCTTTGTTCTCATGGAGTGCAAATTTAATTCATAAAATGTAATCACCAAATATATTTTTGTGCAATCTTGTAAAATAAAAACCGCCCGTTTTATAAAGATATACAGATGAATAGCGCCCATATCATATTCGCTATAATAGTGGTAGCCGGCATGCTGCTGAGTGTACAACTTCGCAAACTCACTATTGCAGCGGCTTTGATGGGCGGCATTTTGAGTACCCTCATTTATATCACCTGTGGTGTTGTCGGTGTGATACTGATGGCCGCTTTTTTTATAATGGGTGTATTGGTTACTTCCTGGAAAATGGAGCTTAAACAGCAGGCGGGCTTGGCCGAAAAAGACAAGGGACGCCGCAAAAGTGGACAGGTATTTGCCAACGCAGGAGCGGCTGCAATTATCGGGATGCTTTCGCTGCTATTTCCAAAATCGCACCTCAATACACCGCTTTTGGTTGCAGCATGTTTTGCTGCCGCCACAGCCGATACCTTTTCTTCAGAACTGGGAAATGTATACGGCAAGCGCTTCTTTCATATTCTCAGTTTTCAACCAGCGAAAAAAGGAGGCAACGGCATTATTAGCCGTGAGGGTACGTTATGGGGAATAGTAGGCAGTACTCTCATTGCCCTAATTTACGGCATATTCTATGGGGTGAGTTTTGACTTGTTGATAATTATTATAGCCGGAACAGCAGGCAACATCATGGATTCGCTACTAGGAGCCGCATATGAAGACAAAGGTTATCTTACCAACAATATGGTAAATTTTCTCAATACCGTTACGGCCGTCCTTATCGCCACACTGTTGCAACGATTGTAATGACTATTAAGATTTCCTTATCAATTCATTAAAATGAGTATAAATAAAAATGCAGTAAATTGCTATTTAACCTAGTGCTTTGAGTACCCTTCGCAAACATATCGCTAGTTTAGTAAGTGTTGCCTTCGCACTTCTGAGCACTTTAATCAGCAATGCTCAAACAAGTGTCGATCCCTCGCGCATTCCTCCACGGCCCAGCATGGAAGAGATTATGAAAGACTGGGGGCCTTATGATACCATTGTGGTAGGTGCCATTTGGTACGGTACCGACTATGATTCTTTTAAAATAATGCCTTATGCCGAGGAGGAAAATGTATGGATCTCCAAGTTACCGCCAGCCAAACTGGAACAGGTAAAGCGAGAGTATAATCGCCTTAGAAATGCAGTATATGTATGCTATCCCTATGCACGCATAGCCGGCAATATTATCAATCAAATCAATAAGGAATTGGAAACTGCCGGTAATAAGAAAGACCGGAAAGCAATTATAAAATCCCGAGAAAAAGAGCTCAAACAGAAATTTGCCGAACCGCTGAGTAACTTATCGGTATACCAAGGGAAAGTACTAATGAAGCTTATTAACCGACAAACCGGCAACAATTGTTACGAAATATTGAAAGAGTATAAGGGTAGTTTGAATGCTCGACTGTATCAGACAATAGCCTTCTTTTACGGCGGCAATCTCAAACAGGAATATAATCTCAAAGAAAGTTTCGACAGAGAAATCGAAAATTTTGTGCGCGAAATAGATGCTAGCTGGTACAATAATCCTTACAGAAACCCTTCTTATATCTATCGCTAAGGAGCACTTTAGCCCCTATTTTCTTGCAGATAGTGCTACAAAAGCTTTTTCCTATATTTAAAATTTTTCATAATACCTTTCCGAAACGTTTAAATGATAGGTTTATCCCTATTTTTGTGAGCATCAACAAATTTATTTGTCAATGAATTTCAGAAAAGTAAACAATATTACAGGTTGGATTGTATTTGTCATTGCTACATTAACGTATGTATTTACTCGTGAAGCTCGCGGATCATTATGGGACTGTGGCGAGTTCGTTGCTTGCGCCTTCAAATTAGGAATGCCTCACCCTCCGGGAGCCCCCATGTTTACTTTATTGGGACGCTTTTTTATTATCCTGTTCGGAGATAATGCAATGACTGCGGCCAATGCCGTAAACTTTATGAGTGCCCTTGCTAGTTCAGGCACCATTCTCTTTCTTTTCTGGACTATTACACACTTCGCCCGCAAAATGTATGTAAATGTAGGCGAAGAGCTCTCTCCTGCTCAGTTAATAACTGTGATGGGGGCGGGTGTAATCGGTGCATTGGCATACACATTTACAGATTCTTTTTGGTACAGTGCAGTAGAGGGCGAAGTATACGCTTTGTCTTCATTGTTTACAGCATTAGTATTTTGGCTGATATTAAAATGGGAACATGCAGACGAACGCGCTACCAATGAAATGGAACGCGCTAAAAGCGACCGCTGGATTATATTCCTCTTCTTTATGATGGGACTATCCATCGGCGTACACCTCCTAAACCTGCTTACCATTCCTGCTATTGTGATGATTTATTTTTACCGCCGATATAAAGCCACTAACCGCGGAGCATTGATTGCATTTCTAGTAGGTTGTGCCATCACCGGCATCGTACAAGTGGCGGTAATTCAATACAGCATGAAAGCAGCAGGATTATTCGATGTATTCTTTGTAAACAAATTCGGACTACCGTTCTTCTCGGGCTTTGCCATTTATTTTGTGGTACTTGCTGCACTCATTGTGTGGGGATTGCGCTTTAAGAATAATGTTTCAAAAACCTCTTTGTTAATTTGGGCCGCACTATTCTTCACCATGGCCTTTTTGCCATTTGCATTCTCCTCAACAGGAGCTGCTTTTAAAATCATTTTATTACTAGCGATTGGTGGCGTATTGGGTTATTTTATCAAGCCGGCTACACTAGGTATTCTTAAACTTTTATTGTGGTGTTATGCGTTCATGATGTTGGGGTACTCCATGTACTTCACTTCCATGATCCGCAGTAATGCCGACCCGGCCATTGACATGAATAATGTGGATAACCCCATCAATCTAGTGTATTACCTGTCTCGCGAACAATACGGTAGCGCCCCATTGATTTATGGCCCGCACTATGCTGCAGAAGTAGAACGTGATGCGGTGGGATACCCCGTTATAAAATACAAGGAAATGCAATACTCCAAAGGGAAAGACAAATACATTCCTATTGGACGTAGACGCGAATATGTATATCAGAAAAGCGATATGCAGCTATTCCCCAGAGTTTGGGATCCCAGCAATGCTCAGGGACATGCTCAGTTTTATGCCGACTGGCTTAACTTAGACCAGCAACGCGATGAACAGACCGGTCAGATTCATTATGGAGCACCCAGCTATGCCGACAATATCAACTGGTTCCTCTCCTATCAGACCGATTTTCTCTTCATGCGTTACTTCATGTGGAATTTTGCAGGACGTCAGAACGACTTGCAGGGATTCGGCAATAAGCGGGATGGCAACTGGATATCTGGTATCAGCCTGATTGATAGCCCGCGCTTGGGCGATCAAAGCAAACTGCCAGACAGCCTTAAAAATAATAAAGGACATAATAAGCTCTATATGCTGCCCTTTGTGTTAGGCATTTTGGGCTTTGTATATCAATTGCTGAAAAACCGCAGGGACTTTATCGTAACGCTGATCTTCTTCTTCTTTATGGGAGAGGCGCTAGTGATCTACCTGAATGCACCGGGTAATATGCCTAGAGAGCGAGATTATGTGTTCGTTGGAGCCTGCTATGTATTCGCCATCTGGATCGGCCTTTCCGTATTAGCATTTGTAAGAATGGCGGTAGAAAAGCTTGAAAAAGATTTATTCAAGAAAATATTAACATACGGGGCTACCCTGGCCTTCTTGGTAACACTTATCAGCAGCCTCACCGCTACCTTCAAAGGTACCATCACAGCTTCCATATTCGCAGCTTTGTGGTTTGTACTGGTAGTAATAGCGATAACGCTAATCGTACGAGCCTTATCGGCTAAAGGCACCAATTTAAAAACAGCCGGCATTGTGGCTTCCGTAATCTGCCTTTTCGTACCTGCGCTTATGGCACAACAAGAATGGGATGATCACGATCGTAGCCAAAAAACGCTGGCTCCCGACCTAGCTAAAGACTATCTGGAGAGCTGCGCACCCAATGCCATCCTATTCACCTTTGGAGATAACGATACCTATCCTCTATGGTACGCTCAGGAAGTAGAAGGTATCAGAAAAGATATTCGCATCATCAATACCAGCCTTTTAGGTATTGACTGGTATATCAACCAATTGAGATATAAGATTAATGATGCCGATAGTGTAGATGTGATCTGGTCTCCCGAACAAATACAGGGACATAACAGAGAATATATCCGTATCGGTAATCAGGGAGGCGATAAGCTCGATCCTAACGCCTATTATCCATTATACGACGTGATGAAGGATTATCTAGGACAAAGCGTAACGGATGAAGATGGAAACGATGTAGGCCCCGGCATCATGCCTTTCAGAAAATTCTTTGTTCCTGTAGACAAAGAAGTGGTACGTAAGAATGGTACTGCGAATCCTACAGACAGCATCGCTGATCAGATTCAGTTCGATATACCAGCCTCGGCATTAACTCGTAACGATCTGATCATGCTGAACATCATTGCCACTAACAAATGGCAGCGCCCCATCTACTTCACTGCGGCCTATGGCGATTTAGGCTTCGGCCACTATTTGCGCAAGGATGGGCTAACTTACAGACTCGTACCATTCCCTGTAAAGACACCCCAGCAGAACTGGGTAACCGATCAGGCAATGCGCTCCATGAGGGCGGGAGGTACCTCAGTAAGAGATAACAATCTGGAAGTCATCTTCAACAACCTCCACAAAAAATTTGAATTTGGTGGCGCTAATAAAAAAGGTGTGTATTTTGATGAAGTGAACAGACAGTACCTGCTGAACATCAGAGCCATCTTTGCAGAAGCCGCCGGTAATCTGGCCGATGCGGGCAGAAAAGAAGAGGCTATAAAACTTCTGGAAAAAGAAGCCCAGAATATACTGCCGGAAAATCTGCCTTATGGTATGACCAGCCGTTACAGCATGCACAATCAAACCGGCATCTTACTGGTAGAAGCACATTACAAAGCCGGTATGTTTGATCGTGCTAGACAGATTGCCGAAGCAGTAAGAAAAGATATAGTGGATCAAAGAGCTTACTACGAGTATTTGAAAAATAATAAGCCCGAGTACTACTCAGGCTTAGAGTACACCGAAGTCATCCTCAACGAAATCATGGATGAAGTACTCAAACAGGTGGAGCAAACCTACGATCCCACAAAAAAAGCGGCACAGCAGATTCCGGAAATCAATCCGCAGGAAGCCCAACAGGCCGCCGACAGTGCTCAAAAAGCGACTCAGGAGGCTACAAAGTAGCATCTTGCCGAGAAAATTATATTTGTCAAAAGCTGCCTTTACGGGCAGCTTTTTTATTGGTTTTCAAAAAGCTTGGCAATAGTTTCCACAATGGCAAACATCTCATTTGATAATGTGTTATATTTATAGATATGCGAGGCTTTCATTTTTCAAAATTTGATCCTAACCTGCAGGGAAAATCTCCATTTGATAAACTTTTGGATGTATTCCTGCAACTCCTTACATATACCAGCGGAGATGTGGCCGAAGCACTACAGTGGCTAAACCATCTGGATAAAGAGTATCAACTTACAGATGATGAGTACGGTATCGGCGATTTTATTGAAGACCTGAAAGAGAAAGGTTACATTACCGAAGATCCGCAAAGAGGCGAAATCAGAATCACTCCTAAAACCGAGCAAGGCATCCGTAAAAAAAGCCTGGAAGAAATCTTCGGAAAACTGCGCAAAGGTTCCAAAGGTGATCACAGAACCTTTAAGCCGGGACAGGGCGATGAAATCAATCCCGAAACGCGCCCTTTTCAATTCGGCGACATGCTGGAACAAATTGATTTCACCGAGTCGATCCGAAACGCGCAAATCAATCACGGTATTGAAAGTTTTATGCTGCGCGAAGACGATCTCAGCATTCGCGAAACCGACTTCAAAACCCAGACCTCCACGGTGCTCATGATCGACATCTCCCACTCCATGATTCTATACGGAGAGGACCGCATCACTCCTGCCAAGAAAGTAGCCATGGCGCTGAGTGAACTGATTACGACCCGATATCCGAAGGACACACTGGACATTGTAGTGTTTGGCAATGACGCATGGCCGGTGGCCATCAAGGATCTTCCTTATCTGCAGGTGGGCCCCTACCATACCAATACGGTAGCCGGGCTGGAATTGGCCATGGATATCTTACGTAGAAGAAAAAATCCTAATAAACAAATCTTCATGATCACAGACGGAAAGCCCACCTGTCTGAAAATTGGCAACCGCTATTACAAAAATGCTTTTGGGCTGGATAGAAAAGTGGTCAACAGATGCCTCAATCTGGCTGCTCAATGCAAAAAAAATAAAATCACCATCACCACATTCATGATTGCTACCGATCCTTATCTACAGCGCTTTGTACATGAATTCACCGAAATGAATAACGGTAAAGCTTATTTTGCTTCTTTAGATAATCTGGGAAGTTTTATCTTTAAAGACTTTGAAAGAGGCAAGTCGAAAAATGTATTCTAAACTTAACAGCATTAAGACACCACTTTTCATTACAACAAAAACAATCATTTACTAAAACCGACGTTTACAATATATGAATGCAACTACCCTCGGAGAGCTGATTCAGTCAGGATATCAATCTAAATCCATAAAGGAAGAAATTCGTCAGAACCTTATACAAAAACTCAAAAGCGGCGAAACCACTTTTTCGGGCATCATCGGTTATGAAGATTCGGTAATTCCCGATGTGGAGCGCGCCCTGCTAAGCAAACACAATATCCTATTGTTGGGCTTGCGCGGACAAGCCAAAACCCGCATGGCACGCCAGATGACCGAACTATTGGATGAATACATTCCCATAGTAGCCGGCAGCGATATCAACGACGATCCTTTAAACCCCATCTCGAAGTATGCCCAAGACCTCATTGCCGAAAAAGGCAATGACACGCCTATTGAGTGGGTACACCGCAGTCAACGTTATGCCGAAAAACTGGCTACGCCTGACGTGAGTGTGGCAGATCTCATCGGCGATATCGATCCTATTAAAGCTGCTAACCTCAAACTCAGCTTTGCTGACGAACGAGTTTTGCATTATGGTATTATTCCGCGCAGCAATCGCGGCATCTTTGTCATTAACGAATTGCCCGATCTGCAAGCACGGATACAGGTAGCTTTATTTAATATCTTGGAGGAAGGCGATATTCAGATACGTGGTTTCAAATTAAGGCTGCCCCTGGATATTCTTTTTGTATTTACGGCCAACCCCGAGGATTATACCAACCGCGGCTCTATTGTTACGCCACTGAAAGACCGGATAGAAAGTCAGATCCTCACCCACTATCCCAAAACATTGGAGCACGCTCTGGAAATTACCGAACAGGAAGCCGATATCGCTGCCGATGTAGCGGAAAAAGTGGCGGTGAGCGATCTTATCAAGCGCCTGATAGAACAAGTGGCTTTTGAAGCCCGCAACAGCGAATTTGTGGACAAAAAAAGCGGGGTAAGCGCCAGATTGACTATTTCGGCAAGAGAAAACGCCGTAAGTGCAGCGGAAAGACGCGCATTGATCAATAACGAATCGAAAACCCAAGTGTGGATTGCCGACCTGATTGGCATTATTCCATCCATTACCGGAAAGGTAGAGCTGGTGTACGAAGGTGAGCAAGAAGGCCCCTATCAGGTAGCCATGAATTTATTGGAAAAAGCCATCCGCACGCAGTTTGTACAATACTTCCCCGATCCGGAGCAGCTAAAGAAAAGAAGAAATACCGGCAAACCTTCGGCACAACAGAAAGCCGATGAAAATCCTTATCGCGCCATCATCGGCTGGTTCGACAAAGGCAATCAATTGACAATCCCCTTCCATACTAAAGACGAGGAAAAATTACAATTGTTGTACGCCGTGGACGGACTACACGCCTTGGTGAAGCAATTTTTTCCGGGAGCCAACGACATGCAGACCGGCCTACTGATGGAGTTTGTATTGCACGGATTAGCGGCTTATTCTTCCATTAGTAAGAAAATTTTTGAAACACAAATTGAGTTTAAGGATCTCTTCGGCAGTATGCTCAATATCGGTAGCACTCATGATGACGACGATGAGGGACTAGGTTTTGATGATGATGAAGAAAGTATGTAAGTGTTTGTTTAGATGGCCATACACCTAAATACTTGCATTTCGAAACCTAATAAGAGTATCGAATTTACTTCGATTTACCAGAAATGTATTTTCAGTTTTTTAATTTTTGCGGGAGGTGAGTCAGGATGCTGAATCAGATAGCCCATCTGACACCGAAGGCCTGACTCATTTTTTATTTTAGTAATTCCAATTTAAGATTTCTTCTAAGCGTTACCGGCATTTCCACATCATATGTTTTCAAATCCGGTGAAGCGTTGTAGCGCATGCGAAGCTTTAATCGATTGTCCATCGATGCCTCCACGATCTGTCCGTTTTGATTGTCGATCTTGGACGTAATAATAAACTCCTCCACACCCCAGAATAAATTTACCTTATCGCCATTCCCCTTTCTAATCATCTGAAAGTTGTTGGGATAGTCGAAAATGGAGGTAGCGATGGTATCAATAAGTGGTTCTAAACAGGGTACAACAGGAGGACTAAACTTGGTTTCCACAATGGTATACTGCTTATCAGTACTTATCAAACGTTGGGTCACTTGAATGCAGTCCGTTCCGTAAAGGATGGTCATACTATCTGCGAAATTGCCTTTTCGAAGTTCGGGATTGATGAATTCCCGATTATTCTCGGACAAAGCCTGAGCCTTCAACGCAGGAGCTATAGCCACATAAAATGTGTTTAAATCGGTGATCTCTCCTACCATATCCGGTACCGAAAGCTTGGGCAGCAATACCCTCCCTTCAGGAGCTAGAGATACAGAATAGGGCTTTACAGATAAAGCGGCAGTGCTCAAGTTAAGGGTATCCTTGGAAGTAAAACTGGCCTTCTCCAACCATTTAATTGATTCTGCCCATATAGAGCCCTCTTTTACCACACGATGCTCCGAAATCGCCACCGAAGTGCCTGTATATTTATCATTGTTATAGGTGTCCGTTGTAAGCTTGTATCTGAAGATTTCGCCTTCTCGATACTGTCTAAATTTTACCACCTGAGAGAAAGAAAAAAACGGAATGAATAAGAGCCAAAGGAATCGCATATATTGAAAGTTCAATCAAACAAGATATCCAAATACAACGGTTAGCATCTGCACAAATGATATAACAGTGTTCCTCAATAATTGTTTTTTACAGGATATAGCATTTTTAGATACAATGCCATTGTTCATTTAGCAAATATGCTATTTTTTATTAAAACAAATAAACAGCATGGAGCCTATATATGTTACAAGATATTTGCATGCAATATCAAATATAAATGGGCAGGCATAAAAAATGCCCCCTGATTAATGGACAAGAGGCGACCCAAATGTTTTCACAACGGAATCATCCTTATTGTGAATTGCTTTCAATAGTAAAATTAATAATTTCTTTAGCTCCATCCAAATTACCCACTCCACTATCTACCCTATTTTTAATTAACACTCAACTTTTTATGAAAAATTTTTATATATTTATCCTATACACTAAAACTGCTGGCAGATGAAAAATATTCTCGGTTTAGACCTAGGTACCAACTCTATTGGGTGGGCTCATGTTATTGAAGGAGATTCTCCTGAAAACTCAAGCATTGTTCAAATTGGTGTGCGAGTGAACCCGCTTACTACCGACGAGCAAACGAACTTTGAAAAAGGAAAACCCATTACGACCAATGCAGACCGAACTTTAAAACGCGGCATGCGTCGTAATCTCGATAGATACCAATTGCGAAGAGAACATCTTATCGATGCTTTGAGGAAGGCTAATATCATCATCGCTGAAAGCAAATTGGCTGAAGACGGTAAAAATACAACGCACGAAACCTGGCGTCTCCGCGCAAAAGCCGTAACCGAAAAAATTGAAAAGGATGAATTGGCAAGGGTTTTATTGGCTATCAATAAAAAACGGGGATACAAAAGTTCTCGTAAAGCTAAAAATGAGGAAGAAGGGCACGCAATTGATGGTATGGCCATCGCCAAAAGGTTGTACGAAGAAAATCTGACACCAGGACAGTTGTCTTTTCAGTTGCTTTTAGAAGGCAAGAAGAAATTGCCCGAATTTTATCGTTCGGATTTGCAGGCAGAATTTGATAAGGTTTGGAATAAACAAAGAACATACTATCCGGACTTTCTAACAGAAGAATTATATATAGCCTTAAAAGGTCAGGGAAAAGAAAATACCAGAAAGCGAATTTTGGCTATAGCCAATGTCTATACAGCAGATATTAAAGATATGGAAGATGGTTTGAAAAATGAAAAAACCATCACACTATCAAACCGAGAAAAGAAAAAACTTCAAGCATACAAATGGAGAAATGATGCCCTTACTCAACAATTGTCCCAAGAACAAGTAGCTTTTGTGTTAACCGAAATCAATAATGACATCAATCAATCTAGCGGTTATTTGGGTGAAATCTCCGATAGAAGTAAGGAGCTTTTTTTCAATAAACTAACTGTAGGTCAATACCTATATAATCAGCTTTTGCAAAACAGACATATTCGCTTAAAGAACCAGGTGTTCTATCGCCAGGATTATATGGATGAGTTTGAGGCGATTTGGGAGGAACAGCGAAAACATCATCCGGAACTGACGGATGAACTGAAAGAAGAAATTAGAGACATTATTATTTTCTATCAGCGTAAATTAAAATCTCAAAAAGGGTTAATCAGTTTCTGCGAATTTGAAAGTAAAGAGGTTGTAATTAATGGTAAAAAGAGTACCATAGGTGCAAGAGTAGCCCCAAAATCATCGCCATTATTCCAAGAATTCAAGATTTGGCAGAACTTGAACAATGTTCTTGTTCGAAAAAAAGGAAGCAAGAAAAGGAAGGCTCAAGATACACTAACAAATTTCTCGGAAGATGCAGAAGTTTTGGAACTGAGTTTAGAAGCTAAAGAAACCCTGTTTGAAGAATTAAACATTAAAGGAAATCTTTCCTCTTCTCGAATTATTGAGATTTTGGGGTATAAACCTGCAGATTGGGAAGTCAATTATACACAATTAGAAGGAAACAGAACCAATCAGGCTTTATACAATGCTTATTTGAAAATCCTTGAAATCGAAGGATACAACGAAGACCTTTTAAAATTGTCCGACAAAGATGATATTAATGTGGCTGATCTAAAAACACCTGCAGGTGAGATAAAAGAAATGGTGAAATCCATTTTTGATGTATTGGGTATCGACACGGAAATATTGGAATTCAATGCTGAATTGGATGGCAAGGCCTTTGAGCTGCAGAAGTCATATCAACTGTGGCATTTATTGTATTCTGCCGAGGATGATGATAAAAAATACTCCGAGGAAGATATTTTGACCTATGGTCAGGAACATATCGGACTTAAGAAAAAACTATGCGAGAAATTCGGTTTTCAACCGGAGCATGCAAAGATTTTGGTGAATGTTAGTTTTCAGGATGATTACGGAAGCCTGAGTACCAAAGCTATGCGTAAGATATATCCATACATAAAAGAAAATAAATACAGCACGGCTTGTGCATATGTAGCTTCAGACTATAAAAAACTATCTCAAAAGGAAGGTGATTATTTTGATGTTTTATCAAGAAAATATCGTCATTCAAATTGGGAGACCAAAGAAGAAAATGAGCAACGCCTGTTAAAAGATAGATTGGATTTATTACCTAAGAACAGTCTGCGCAATCCTGTAGTAGAGAAGATTCTCAACCAAATGATCAATGTGGTCAATGCTCTATTGGATAAAAACAGAAAAACAGATCCAAATTTTAAATTCGATGAAATTCGAATCGAATTAGCACGTGAATTGAAAAAGAATGCTTCCGAACGTGCTGAGATGACTTCCCAGATCAATAAAGCTAAAGGCGAAAATGAGAAGATAGTAGAAGCGATAAGAAAAGATTTTGGCATTCTTAATCCTACCAGAAACGATATTGTAAAATATAAGCTTTATCAGGAATTGGCTTTTAATGGGTATAAGGATTTATACACCAATACCAAAATCGATTATCATAAGCTTTTCAGTAAAGAGTACGATGTTGACCATATCATCCCACAATCCAGATTGTTTGACGACAGTTTCTCCAATAAGGTATTGGTGCCCCGACAAGCTAATTTAGATAAAAGTAATAATACGGCCTTTGATTACATGAGTAGACAATCGAAAGAAGATTTCGAAACCTACCTGTCTGTTGTCGATAATTTGTACAAAGAAGGGAAAATCTCTAAAGCCAAGTATCAAAAGTTACTGAAAAAAGAATCAGAGATTGGCGATGGCTTTATCGAACGCGACTTGAGAGACAGCCAGTACATTGCCAAAAAAGCGAAAGAAATTCTAAGTCAAATAACCAGACATATTGTCACCACAAGTGGAAGCATTACAGACCGTTTGCGTGAAGATTGGGGATTGATTAATGTAATGAAAGAAATCAACTTGCCGAAATACCGTGCATTGGGATTGACTGAATTCCAAGAACGAAAAGACGGTAATAAGGTAGAAGTGATTAAAGATTGGACGAAGCGCAACGACCACCGCCATCACGCTATGGACGCTTTAACGGTAGCGTTTACCAAACGTCAGTACATCAGCTATCTCAACTACCTCAATGCTCGCTATAATGCGACACACAAAGAACACCAAAATATCAAAGGCATTGAAGAAAAATTCACTGAGTGGAAGTACGATGACCAAGGCAATAAAAAACGGGTATTTAAACTGCCTATCCCTAACTTCCGTCAGCAGGCCAAAGAGCATTTAGAGAGTGTATTGGTTTCCCACAAAGCCAAGAACAAAGTTGTTACCCGTAACAAAAATATCACCAAATCCAAGAAAGGGGAATTGGTAAAAATCGAACTAACGCCTCGGGGACAATTGCACAAAGAAACTATTTACGGGAAATATCATTATTACGAGAGCAAAGAGGTAAAAATCGATGGCAAGTTCGATGAAGCAACGATTGCGATGGTAGCTCATCCTTTGTATAAAAAATTGTTGTTAGAACGATTACAAGCCAATGATAATGACCCGAAAAAAGCGTTTACAGGTAAAAACGCATTGAGCAAGAATCCAATTTACTTGGATGAAGCCCGAACAGAAACGATGCCTGAAAAAGTGAAATTAACTTGGTTAGAATCGGATTATGCGATAAGAAAAGACATTACTCCTGAAAACTTCAAAGATGAAAAATCGCTTGAGAAGATTATTGACCATGGGGTAAGGGAAATCTTGAGACAAAGATTAAAAGAGTATGGAGATGCTAAAAAGGCATTTTCAGATTTAGATAAAAATCCTATTTACCATAAGAATGGCCAAGTCATTAAGCGCGTTCGAATTTCCGGGGTCAAAAATGCCGAACCGTTACATTTTAAGAGAGACCATTTGGGCAATTATCTTTTAGATGAACGAGGCGAACGTATTCCAGTGGATTTTGTGAGTACGGGAAATAACCATCATGTAGCTATTTACAGAGATGCAAAGGGTAATTTGCAAGAAAGAGTTGTATCCTTTATGGAAGCCGTTTTAAGAAAAAATTACGGTTTGCCGTTGATTTTTAAAAATCCAATTGAGGATATTGATTTGGTTTTAAACAAAGGAATAAAAGAGGAATTGATTTTAAGTAATCTTCCTGAAAAAGACTGGGAGTTCCTCTTTACCATGAAGCAAAACGAAATGTTTGTATTTCCCAATGATCAAACCGGATTTAACCCACAAGGAATTGACCTTTTAGATCCTCAAAACAAAAAGCTCATCAGCCCGAATTTGTTTAGAGTACAGAAGTTTGGTGTAAAAGATTATTGGTTTAGATACCATTTGGAAACTAAAATAAACGACGATATAAAGTTAAATGAGTGGAGTTATAAAAGAAGAAGAAATCCACAATCCATTAGTAATGTAATAAAAGTTAGAATAAATCATTTGGGAGATATCGTTCAAGTAGGAGAATATTAATGAATATATGCTTAAACGAACTTTGTATTTTGGCAGCCCGGCTTATTTAAAAACACAAAATAAGCAGTTGGTTATTGAATTGCCGGAAACAGGTGAAATTAAAACGGCTGCCATAGAAGATATCGGTGTGGTGATTTTGGATCATCAGCAAATCACCATCACCCAGGCATTACTCGCTCGATTACTGGATAATAACACGGCAGTCATTATCTGTAACGATATTCACCACCCCACCGGTTTATTTCTGAACTTGGACGGTCACACCCTACAAAGTCAGCGCTTTCAATATCAAATTGAAGCGTCCTTACCCCTTAAAAAACAGCTCTGGCAACAAACTGTTATTGCCAAAATCACCAATCAAGCGTTTCTCCTACAGCAATATCGCATTCCTAATAAAGTCTTATTGCAATTGGCTTCAAATGTAAAAAGTGGCGACAGCGATAATTGTGAAGCTCAGGCATCGGCCTATTACTGGAAACATGTTTTTCCATTATTCCCTAAATTTAGACGCCACCGAGAAGGTCCTCCACCCAATAATTTGCTCAATTATGGTTATGCTATCCTACGGGCAGTGGTAGCACGCAGTTTGGTGGGGTCGGGATTACTACCTACGCTGGGTATACACCATCGCAACCAGTACAATGCTTATTGCTTAGCTGATGATATCATGGAGCCCTACCGACCTTATGTGGACAAGGTGGTCTATAACATCATTAGAACACACGGCAATTTTCTAGAACTCACCCCCTCCATGAAACAACAATTGCTCAGCATTCCTGCCATAGACGTCATAATCGATTACGAGAAAAGCCCGCTATTGAATGCTGTACAACGTACCACAGCCAGCTTAGCCCGGTGTTTCGAAGGCAAAAGTAGAAAACTGCTCTATCCGATAATGCCAACGACCTTAACGCCATGAATTTCGAACGCCTAAACGCCTACCGCATCATGTGGGTATTAGTCATGTTTGATCTGCCGACCGAAAGTAAAGCAGACAGAAAACGCTATGCAAAATTCAGAAAAGAAATTTTAGAGAATGGATTCTCGATGTTTCAATTCAGTATGTATATCCGTCATTGCATGAGCCGGGAAAATGCGGAAGTGCATATTCAAAGAGTAAAGAAGATACTACCTCCCAAAGGTCATATCGGAATCATGTGTATTACAGATAAACAGTTTGGTCAGATACAAATATTTCACGGTAAGAAAGAGGTTGAAGCACCGGTAGGCCCTCAGCAATTGGAAATGTTTTAAACCAGAAAATAGGCTACAATAGCAATAAAAAAACGGGAAAAATCCCGCTTTTTTCATTCTAGAAATACGCCTAAGAGTCTGATTTTCTAACCCTTAAACGAATTCTGTTGTACAACATCAAAGTTATTACAGAATTGAAAGCAATTCACAACCATAGAAGACAAAACGTCTACGACTACTATGTTGTACAACATCAAAGTTATTACAGAATTGAAAGCAATTCACAACTTTATAATACTTTCTACAACGTTCAACACGGTTGTACAACATCAAAGTTATTACAGAATTGAAAGCAATTCACAACTTCGTTTAATGTATCATTTGAGAGAAAATGTTGTACAACATCAAAGTTATTACAGAATTGAAAGCAATTCACAACACCAGCCAGAAACGCGTGTTCTCACTTAAAGTTGTACAACATCAAAGTTATTACAGAATTGAAAGCAATTCACAACTGCCAATCCTTACTTATCGGATAGCAATCGGTTGTACAACATCAAAGTTATTACAGAATTGAAAGCAATTCACAACCTACAGAGTTAAGAAAATTAATTGGTGAAGGTTGTACAACATCAAAGTTATTACAGAATTGAAAGCAATTCACAACGAATGAAAAGATGTACGCTTTACAGCGAGAGTTGTACAACATCAAAGTTATTACAGAATTGAAAGCAATTCACAACTTCCAGAACTCCCACCATTTAGGAGTGCTTGTTGTACAACATCAAAGTTATTACAGAATTGAAAGCAATTCACAACAATCCGAACCTTGTCTACGGAGACAGTGCTGTTGTACAACATCAAAGTTATTACAGAATTGAAAGCAATTCACAACTCCTTCCACGCCTTCCAGTTTGCGTATTGAGTTGTACAACATCAAAGTTATTACAGAATTGAAAGCAATTCACAACCAATGTTTGCGATAGACTCAAAGATGCCTGGTTGTACAACATCAAAGTTATTACAGAATTGAAAGCAATTCACAACTAAATTTGCCCATTCGGTTGAACCCGATTGGTTGTACAACATCAAAGTTATTACAGAATTGAAAGCAATTCACAACTTCCCTGTTAGTTTCATATACTCATTTACTGTTGTACAACATCAAAGTTATTACAGAATTGAAAGCAATTCACAACTCCCTGTCGATGCACAGCTATGGGTGCGCCGTTGTACAACATCAAAGTTATTACAGAATTGAAAGCAATTCACAACTCCCTGTCGATGCACAGCTATGGGTGCGCCGTTGTACAACATCAAAGTTATTACAGAATTGAAAGCAATTCACAACAAGTTTCGAGAGAGTAAGACTACCGGGTACGTTGTACAACATCAAAGTTATTACAGAATTGAAAGCAATTCACAACGATTACCCAATTCAATAGAATATAATGCATGTTGTACAACATCAAAGTTATTACAGAATTGAAAGCAATTCACAACAATCCGAACCTTGTCTACGGAGACAGTGCTGTTGTACAACATCAAAGTTATTACAGAATTGAAAGCAATTCACAACTCCTTCCACGCCTTCCAGTTTGCGTATTGAGTTGTACAACATCAAAGTTATTACAGAATTGAAAGCAATTCACAACCAATGTTTGCGATAGACTCAAAGATGCCTGGTTGTACAACATCAAAGTTATTACAGAATTGAAAGCAATTCACAACTAAATTTGCCCATTCGGTTGAACCCGATTGGTTGTACAACATCAAAGTTATTACAGAATTGAAAGCAATTCACAACTTCCCTGTTAGTTTCATATACTCATTTACTGTTGTACAACATCAAAGTTATTACAGAATTGAAAGCAATTCACAACATAGTATTCTGCTTCCTTTTTTTCAAATTCGTTGTACAACATCAAAGTTATTACAGAATTGAAAGCAATTCACAACTTTGCCTACCTTTAGTTTAAACGCCTCATAGTTGTACAACATCAAAGTTATTACAGAATTGAAAGCAATTCACAACGCAAACATTACTTTTTTACTTTTACGTTTCGTTGTACAACATCAAAGTTATTACAGAATTGAAAGCAATTCACAACATCGTCTCCGTTGTAACGATGTTCGTTAATGTTGTACAACATCAAAGTTATTACAGAATTGAAAGCAATTCACAACACCGAGCCGCGGAATGTTCTTGCTCGCAAGGTTGTACAACATCAAAGTTATTACAGAATTGAAAGCAATTCACAACTACCGAGGCATATTCACATATAATGGGGCGGTTGTACAACATCAAAGTTATTACAGAATTGAAAGCAATTCACAACAGGCTGGAACAAGACTAATAACGCCGTTAAAGTTGTACAACATCAAAGTTATTACAGAATTGAAAGCAATTCACAACTAGGGGGACCTCTCTATTTAGAAGCAAAACGTTGTACAACATCAAAGTTATTACAGAATTGAAAGCAATTCACAACCCCGAGGAGCGCATTCAGAACCTGCTAAACGTTGTACAACATCAAAGTTATTACAGAATTGAAAGCAATTCACAACAGATGCAGGCGTATCAATCGAAATACCCGAGTTGTACAACATCAAAGTTATTACAGAATTGAAAGCAATTCACAACATAACTAAATATTATGGCAGAAAAATTTCTGTTGTACAACATCAAAGTTATTACAGAATTGAAAGCAATTCACAACGCAGTAAACTGTCTTCCAAAGTGCCAGAAAGTTGTACAACATCAAAGTTATTACAGAATTGAAAGCAATTCACAACGATCTTCAAGAAAATGACAAGATGGGTAGATACAATATGAATGATTTATCCAATAACCCCTTATGGCTGAAAATTATTTTCAGCTACTAACTGGTATGGGAATATTGATTTACGAACCCCGGCGGAAAGGGCTATTTTTGAAGGTTATTTAAGCAGAAGCTGATAAAACTCGATTAATATTATCGTTGTATTGTTCTTCAGTTAGGTCGTACGCTTTTAAAGCGTTTTCAAACTTCTCCCCACGACTTACGGCGCCGTAAACTGCCATCACTCGTAGATCCAAATTATTGATTTCATGACCGAGTAATTCACTATGCATTTCTGTAGTTAATTCTTCCATTTATTATTACTTTTTTTGTTCTTTTCTGATTAGTTCATGGTTGTAACATGAAGTACTGGTTTGTATATACAGAACCTATAGCAATACCATACTGTGGCTCTAGCCTTACACCTATCAAATCGCCGTGGTAGTTTTTTATTGCGGAACATCCCGAAATGATACAACATTCTGCCTGAATATGGCTTGGTTAAAGTTACAGAACAAATTACACCCATAAGCGATGTTTCTATAACAATACGCAATACTGTAAACAATAGTAATAGTACAAGTTGTTATCTCTGAAAAATATAAATAATTAATTTTCAAACAATATATTATGCTCTCTATAAAATCTGCCAATATATGTAGAAGCTGAGCTTGTATAATATTTATTTTGCGTTCGTTTGAACCTTTAAACAAACCATCATATTACGGTATTTTGTAAGTAAATTGTAAAACATCATAATTATTACATTTACAACCGCACCCCTCCCCAAAATTACCATAACCTATCACAACTAAAAACCTTATAGAATACATAAAGCCCAAACAACAGCCCTAGTGAATGCCTAGGCGTGTTTGTTGCTTTGACTTTTATTTTGAAAGTTGTACGTTACAATACCCATTACCAGAGGATCAAAAAATATATTCGATTTACGGCTGCGGTAACCAATCTAATAACTGTTGCTGCATCTCCGCCGAAAAACGATTATAATCGTTTACGTACACGTGAGTGAGCATATTAGAAGCACCATAGAGGCGATACACTTTTCCCACTTCTTCCAAAGCCGAACGTACAGCCGCGACCGGGTGATTACGATCCAGCTCCGGCGCAATAATCCATACAGGCCGCGGCGCTATGGATGCAATAATTTCAGGATAATCTACCGGTATGTGACGCTCATGCCCTACAAAAAAGCCCAACTTAGGAATTAAACCGTGTAAATGCGAGTACACCTGCAGGCCCTCAGCATCGAGCGATACCTCACGCCAGGGAGCAAATCCGGCTACCGAAAACACGCCTGCCACGCGCGTATCCAGTGCAGCACTCATCAGTCCTACTTTGGCACCCAAGGAGTAGCCCATCAGATAAATGCGCTTACCATCGATAAACTCTAGGTTCTCCAGCGCATCCACTGCCGACCGTACGTCCGCTAGCAGTTTACCCATCTTGGACCAATTAGGATAACGATCATAAAATCTGATTCCTTCTTCCAAACGAGTTCCAAAACCGGCCATATCAAAAGCAAATACCGCGTATCCCTTCGCCGTCAACTTTTCAAAAAACCATTGAATCTTATGTTGCCATCCCATCGCACCAAAGCCTTTCGAATAATCAAACTCGTGCAGATATACTACCACCGGCAAGTCCTTCCGTATCGGGTTACCCTTCTCATCGGCCGGATAATACACATAACCATACAAATTATCGCCGAATCCAAAGTACGGATTGATGGGCATGATCTTCATCTTTGACGTGGCTGTGGGTCGCGTAATAAAGGAGCCGAAAACGTAATCTTCTCCCCTTCCCTTCTTTTCCATAGTCATTGGTCCGGGATTCTTCACCCCCGGAGGCTCGGTACCCAGCAACCAGCGCAACTGCGACAATACATGAGGCTTTGTCTGCTCCCAAGCCGTTAAAGAGCTGGCCTGTATACGACCGTCCCGCACCGCATACCGTGTCGGATCGACGGCCTCACCCGACTGTTGCTTCCAATTCTCAAACTTATAGGTGTTGAAAAATTTATAAACGGGTTTATAACTGCTTCTACCAAAAACATAGTCGAAGAAATCGATATAGTCCTCCAGATCTTGTGCATTTACACCGTGCTTGCTATGCCTTACCCGCATGGTGAAATTTTCCGGCTTGCCTAGAAATTGAAACACCGGCAAGGTAGTGTGATAAGCCTGCTCCATCCCCCACACGTTGGAGGCGTGCTCGTTTTGAGCGGTGCTAAGCATGAGCCCTCTGGGAGCTACCAAAGCCATAAAGGAATTTTGGTCGATAGGCAACTTGTGCTCACGCCCAACGAAAAAACGCAAGCGCGGATGAAACCATGTGGGTTGTGATGTAGTTAGCAATGCTAGGTCTTCCACATCATAGTAATACGAACAATAGCGCCAAGGCAGTTCACCACCTGTACCGGCACTGCTAGTAATCACCGCTTTGATACGCTCGTCAAAAGCCGCCGTCATTAACGATAGCTTGCCGTTTCGCGAATGGCCTGTCAGTGCGATTTTTTCCTTATCTACAAAAGGCAATTGATATAAGTAATCCACTACACGCGAAGTGCCATACAAGCGACGACCCAAGCGCGAAAAATCATATTGGGGCCACCAAATTTGAGTATAGGCTTCGGTATCGTCTTTAATATCGGCAGCAGCATACACACATCCGATATAACCTCGCCTTAAGGCGATCTGTGCCCACTCGCGGTGGTTCCATTGAGTCATAAAAACAGGGAAGGGGCCTTGTCCCGGTGGAATCATTAGCTCGATAGTCATTTTAGCCTGATTGCCGGGCCCAAACGATAATTCCACAATGCGACGGATAACCTCACCTTCTTTTACCTCTTCCAAAATCTTCGACTCCATTTTTTCGGGAGCCGGTGGAATAGAGCCAATAATATAATACTCCAGATCCTTTCTCAGCTGCGCCTTCTTTTGTTGCCACTGCGCAAGGGTTTTTACTGGAGTGTTTTTGCGTCCTTCATCAAGAATCAACGGATGTGGTAGCGATACGATCGAAGGCATGGCATCAAAATCAGGAGGCAGTGCACCGGTCCTGTGCACCCAGTCGGCAAAGGTTTTATCAACCGGGCTCACCGTCCCATACGGTGTATGATCAGGCGGCAATACGCTGATAACCCAATCGCGGATACGTGCCAACTTTGTCGTATCCTCCATCAGTTTTGGGAAACCTCTTGCGAGTGTACTAACACCGATAGTCAACGAGAGACCTAAAATAGCTAGTCGTTTCATGAGCTAAAACTTATTTTGATTTATAAGGCGGATGAACAGCATTAAATTTACTGATTTGAAATCAGTTACCCAAGCAGCGGACCCAAATATTACAAGCTTTTACAACGTTTGAAAACATTAGAATGCAAGAGATCTTACTAGTAAATTGTTTAACCCTTCTTGATGAGTGAGGCTTCTATAACTTTCATTTTACAATCATCAATTACACCGAAGAAAAATTCAAGATAGATAGCACCGGGAAAAATCCCATTGATACTACTGTGACAAAAGCTTAATTTTAAGAAAGTATTTTTACCAAACTATCCAAATGATATATGCCCACTAGACGCGAATTCCTAAAAACCTCGGCGCTAATGGCCGCCGGTAGTCTTATTACTCCATCATTTATTTTGAAATCAAAACCCAAAGTAGTGGTGATAGGAGCAGGCTTTGCCGGACTTGCTGCTGCTTCTTGGTTAACCCGAAAAGGTATCCATGTTACCGTACTGGAAGCTCATAATCGTTATGGTGGGCGCGTGTTTTCTCATAAACTGAATCCCGAAAAACAACATATTGTGGAATTAGGTGCTGAATGGATAGGTGCCTCGCATGAGCGAATTATTGAGTTATGCCAATACTACAAATTAGAACTGCTCGATAATCGGTTTGATACGCATTTGATTTATGAAGGGAAATATTATCCGAAGAATACCTGGAATTATTCTGAAAACTGGCAACAAACCTGGGAAAGATTGTTGGAAGCCTATCCTCACATGTCGGAGGATGAAAAAATCAGATTGGATAAAATGGACTGGTGGAGATATTTGGTCAACAACGGTATGGATGGAAGGGATTTAGAAATTAGAGAGTTGTTGGATAGTACCGATTTCGGCGAAAGCATTCGTCATGTTTCGGCATTTGCTGCGCTATCTGAATACGCAGAAAGCAGCGAAAAGAACGAAATGGACTTTAAAATCAAGGGAGGAAACATTCGCCTGGCTGATGCCATGATAAAGGAAATTGGCAGCGAACGCGTGTTACTCAAGGAGCCGGTGGTAAAAGTAGATCAAACCGGCAACACCGTAAAGGTTTATACCGCCAACGGACTGATATTGGAAGCCGATAAGGTCATTTGTGCCTTACCCACCTTTGCCATAAGCAAGATAGAATGGCTGCCTGCCTTGCCTCAGGACAAAAGCGATGCTATCAATGCCCTACAGTACGCAAGAATAAATAAACACGTGCTATATTATAATCATCGGTTCTGGAACGACGAAAGTTTCGACATGGTTACCGATGGACCGGCGCATTATTTTTACCACGCCACCAAAAATCAAGAAGGACCAGAAGGCGCATTAATCTCATACACCATCGGGGATAAGGCCGCTTTCATCGCCCGGCAAGATGATCAATTCCGAAGCCGTATGATCGATGCAGCACTACAGCCTGCTTTCGGCAAAACCCGCAATTACCTGCTACAACAAGCCATGTATTTCTGGGGCGATGATAAATATTCACGTGGGGCATACGCTATTTATCGACCGGGACAGTGGTTTACAATTTTGCCCATACTGAAACGACCTTTCGAAAACGTATACTTTGCAGGAGAACATATTGCAGACTGGCAGGGATTTATGGAAGGTGCCATCAATACCGGTGAGGAAGCTGCAGAAGCAATAGCGAGCTAATGCATCAATAGATTATGTGTGAGCCACCATCAGCTCTCGGCTTGCTGCTCCTAATTTATTATTGCCCGAGCATTCTGTGAAATACCTCCACGCATATTGTTGGAGATAACCCGTCTTCACTTCTGATTAATGGACCACCGTTCACCCCAATGCTGTAAAGCCAAAATAATTTCGATTAGTTCATGTCCTTTTTGCGTCACTGAATAACGGATCTGTTGAGGCACCGTACCTGCTATTTCATATTTTTCGATTAGTCCCTCTTCCTGCAATTCGGCAATGCGTTTTCCGAGGACCTGATCTGAGATAGTGGGAAAGATTTTTTTCAATTTACTAAACTGATACACCCCTTGTGAAATACAATACAAGAGCTGCATTTTCCAGCGCAGTCCTATCTGCTTCAGTATGCTGTTCACATTACAGTGCGCCGCTAATAGTCGAAGATTCTCATAGTTGCTTGACTGTGTTTTTACCTCACTTGCCATAGTAGAGAATAGATTAGCATTCACTCATTTTCGGGTGAGTTATTGCCCACCTTTGAAGTGGCAAATATTTTTGCCATCCAAAAACATATAACCATGAAAAAGACAATTTTGTTGATCGTTTTGTTTTTGGTAGTGCATATGGGGCAAGCGCAATTTGCATCTGAAAAACCAACTTTCGTGTTGGTACATGGTGCTTGGCACGGCGGATGGTCTTGGAAATTCGTCAAAGAAAAACTGGAGCGCCACGGTTACACAGTCTATACACCGAGCCTTAGTGGCTTAGCCGAACATAAACATTTACTCAATGATAGCATCACGCTCCAAACGCATATTTTAGATATCATCAACCTCATCGAGATGGAAGACCTACACAATGTGGTACTGGTAGGGCACAGTTATGCAGGTGCCGTCATCACCGGCGTTGCAGATAGTATTTCTGAACGGCTATCTAAGTTAATTTATCTCGATGCTGTGCTGGTGTACAACGGAGAAAGCCCTATGACGGCTGAGCCGGAGTGGGAGCAAGCCAGTAAACGACCAGTTGTAGAAAGACGGGAGCATTTTCAGCCGGTTGCTCCTAGATTTTTTGGTGTAACTGATTCAACACTGGTCGATTGGGTTACTGAACGCCTTACGCCACAACCCTATATGACGTTTGCACAACCACTCCATCTAAAAAATGCCTTGGGCAACGGTCTCCCTAAAGTGTATATCGCTTGTATTAACCCTCAACTGGAAGTATTAAAAGCCCGAAGCGACTTACTTAAAAATGATCCTTCCTGGACGTACCTCACCCTCAATACCGGACATGATGCTATGATCACTGCACCGGATGAATTGACCGCACTGCTCATCCGATTAACCCAATAAAAAATATTTCAATGCGGATCATAAACACACCCTGATGGAGCTTCAGTATAGCCGTAAGCATCTATCGGGGTGAATAATATCCGCATCGCTAGCCGCCTTCCCATGCAATGAATAGGCAGCCTCTTCGCTGATCTACTAGCAATTGTAATAAACCTAAGCAACATTATCAGCCTCTCTAAGAAATTATTTAATTGCACTTTACAAGTGAAATATTTAACAGTCACAGAGTATAATCCATAGCCGTTATAACTCGGATGTTGTTAATCCAAAAATCATGTAAGTTTTTCCCATTTTACTGTAAAAGCTGGAGCAAGGGGCGTTATAGCTTTGTATTATCAAATAATTCATCACTTAAATAAAAAAATCATGGAAAAACAAATTGTAAATGCCCACATTCAGTCATGCAATTGCGCAAACAACGCATCGGGATGTAATTGTGATCCTTGCACCTGCGAAACATGTACATGCGGTGCCGATTGTAAGTGTAATACGCAAAGTAAACAGTAGTGCCATTGTTAAATCTAGTACGTTAAAGCCGAAATCATCTATATTTGGTTTCGGCTTTTTTAAATGTATGCATCAATCCATCGTCATTTCAGGAATGGTTTGCCAGCGTTGTGTTATGGTAGTTCAGGGAATTCTTGAACAACTGAGGCTGCCATATGTCGCCGTACAAGTAGGACAAATCCTACCCGAAAGAGATTATACTGCCGAAGAGCGCAGCAGTCTGGAAAAGGCATTGAAAAATGTAGGATTTGAAATTGTGACGGGAAGACAAGAGCAATTGATAACAAATATCAAAAACAGAGTCAGAAAATACCTAGACACGCTGAGCGCAGAAGAACTACCCAACCTTTCGGAATATATCACTCAGGAAATATTTTATGATTATAGCTATTTAAGCGATTTATTTTCCTCAGCAGAAAACAAAACCATAGAGCAATATTTTATCGAATTGCGCATCGATAAGGTAAAAGAACAATTAGTATATACCCAGAAATCGCTTTCCGATATCGCTTTTGATTTAGGATTCAGTAGTCCACAACACTTCGCCAATCAGTTCAAACAACATACAGGGCAATCGCCCAGTGCATTCAGAAAAATGCATGCTTTAAAAAGATAACTGGCTATATTGTTACAGCTACAATTAGTAAGATTGCCTCATGGAGGATTATCTAATCACGATGTTCTTCCTTTCGAACAAAATCTTAAAAATAAACCTTGGTAGCAAGGGAATGATTGCATGAGAGGAATATGCCAATACACGAAGAAAACATGCAGCAAACAGTAGCTCTTCCCTACTACTGATCCTTCAGTATATCCCCAATTTTCTTCTACCCAAATATTAAATAAAAAAAATCAATTTTTTTTTGGAAGTTTGAGAGAAAATTATCTTAACTTTACTATGTACGAACATACTGACATGGAATTTAAAATTGATCACAATAGTGCAATTCCTCTTCACGTTCAAGTGGAAGAGATATTGCGGAAGATGATCCAAAAGCCGGAATATCAAGAAGGAAAATTGCTGCCAAATGAAGTAGACATTGCGAAAAAATTAGGTATTAGCCGCAGTACTGTTCGTCAGGCAACCAGCAAATTGGTTTATGAAAACCTATTAATTCGTAAGAAAGGCGTAGGTACACGGGTTGCCAAGAACAACATCACCACTAAGCTTAAGAAATGGACCAGCTTTACGCATGAGATGGATGAGAAGGGGATGGTATTCAGAAATTATAGCTTAAAGGTAAACTATATAGCACCGGATGCGGAAATCCGTCGGCTATTTGGAATTAAAGAAGGGGAAAAGATTTTAAAATTAGAACGGCTGAGAGGACCGGAGCACAAAGGTCCGATCGTGTATTTTATTTCGTATTTCCATCCCAGAACAAAACTGACACCGGAAGACGATTTTACAAAGCCATTATACGAAATGCTCGAACACGATCATCATATAGTAGCAGCTGTATCTAAAGAAGGGATTAGCGCTATACTTGCCGATGCCAAACTAAGTAAGTTGCTGAATGTAAAGGTTGGAGATCCTATTTTGTTCAGAAAAAGAATTGTTTGCGACCCGGGTGATCGACCTTTCGAATACAATATCGGATACTATCGTGCAGATCGGTTTACCTACACTATAGACATCGAAAGATAAGTATTAAAGCGTTAGGGTAGCTTGCCTTTGAAAAACATGAGGGGATTATGATGTCTACTTTAATATGTATGAACATTCGTATATACTAAATTAATTGTACATACATGAAAAATCGTACCAACAAGGGATTGCTTGCCAAATTGCTCCCTTATCTAATCGGATTATGGCCCGTATGCGTGTCGGCGCAAAACGACATTCTCAAAGGCACCGTTGTTTCGGATGAAGGACTGCCTATAGAAGGGGCCACTGTTCAATGGAAACATCAAAATGATGCTGTAAGAACCAATACAGCAGGCGCATTTGAAATCACTTATCAGCCCGGAGAACATACGCTGATGGTAAGTCATGTGGGGTATGTAACATCCGAACAGAGCGTAAGCTCTAATAAACCCCTTATCATCCGGCTGATGCGCAACCAAAATGAATTGTCGGAAGTAGTGGTGGTGGCCTATGGTCAGATGCGAAAAAGTGATCTGACAGGAGCCGTAGCTTCGGTAAAGAGTGAAGAACTGCGGGCTGTACCTACCACCAGTTTTGATCAGGCTTTGCAGGGAAGAGCTGCCGGTGTAGAAGTAACGCAAATGTCGGGGAAACCCGGCGCGGAAACATCCATCCGAATTCGAGGTACCAGCTCTATTACTGCAGGCAATGAACCGCTGTATGTTGTAGACGGCTTGCTCATTAATAGTGATGGTGGAGACATCAGCGCAGGAGGCACTCGCGGGCCTCGTATCTCGCCACTAGCCTCTCTCAATCCCGCAGATATCGAATCTATCGAAATTCTGAAGGACGCCTCCGCTACTGCCATGTATGGCTCCAGAGGTACCAACGGTGTGGTATTGATTACTACCAAGCGTGGTAAGGCAGGAAAAGGAACTGTTCAGTTAGATGCTTCGCAAACTTTGCAAAGTTTGGCACGCAAAGTAGAAGTACTCAATGGAAGCGAGTTTGCGTTTCTGGTAAATGAGGCAAAACTCAATGCCAATCAAACACCCGTATATGTAAATCCTGCTAACATCACCGAATACACCGACTGGCAAGATGCGCTATACCGTGATGCCTGGATGGGTAATTATCAGGTAAGCTTTTCAGGAGGAGATGCCAAATCCAGATTTAATATTTCCGGCGGATACTTTAATCAAGACGGTATCGTAATCAGTTCGGATTTTAAAAGATACTCCTTCCGCGTTAATGCAGAAAGAGATATTACCGAACGCTTAAAAACCGGAGTTTATTTCACGTACTCCAATATTAATACTACAGGAGTGCTGACCAATGCCGGACAAATTGTTCCGGGTGTTACTTACTCAGCTTTGCTCTACAATCCTATTCTGCCTATTTATGATCCTAATACTCCAGGGGGATACCAATTCGAAAATGACCGTGGTAAAGTATTGGGCAACCCAATTGCAGAAGCCAAGGAGTATGTGTCTGTAACAAAGTTGAATCGGTTGATGGGGAATACCTTTGCGCAATACGCCTTTACCAAGGATTTAATTTTCAGGACCAGCTTTGGTATTGATTACTTCAACAACCAGGAAAATAGCTTTGGTCCTAATTTTCTAAAACGTACACAGGCCAGTAACGGAGAAATATCACTAGGTAAAACTACAGGTAATACTTGGCTTAACGAAAACACGTTAACATATAACAAGGCTTTTGCCAATAATCATCGCATGAATGCCGTAGTAGGATTTACGGCACAACGCTTCCTTACCGAAAAATTATTTGTATACGCTTTTGACCTTCCATCAAATCATACGGGATATCACAATATTGGTAGTGCATTGAAGCCTCAAAAACCTAGCAATACCGAATCATCCTGGAGCATGCTTTCCTATCTAGGTAGAGTAAACTATACCATTAATGATAAATATCTCTTTACACTTACCGGACGAGTAGATGGATCATCCAAGTTTGCAAAAGGCAATCAATATGGATTTTTCCCCTCAGGGGCTTTCGCATGGAGAATTTCTAGAGAAAAGTTCATGCTTGATCAAAATACCATAGATGATTTAAAACTTAGATTAAGTTATGGGGTGATCGGCAACCAGGCTATCCCTCCTTATCAGTCATTGGCTTTAATCGGACCTTTTGGCGAAGGAGTATTTAACAGTCCTAGCGGTGTGGAAGTATATACCGGTAATGAGCCTACATCATACGTGTATAGAAAAATAAAGTGGGAAACTACACGTCAGTTCGATCTGGGTATCGATCTATCGATGCTGAAAAATCGTATTACACTAACCGCCGATTACTATAAAAAGAAAACAAACGATCTATTACTGACTACCCCTATCCCACTGACTTCGGGCTTTGCTACCTCCATGTTAAACATCGGCAACATCGATAACTGGGGGCTTGAACTGGATTTAAGAACCATCAATATACAGAAAAAGCTCACCTGGACATCGGCAGTCAATTTTGCTATGAACCGCAATACCATCACTAAGCTTAATGACGATAACGACATTTATTTGCTGGGAGCGTTGGTGTTGCGTGAAGGACAATCCATAGGAACCTTCTACGGATATAAGTTTGCCGGTATTTTCCAAAGCGATGAAGAAGCAGCGAATAGTCCGGTATTAGTAGGTCAAGAGCCTACCAGCCCCAACCCTGCTTCCAGAGCACGTGCCGGAGACCGTAAATATCATGATTTAAACAACGACGGAAAGATCGATGAAAACGACCGCACAATTCTAGGCACAGCAGTACCTAAGTTTACTATGGGACTGTCCAATACCCTACAATATAAAAATTTTGATCTCAGCATTTTTGTACATGGCTCATATGGCAACAAGTTGGCCAACTTCAACAATCTAGACTTATTGAACTTCACAGGTCAGCACAATGTGTTGCGCGAAGCAGCTTTAAACAGATGGACACCTACCAACCCTTCTAATAAATATCCGCGTGCATTGGCTGCCGGAAGTATGGATCAGGGACTGATATCGGATGTTATTATCGAAGATGCATCGTTTATTAGAGTGCGTAATATCAGCTTAGGGTATCGCTTACCTACCAATCTGTTGAAGAAAATAAAAGTGCAACAACTGAAAGTGTATTTCAGTGGTAGCAATTTGTTCACGTTTACCAAATACACTGGATTTGATCCCGAGGCCAATACTTACGGACAAAGCACCACACTAATAGGCATTGATCAGGGAGGATATCCGCAAGCCAAAATGTTGCAATTCGGAATTAACGCCACTTTCTAACCTCAAAAATATCGGTCTATGAAAAAGATACTTTCTATATACCTATTATCAGCACTCCTCCTGTTTTCAGGTTGTAGTAAATTTTTGGAAGAAGATCCCAAACATCTCATTACTATTGAAAATTACTACGCCACAGAAGCTGATGCCATCAGTGCTGTCAACTCGCTGTATGCTTATCTCAACTCTATCAGCACAGGCTCTACAGCCGGAGTGTATCATAGCACTTTTTGGGTAACTACAGGTTTGGCAAGTGATGAAATGGAGAACCGTCAGGTAGCCGCTCCATATTTTGATTTAATCTCCAACTTCACTGTTAACTCATCCAATCCAGCTCTTGAAGAGATTTGGACCATGCATTACAAAGTAATCACACTGGCAAATATTTGCACCAACCGTATCCCCAAGATTCAGATGAACGAAGCATTACGCAATCGGTTAGTCGGTGAAGCTAAGTTTCTGCGGGCACTGATTTATTTCAATCTGGTGCGCATGTTTGGCAATGTGCCGCTACTTTTAAACGAGGATGAAGATTTATATCCCACCAATACGCCTGTTGCCGATATCTACAACGCCATCGAAAATGATTTAACCGATGCCATTGCCGTATTACCACTGAATTATCCTCCAGGTAACGGGCGAGGAAGAGCTACCCGCGGTGCGGCATACGCATTAAGAGCCAAAATGTATCTCACCAACCAACAATGGCAAAAGGCAGCTGATGATTGCAGGGAAGTCATTCAATCGAACGAGTATGATTTGTGGGAAGACTTTGCAGAAGTATTCAAACATCGCAATAGAGGAGGAAAAGAAGCCGTATTTTCTGTAGGCTTCGGAGATGCCAACGGTGCCATCATATTTTGGGAAGTAGGACAATTTAACGTACGCTTACTTCCACCTGAGCTGTCTGTAGAAGGTGTGCAGAATGCACAGGGATGGCAGGTTCCTACTATGTATCTCTACAATGCTTATGAGAATGGCGATCGTCGCAAGGAAGTGACTTTTATTACAGAAATAAACAATAATGGCATCATCGAAACCATCCGCCCATATGTACAGAAATATTGGGATAGAGAGATGGAACCTAAAGGCAACGAGTCATCCAACGATTTTCCAGTGATACGTTATGCTGATGTACTCCTCATGTATGCCGAAGCTAATAACGAGCTGGACAGGAGTAGCATTGCACATGAATATATCAACAAAATCAGAAAAAGAGCACGCTTTAACGGCACTACCTATTTGCCCGTAGTTCCGGATTATTCAGGACTGAGTAAAGAGCAAATGCGAGAAGCTATCTTAAAAGAACGCTTTTTAGAACTGGCCTTTGAGGGGCACCGCTATTTTGATTTGGTACGCACCAATCAGCTTATTCAAAAAGTACCATTGGCCAAACCGGGGGTTACACCTACCGCTAAACATTATCTAATGCCAATTCCATTAAGAGAACTGGACACTAATCCGAATTTAAAACAAAACGATTTACATACATCTGGGAATTAATCATTATGAAACAACAGTACATTTCAAATTATGACAAAGCCCCCTTTGTGGTGGTGCAAAACGAACAGGCAATTGTAGGATGGAAATCTATAATCGAATTTCTATTGGCTCAATTAGCAGATTCAGGGAACAAACAGTTGGTTATTGATACGTATCAGGGGGTGAAGATCTCATCCATCATACAGCAGTGGGCATCGCTGGCTCCTGATATAAAAGTGTTTGATACGCGCCAAGCATTGAAGGATGCTGCTACCATTGAGAAAATGGTTCACCCTTATGTAACAGATCATCCCATCTTTGGAAAAATGAATGACCTGAGCATTGAAGATTTCTTGGATCAAGAAAAAGTAGCACAATTAAAAACGCAGCTGAATAACAATGAACAACAAATTATCATCGGGCCGGCTGCATCACTGATAGCCCCTAATGGCTTACTGGTATATGCAGATATGGCAAGATGGGAAATTCAGCTTCGCTTTAAAAGAAATGAAGCGACAAGCTTGGGCTCCAATAATAAAAACGCATCTTTCGGATATTTATATCGACGCTCATTCTTTGTAGACTGGCGAGTATTGGATCGTCATAAACAAAACATCTTTCATTCCATTCAGTTCTGGCTAGACACAACAGTACAGGATCAACCCAAATTGGTACGTCATGACGCCATGGTCAAGGGTTTGAAACAAGCTTTGCGCCAGCCTTTCCGCGTAGTACCTTATTTCGATCCGGGACCATGGGGTGGACAATGGCTTAAGCAGGTTTGTGATTTACCCGACGGCCCACCTAACTATGCTTGGGCTTTCGATTGTGTGCCGGAAGAAAATAGCTTGCTATTAAAGCTGGATAATGCAACTATAGAAATTCCTTCTATTAATCTGGTGCATGAATATCCACAACACCTACTTGGCGAGAAAGTATATCAAGCCTTTGGTGCTTACTTTCCCATACGCTTCGACTTTCTGGACACAATGGATGGAGGAAATCTAAGTCTGCAGGTACACCCTTTGAAAGAATATATCAAGGAACAATTCGGGATGCCTTTGACTCAAGATGAAAGCTATTATATCATGGATGCTAAAGAAGGCGCAGTGGTTTATCTGGGATTGAAAGACGATGTAGAACCCGAACAAATGATTAAGGACCTGGAGTATGCGTATGAAAATGCAACTGCCTTTGACGCGGACAAATATGTGGCGAAATGGCCCATAAAAAAACACGATCACTATCTGATTCCCGCCGGTACCGTACACTGCTCCGGAACGGATAGCGTGGTTTTAGAAATCAGTGCTACCCCTTACATTTTTACATTTAAGTTGTACGACTGGGAACGCATGGGCTTGGATGGCAAACCCCGGCCCATCTCCATAGATCATGGTAAAAACGCTATTCAATGGAATCGTCGTACACAGTACAGCAAAGAAAATCTGATCAATAAAATAACAGTACTTAGCGAGGGAGAAGGCTGGCGGGAAGAACGCACCGGCTTGTATGAAGGATTCTTTATAGAAACAAGAAGATACTGGATGTCTACCCAAACCCATCATACTACTAATGATGTGGTGAATGTACTGAACTTAGTAGAAGGTCGAGAAGCCGTGATTGAAAGCCCCACACAGGCATTTGAACCTTTTGTGGTGCACTATGCAGAAACCTTCATCGTTCCAGCTTCAGTGAAAGAATACACGATTCGACCATACGGCGAAAGTGAAGGCAAAGAGATTGCGGTGTTAAAAGCATTCATCAATACCCATAACTTACCCAAAAACTAAATCATATGAATACACCGTCCAAAAAAAGCTTCTTATATAAATGCACTATTGTGGCTGCTGTAGGCGGTTTTCTGTTCGGATATGACACAGCTGTTGTATCGGGTGCGATTGGTTATATGGAGACTTATTTCACGCTGGATGCAGCTGCTAAAGGATGGGCTGCTTCTTGTGCGCTTATTGGCTGTATGTTGGGAGCCATGGTAGCCGGAATGTTAAGTGATTCGTGGGGCAGAAAAAAAGTATTACAATTGGCAGCCTTGGCATTTGCCGTTTCATCGCTGGGCATACTGATTCCTATGAACTTTACAGGATTCATCCTTTTTAGGCTCATCGGCGGAATAGGCATCGGATTGGCTTCCATCCTCGCCCCTTTGTATATTTCAGAAATTGCCCCTGCAGAAAGCAGGGGCCGATTGGTATCGATTTATCAATTAGGAATTGTCATCGGCATCTTAGTAATCTATTTTGTTAATGCCGGTATTGCCTCACTAAATAGTGGAGAATGGAATACGCACACCGGATGGCGCTGGATGTTCGGCTCCGGACTATTACCATCGGTAATATTCCTCCTACTACTTATCAATGTTCCGGAAAGTCCGCGTTGGTTAGTTCAAAAAAATCAGATTGCATCCGCTGAAGCTATTCTACTAAAAATTAATAATGCCGATGTCGCCGCCGCAGAATTAGCAAATATTCAAGCTGCAATTGCTGAGAAGCAGATTTCTTTATCCGAATTATGGAGTACCGGCTTTAGAAAGGCATTGATCATCGGTGTTATACTCGCCATCTTATCTCAAATAACAGGCATTAATGTCATCATGTATTATGCACCGGAAATTTTCAAACAAACCGGCGCAGATACCGAGAGTTCTTTCATGCAAACTATTATCGTGGGCACCATCAATTTTCTGATGACTTTAGTAGCTATTCGGTATGTAGATAGATGGGGCAGAAAAAAGCTGTTGCTGATAGGATCGCTTGGCATGGCTATTTGTCTTCTAATCGTAGGGGCATGCTTTTACTATAATATCGAACAGGCATGGCTTTTGCTTGTTGCTATTCTGGCTTATATTTCTTTTTTCGCGATTTCTCTGGGACCACTCACCTTTGTGGTAGTAAGTGAAATCTTTCCTAACCCTGTGAGAGGAAGAGCTATGAGTGTATCCATATTCTTTCTTTGGCTTTCGGTATACGTGGTTTCCCAGACCTTTCCAATGCTGTTAGAATCACTTGGCGCTGCTTATACCTTCTGGATATATATGATACTATCGGCGGTAGCATTTCTGTTTGTCGTGAAGTTTATTCCTGAAACAAAAGGAAAATCCTTAGAAGAAATAGAACATCTCTGGAGATAAACATATCATTTATTCTATCCCAAAAAATAACGATTATGCGAACCATACGCTCATATGCCATATGTCTGCTAGCTATAATGGCATTCGCTTGTAAGAAAGAAGATAAAATCAGCAGTCCGCACAAAGCCAGTTTGAGTGTGGCTGAGTTTACCGAAAAAACAGGTAGAATCATCACTACCACTTATACCATTGAAACTCCCAGTTCGGTAAAGGATCTTGTCATTGCAAAGACCATCAACACTTTCATTGATTCTTTATGGGAAAACAAAGGCCGACTGACTGTTACATTAACCCCCTCAGGCAATAATATCTATACTTACACGTTTGAATATGAAATTTTAGACAGAGATGCGGACAAGCTGGTGGGATTTCATTTCATTTTTACCGATGAGAATGGGCTGTCCATTACTAAAGACCTTACTTTAAATGCAATATTATCAGCTGAACAAACGCTATACACACGCAAATGGAAGCTATTGAGCAAAATGTGGACTTCTGCCGATCCTCCGGTTGAAGATCTACAGGATTGTGAATCGGACGATGTATGGGTATTTAATGCGGATGGCACATGGAACATCGAGTACGGCGCCAAGGGTTGCTTATTCGACGGCTTTAATGAGTTCCCCAGTTGGTATATCACTGAAGATGAAAAAACCCTGTACGCCACTTATAGAAGCATCTTCACGCTCGAGGATGATGTGCAGAAGTACACTATCAAAACTTTAAACAGAGAACGGCTCGTGTTCGAATCCATTGTGGATTTGACAGATTTTGGCTTAGGCTCTGAAGAGGTGTTTGTTTATACTTTCGAAGCAGTTAATTAACCTATAATCACATATCATGAAATTGAAACTATTTATCATAGCTCTGGGTGCTGCATGTTTTCTTGCTTGTTCCAATAATGGCAAATCAAAACCCGATCGGGAAGACCCCAAAGCTGAATTTACTTTCACAGCAGAGCGAGCGCCGGAATATGATCAGTGGTTCCATCGTACCAAAGGTTGGTTTGGAGGAGACGGTATCTTCATGGTTCGTAAAGATGGAGTCGAGTATGATAATGCAGTAAACAGAAGCGAAATCATCATTTGGTTTAGCGATACCATAATCGGTGAAATCGTCGACGGTGTATTAAGCTTTTTTAAAATGATTAATAACTCTTTGGCTAGTGTGCCCACCAATGGCAATCCGCCATCTTTCAAATGGGATTCTATCCAAAACCAGCCCGCATCCGTTATTGTACCCACTACTCCCAAGACAAGTGAAGGTGAATATTATTGGCTGGGCGATGGCTTTATCAATACTGAAGATAATAACAATCTCTACGTAATTGGATATCGTATCAAAACCAATGATCAGCAGCAAACATTTGGATTTGAAGAAAAGGGTAATACATTAATTATTGTACCCAATACTGATTTATATAACTGGAGGGCCGCACAACAGTTCGACATCCCTTTCCATGGAGATCGGCCTATTACATCGGTTCCTAATTTCGGTGCGGGCATATTTGTAAATACTGAAAAAGCCGGAGTAGCGAATCCTGATGGATATGTTTATATCTATGGCGTAAAAGGGCAAGAGAAGGAACTCATGGTAGCGAGAGTGCGTACTAAGGATTTTGCCGATTTTTCCGCCTGGCGCTTCTGGGATGGTCAGCAATGGAGTAATCAGTTTGATGCAGCCAAGGCTATTGCCTCCAATGTGTCTAACGAGCTGAGTGTATGCCAGCTGAGTAACGGACAGTATGCACTGGTATATCAGTATCAGACCATGTCGCCTATTATCGCCATGAAAATTGCTGATCGACCTGAGGGCCCTTTCTCTGATATGATTGAGCTATACAATGTATCAAACGATATAGAAAAAGATAAGGATATCTTCCCATACAACGCTAAAGTACATACCGTACTATCGGGTCAGAATGAGTTGGTAATAAGTTACAATGTCAATTCCTTCGATTTTTTCAATGATATTAAAGAGTTCCCCAATCTATATCGTCCCCGCTTTATTCGTGTAAAGTATGCATTCAAATAATCGCGGCTTGTAATTTTTGGCATTATGAAAAATTGGTTAACATATCTAATGTGCCTAGTCAGCACCACAATAGTACACGCAAGCACAGATAATATTGCTCCTCTTGCAAAGGTTACAGCATCCACGTCTTTAAATGAAAACTTCAGCCCAGACAAGGCTGTAGATGGCATTATTGGGGTAGATGGAAAAGGAGAATGGGCTTGTGAAGGTGTATTAACTTCTTGGGGCGATCTTCGGTATCCTTGGATTCAATTTGAATGGGACAAGCCACAGACTATTTCCAGGATTGTTTTATATGATCGGCCCAATACTTATGACAATATTGCCGGAGGGAAATTAATCTTTAGTGATGGAAGTACCTTATATGTCAATCGCATTCCTCGCAATGGTGTAGGTAAGGAAGTAACCTTTCCTGCTAAGAAAGTAAAGTGGGTGCGCTTTCAGGCAACGGATGGCTATGGTAAGGACCTAGGTTTTTCAGAGGTGGAGATCTTCACCGATCCGTCAGAAGCCAAAGATTTTGTAGCCATGGTGGACCCGTTTATTGAAACCAATAGAGGACGTTATTTCTTCTTCAATCCTGGATCATTGCCTTTTGCAATGGCAAGTGCAGCACCGCATACGCGCAATAGAAATCAGAATGGAGGGGGATATAACTATAACGAAGAGTATATTTTAGGCTTCGGTCAATTACACGATTGGATGATATCGGGCCTCAACATCATGCCGGCCATCGAGGGTGAACCTTTCGGCGGAGGCGAGCAAGAGTGGAAATCTTATTTCCAACATGATGAAGAAATCGCACAACCCGGTTATCATCGTCTGTTATTACGTAAACATAATATTTGGGCCGAATATACAGCTACAGAAAGAGTCAATTTTTACCGCTTTACCTATACTCAAAAACAGAACGCACAAATCATTTTCGGACTTTCGAGGCATTTAGGCTCTACTACAATGACAAATGCGACTATTGAACAAGAAGATCCTCATCATTTATCCATTCAGTTTAGCACGGTAAACCGTTTTTGGGGAGGCCCCAAAGAAGTTACTATATACGCTTATGTAGAGCTGGATCGACCTATACAAAAATTCATTGCCATTAATGAAAACAAGCCGTTGCCGATGGCCAATACATATCGTGGCGATACGCTCAATGCAGCTGTGATTATCCCTGTGGAAGCGGGTGAGGCAATACACATGAAAGTAGCGTTATCCTATACTTCTATCGAAAATGCTAAAAAGAATTTTGAAGCAGAAGCTAAACAAAAGCAGTTTAATGAAGTACGACTGCGCGCAAGGGAAATATGGAATGAATGGTTAGGTAAAATCGAAGTAAAAGGAGGCGAACTGAAAGATCGCATTAAATTTTATACAGATTTATGGCATGTGTTATTGGGGCGAAGAAGCATTGTAGATGTAACAGGTCATTATCCGGATCGTACACAGGGTGTGAGGGATGGTACTTTTACCGATGCGCAGTGCATTATTAGGCAGGTTCCTAAAAACCCAGATGGCCGCTTGAAATATCAAATGTATAATTCCGATGCTTTTTGGTTAACACAGTGGAATTTGAATGTATTATGGGGATTAGCCTGGCCCGAAGTACATGATGAGATGGCGAGCTCTTTAATGCAATATGCCACCAATGGCTACAAAATTCCTCGAGGACCTTCCGGAGGTGGGTATTCCTATATCATGACGAGCTCTCCAGGCTCTAATGTAATTATGAGTGCTGTAATGAAAGGTATTCTCACAAAACACAGTATTGATTCGGCCTATGTGATGGTAAAACGCAATGCGATGCCGGGAGGCATGCTAGGTGATCCTCAGGATGTGGAATTCTACATCAAAAACGGTTACTGGCCCCAAAATGCAGGCATCACTGTGGAAGCTGCTTTTCAGGATTGGGGAATTGCCCAATTTTCCAAAAAGCTCAAAAAGAAAAAAGATGAATTGTACTTCTTAAAACGCTCTCAAGGATGGAAAAAACTTTTTGATCCCGAAACAAAATTCATTTTCCCGAAAGATAAAAGAGGAATCTTTATTCATAAAGACCCATTAAACGGTACGGGCTGGGTCGAAGCAAATGCCTATCAGGCTGTTTGGGGACTATCGCATGATTTAGACGAACTGATAAAACTGATGGGTGGGCCTGATAGTTTTGCCAACAAACTGCAATATGCTTTTGAAATGTCACGTGCTTCCGATTTTGTATATGCCTATTCGAGCGGGTACATTAGCTATGCCAATCAACCGGGATGTTCTAATGCTCATGTGTTTACCTATGCCGGTAAACCATGGCTGACACAGTATTGGGTACGTCAGGTAAAAGAGCAGGCGTATGGAGGCGTTACCCCAGACTTAGGCTATGGAGGACATGACGAAGACCAAGGACAAATGGGCGGCGTAAGTGCACTGATGGCTATCGGCTTGTTTAACATTTTGGGCAATCAATCCGTTGATCCCTATTATGAAATAACAAGTCCCATCTTCGACGAGATTATTATTCATCTTGATCAACGCTATTATGAAGGGAAGCAATTTATCATAAAAGTATATAACAACAGTAAAGACCATCCGTACATTCAACAAGCCCGCCTAAATGGAAAAGAACATGAAAAATTCTGGATATCCCATAACACCTTTCAAAAAGGAGGTGTATTGGAATTGTGGCTGGGTGATAAGCCCAACTATCAATGGGGAAAAAAATAAACACTAATAGCTGCTACTATGAATCATTGGGTTTTAGGTATAGATATCGGAGGAACACATATCAGTTGCTGTATTGTGGATATACTCAATAACCGTATTCTAGAAGAAAGCTTTATAAGAGAAGATGTCAGGGCTAATGATACCGCTGATGCTATACTAGAAGACTGGTTGAGAGCTATACGAAAATCGCTGTCTTACTTTCCTGCAACTGCAGCCATTGGTGTAGCAATGCCGGGGCCATTCGATTATGAAAATGGTGTGAGCCTAATTAAAGGATTGCAGAAATATGAAGCACTGTACGGTTTAAACATCAAAAAAATGCTATCTATAGCATTGGACATTCCTACTGCTAATATTCAATTTCTTAACGATGCTAGTTGTTATCTGCTCGGAGAAATACATTTCGGAGCAGCCAAAGGCGAAACCAATGTGGTGGGCATCACTTTGGGGACCGGCCTGGGAAGTGGCCAATATCATCAGGAACGGCTTATAGAAGGCGATTTATGGTGTACGCCTTTTAAATCGGCAACAGCAGAAGATTATATGGCTGCCCGCTGGCTCATTAATGAATATCACTCCCGCACAGGCACCTGGCTTCAGGGAGTAAAAGACTTAGCCCTGATTCATGATCCTCTAGTAGATGCAATTTTTCAAATATATGGACAGCATCTTGCACAAATCATTCTACAACGCTATCACGACAATTTGCCGGAAGTGGTAGTTGTAGGAGGAAATATTGCAAAAGCCTGGGACAGGTTTATGCCACATGCGCAGCATTATTTGCAGGAACAAGGACATAATATTCGATGTATACCAGCACTTCTTGGCGAACGAGCAGCACTACTAGGAGCTGCATCTTGTTTCAAAAGATGATATATCAGTATCGCTTCTTTACTATGAGGGCTTCTTGATACTAGACTTTAATAGCCAGCAATAGAAAACGCTGACAGAGATCTTGTTTTCACTGCAATCCATCTGTCAGCGTTCCATTATAAAAAAATACCCAACTACCAGTTATCCGTTCTGAATGGCGATACGGGCAGGCCTTTACTATTAAACAAGTTTGGCATGGATGTATCAGTAAACCCAAAACGAACAGCAACTGGGTTTTTGATCTGCTTACTGAATACAATCAGCTTATTTTTCTCTATTTTGTAATCAGCAGGAACAAAGTTTCTGGAATCATCAGCAATATACAGATCAGTAATTTTATTTCCTTTTACCTGCAGACTGCCTTCTAAATAATCAAACTCAACAATAATCTTATTACCTTCTACTTTATGACTCTTGTATATCGGCGATTTATAATCCACCATGGACCTTCCATACACTTCCGCCAAAGCCAGCTGAGCTAAGCGCTCGGCCACTTCTCTTTTTCTAGTAGGATGAATATTTTTTACATCCGGAACCAAATCAGTAATCACAGCCATTCCAGTTTTTGGAACGACCAAAGTTTGAACTTGCTGCTCTCTCAACAAAGCACCTTTTTGTTCTTCGGGTTTAGATTTATAATCATATGGAGCAATTTGTACGTAATAGAAGGGGAATTCATATCCCCAAGCTTCTCTCCAGCTTTTAATCATGGTACTGAATAAGCGGCTATAACTGCTATAAGTATCAACATTACTTTCGCCTTGATACCAGAATGCTCCGGCAATTTTATATCCTACCAAGGGATAGATCATCGCATTCCACAAAGTGGCATATTCATGTGGCTTGCTTGCAGAGGGTTTAAAGGCTTTTGCATTCTTTAAAAATTCCGGGTCGTTTTCAATATATTTTGCAGGGGTCCATAGCTCGGCAGGTGTACCACCCCAGCTGGAATTAATAATGCCGATAGGAATATCCAATTCCTTAGCCAGCTGCTTACCTATGAAATAGCCGATAGCACTAAATCCCTTTGCAGATGCAGGATTACACTCCTTCCAACTATCAAAAACATTTATCTGAGGGCTGGTAGCAGCAATATTACTTATTTGCAACAGCCTTACTTTGGGATTATGAGCACGTGGAAGTTCGTCCAGCATTTCCTGCAGTTTATTGTTGGAGTTCCACTGCATATTGGATTGACCAGAGCATAACCACACCTCCCCGATGAGGACATTATTTACTACTTTGGACTCAGAGCCGGATAAAATAGTAATACTGTGCGGACCACCAGCTTCGGGAGTTTTTAACTTAACATCAAAACGTCCATAGCCCGAAACCTTAGTTGTAACCGTATCTTTACTCCAAGATGGGATAATTCTAACGGTGCCACCCCGCTTCGACCACCCCCAAAAATTGACCTCGGCATTCCGTTGCAAAACCATATTATCCGAGAAAAAACCGGGCAAATGAATCTGTGCCGATAATTGTAATGACAAGCATATTGTCAGAAATGAAAAAATGTACTTCATAAATTTTTCAATACTTAATGCAAGCATGAATGAAACCAGTTCTTTGGTTTTACAAAGGGAATAAAATTACTTCAAAAGTTGCATTAAGGGAAATCTCGAACGCAATTTGTCAAAGAATTTCGAAAAGTCCTATGTCACATCCTTCATAACAACACGGGATGCACTCTCCGCATCCAGATAAAGTATAGCATTATCATGCTTTCTCAATACAGTTGAAGGATATAGCTCAGAAATATCTTCATAAAGAGTTTGCTGTACCGCGATGGCTTTATTTTTTCCAGGAACGATACAAAACAAATGTGCTCCACTTAAAAGTGCCGGAATCGTAAGCGTAAGGGCATGCGTGGGGACCTGTTCTATACGTTCGAAACATCCGTCATTTACTTGCTGCCTGCGACTGGCTTCATCGAGATCTACAACCTTTACCCACTTGGGGTCGCTAAAGTCTGCAACATGAGGATCATTAAATGCGATATGGGTATTTTCACCTATTCCCATACATACAATATCTACTTTATACTCTTTCAGCAGTTGCTCATAACGTTTACATTCTTCCTCTACATTTTGAGCGCATCCATCGATATAAAAAAACTTACTAATAGGAACGTGACTAAACAGTCTGTCATTAAGAAAATAGGCAAAGCTTTGAGGATGCACTGCTTCCAATCCGATATACTCATCCATATGAAAAGCCACAACCCGGCTCCAGTCTATTCCTTGATAGTTGCGCAATCCATCTAGGAATTCATTCTGAGATGGCGCAGAGGCAAACACTACTGAAACGAGTTCCTTGTGTTCTAACAGATGCCTAAGCATCTGTCCTACCTCTACAGCCGCAGCAGCCCCCATTTCTTTTCTGCTACTGTACTTTTTGATTTTTAATCTATCTACATAATACTCTTTTTCCATTTTCAATTATCTTAAGAATATATAACACTTAACGTCTATCCGTAGGCTCTAATAGTAATTATAAATGTATCGCGAACTATTAGTTCCGATAAAATTTCTGATTCCCTTTATGGATAATATCAATCGGCATATAGAAATCCTTTTCAATATTTTCCTCAAACATGATATAGTGATATAAAGCCTTTACACCTCGATATGCCTGCTCCTGTGGTTTTTCACAAATTAAAAAGTCGATTATTTCTTTATTTAAATACTCAATATTTCGTGTAATAAAGTCATACCCTACTAAGAGAATATTTCCTTTTCCCTTTGATTCAAAATACTGTGCCACCAACGACACCCTTGAGTTGGTAACAAATACTAATCGGATATCAGGGTATTGTTGCAATACCTCATCCAGTCCGGCTTTTACAGAGTCATAATCTGTTTGTGTAAGATTTTTAGTAATGATGGTTTGAGATATTTGTTTCTCAATAAAGTATTTCCTGAAACCTTCTTCCTTACGCAAAATGTGGTGATCAGAAGCAACGTCTTTGGAAATATTCATGACGAGTATCTTGTCATTTTCGGATGTTAAATAGCGCACTAAATGTGCCACTGAATATCCACTGTAAAAAAGATCCGGACCAAAATAGCATAGGCTTTTCTGATTACGGATATCGGAATTAATAAATACAAAGGGAATGTTGCGCTGCTGACATACATTGGTAAATGCTATAGCCTCTTCAATAAACGCCGGTGCCAATAACACTCCATCAATTTGCTCTTCCTGTAAAATCTGTTGATATCGTTCTACGAAAGACTTTCGGTCGTTCATATCAAAAAAGAACTTGCTTACTTTAACATCATACAGCTTAATTTCGTTTTCCGCTTGTATAATTCCCTGTAAAGGCACATCCCAATAATCTGTTTCATCCGATACGGCAGGAATGAGCGTAAACAAATGAATTGTTCTTCCCGATGCTAGACGACGCGCTAAAATGTTCGGCTGATAGTTCAATTCTTTTATAACAGCTATGATCTTCTCCTTCGTTTTTTCGGACACTCCACCCCTATTATGCAACACACGATCTACCGTACCGATCGAGACGTTAGCACGGCGGGCAATTTCTTTCACTCCTACTGACCTCTTCCCGTTATTACTCATATTCATATTTTATACAGATAAAATCGCAATGCATGTATCAGTATCAAAACACTTATACTTTTTGATAAACTAATTTTCCTTCTACAATTGTATACCTTACATCTACATTATTGTCAAACACGACAACATCAGCATCCTTGCCTACTGCAAGAGATCCTTTCAGACGCTCCCAGCCCATAATTCGAGCAGGAGTGTAGGTTTGCATTCTCACAGCTTCGACAAGAGGAATCTCAGCCATATGTACCATATTTTTAACCAACCGATTGGTAGTTGCTATACTACCTGCAAATGCTGAGCGGTCAGGTAATTGGGCCACCTCGTCTTCAATTATCACTGTAATTCCATTTTTCTTATCCCCCAAAATAGTTTCAGACGCTGTTGTTGCTGCCCCACGCATGGCATCGGTAATTAAAGCGATTCGATCTGGACCTTTAATTTTATAAACCAACTTCAGTAATGCTGCTGGTAGGTGTCTTCCGTCGGCAATCACCTCTACATCAATTTCATCAATGAGATAAGTACTCTCAATCACTCCGGCATAACGATAAGCGTTTTTTCGAAATACACCAGACATTGCCGAATAAAAATGGGTGGCCAGCGTATATCCATTTTCAAAAGCAGCTACTATTGCATCATAATCTGCATCGGTATGAGCAAAGGCAGCTAATATACCATGATCTCTCAAATATCTTCCAAACGCTAAGGCGCCAGGCAGTTCGGGCGCGGCACTCCATCGGGCAATAGATTTTCCAAATCTCTCGATAATTTCTTTGTATTCTTTTGGATCGGGATTCCGTATAAATTTCGGATCCTGCGCCCCTCGCTGATTCAATGAAAAATATGGCCCTTCCAAATGCATGCCCAAGAACCGAGCACCTTTGAGATTTTTCACAGAAGCTTTTTCATAATTAGATAGCACCTTCACCAATCCTTCTTTCTCACTCGTCAAAGTAGTGGGCGTCATCGCCGTTGTTCCGTATCGAGCATGTGTTTCGGCTATCGTAAGAAAATCATCGATTTCGCCATCCATAAAATCACACCCACCACCCCCATGCACATGAATGTCAATAAAACCAGGAGCAATAAAATTTCCCTGCGCATCTATCTGCAAAGCATCGGCCTCCACTTCCACATTTTTCGATCCGAGTTCTACAATCTTCCCATCTTTAATGATAAGTGTGCCTTCTTTAATACATCGATGCGGACAGATCAATGTGCCATTATATATCTTTAGCGTGCCACTCATCTATATCAGATTTTAAGCTCCCAACCTCTTTCATATTCGCGGGACCACAGCTTCATAGCCTTTTCATTTCTTAAAATTCTTCCTGTTGAAGCATCTATATCCAAAGCTCCTGTTGTTCTTTGTGCAATATTTCCCAGCTGTACCAACAAAGTACTTTTGTGTCCTTCAACAATATCAGAGTTTAATGGTGTATTATCTTTAATTGCACTAAAAAAGTTTTGGATATGAATAGCATCCAAGTTCTGAGAAGGGTTGCTTAGGCTTCTCGCATCTACCTTAATGTCATTTTTTGCCTCTTTAATCAACTTCCCTTTCAAGTCATATATCTTATAAGTATTTCCACTTCCTATTTGCAAAGACCCCTGTTCTCCGTAAAAGATCACTCCTACAGCAGCACCTTCGCTAGGCGCACCATTGCAGCTTCTTCCTTCCCAAGTAATGGAACAACCATTTCCGAATTCTATTCCAATAGTTTGCGTATCAGGTGTTTCCCAATCATCTTTATAACGATATCTACCACCTACAGAAGTAACCTTTGTAGGATAATCAGCTTGCAAACCCCATCGAGCCAGATCCACAAAATGGGTACCATTGTTCAATGCTTCGCCGGTACCCCAATGCCAAAACCAGTGCCAGTTATAATGAAGAATATTATCCTTGTAAGGACGTCTCGGGGCCGGCCCCTGCCAGAGCTCATAATCGAGCCAGTCTGGTACAGCAATTTGCTTACCTATACCAATGGAGGGACGGTTATTGGTGTACCAAGTTCTTGCAAAATACACCCTACCAATTACCCCATTATGCAAAGCTTTAATAGCTTCTACTACATTAGGCCAAGACCTTCTCTGATTACCAATTTGTACTACATGTTTATATTTCTTAACAGCCTCTATCAATAGCTCTCCTTCGCGAGGATTATGACTGCAGGGTTTTTCTACATAAACATGTTTTCCTGCTTTTAATGCCATGACGGTAGCAGGAGCATGCCAGTGATCGGGAGCTGCGATAACTAAAGCATCTACCTGCTTATCTTCTAAAGCTTTTCTAAAATCTTTCTCTTTCTTGGGTGTCTCCGATTGTCTTTCTGTTACGGTAGCAAAACATTTATCAATAGCCCTACGGTCTACATCGCAGATATAGGTTACCACCGCATTGGGTTGCATAGCAAAATTATTGGCCAATACTTGTCCGCGCGAATTTACGCCCATTACTGCAATATGAAAGCGCTCATTAGCACCTACTATATTGCGATAACTTTTGGCACTAAAACCGGGCAGTACGCCACCTATTGAAACTGCCGCAGTACTTAACGAAAGCTTTTTAATAAATTCCCTACGAGATGTTTTCATTGCTCTAAATTTTATAATTGTTATCCGGTAATTTCAGAAAGTTTTACTTCACGACCATTTTGTTTTTTACTCAAATCCGCCGCTTCCATAAAAGCGCAGATTTCTAGAGTTTGCCGATAATCGAAAGGCGCCACACGGGTATCGAAGAACTCAACAATTTTTACAAGCAACGGGTCATATCCTCCATAACGCCCTAAAGTCATGTTGCCCTTTTCGCCAAATGCAATACCACCATAATCACTCTTTCCTTTTCGAAAACCTCTGAAAGTTCCCAACCGCCCATCCTTCCATCTTCCTACAGCGATATCGGCATCCTGGGCATGAACGCGAACAACGCTTTCGCATCCTATTCCCATTAAAGCAAATAAAATTTCTACACCATGAATACCATACCAAAACAAATCGGGATGCGTACTTTCCAAATGAGCCGGACTGTAAGTATCAGCACCTAACACTCGTCCTATTTTTCCAGTATTGAGAATTTCCTGAACACCGCTTAAATAGCGCAAAGAAGAGCTAGAAAAAACTGGCACGTTGTATTGAGCGGCGAGCTCAAAAATCTTTTTCGCATCACGATAAGATGCCGCTATAGGCTTATCAATAAAAACAGGTTTCTTAGCTTTAAATACCTGAATGGCCTGCTCCAGATGCACCCGACCGTCATTACTTTCGAGCAAAACCACATCTACTTTACTTAACAACTCGGATATGGAGTTCACGATTTCTACTCCATACTTTTTTACGGTTTCAGTATACTCCGGAACTCTTGATACTGAAGATTGAATATCCTTACTGCCCTGCGGATAAGCCGCTACTACTCTATATCCTCTAAATTCAGGTTTGGGCTGCTCGGCGTTTAAAGATTTTGTAAAAGCAATACTATGAGAAGTATCCAAACCGATAATACCAACTCGCTTACCCGCTTGTGGTATTACAGAAAACACACTGCTTTTTCCAAAGACGGATGTCCCTAATGACACCCCTATTCCCATGAAAGCAGATGTTTTTATAAACTGACGCCGGCTTTGAAAAATTTTCATCTCAATAAATATTTATGGTTTAAACTTTTATTTTGCAACTTTAATCTTTATTGAGGCCGTCAAGCAGATGATCCACCTTCTCCGAAACGCGCTTTTTAGTAAGCAATCCGCATCCTGCATACACAATAAAAGATGTAATGATAGGACCAGAAATTTCCAGCGCCAATGGCACGTTCGAACAAAACTTCATTATAATAAATGTAAGCAATCCTAAAGCAATAGAGAGCCACACTGCCGTTCCGTTACTATGTTTAAACCAAGGCAATAATCCAAGAATCATCGGAATACTGATTGGGCCTGTAAGAGCGGCAAACCAGCTTAGTATTAATCCGATTACTCCACCGAATGACTCAGCGTAAAATGCAAGAATTACCGTAAATAATACAAAAGTAAAAGTGGTAAGCCGAGCCAACATCAAAAGCTTCTTGCGGTCAAAATTTCTAACACGTTTATTAATCGTAGGTAAAATATCTCTAGTAATAACAGAAGCAATCGTATTAGAGTCGCCTGCCGTCATGGTCAATGTTGTGGAAAAAAGCGAGACAAACATCAACCCTAAAAGGCCTGGTGGCAAGAACTTAAGTGCCATCACGGAGTAAGCTTTTTCGGTATTCTCCAGATTTGGGAAAAAAATAGGCGATGCAAACATCGGGAAGAATAATATTAAAGGCCAAATGAGGTATAATGCCGATGACAACAATGCCGCTTTTTTAGCCTCCTTCCCTGTAGGAGAAGAAATAAAGCGCATGGCCAAACTCCAAAGTCCCCCACTGTACGTTAATGTGTTGATGGAAAGTATTGCCAATACAAACCAGAAGGTATAAGGCTCTCTAAAAATCTGCGAATTCTCGGCAGGCAAGCGATCCCATAATGTAAAAAAGCCACCGACACCGTCTCCTAATTCTCTCAACACTAATACCATCATGATGATGCCCGATGCCAACTGAATAATAAAAGATAGAAAATCATTCACTACATCCGCCCAAACACCGCCTAGCACAACATAAATCAGCGTTACACATCCAGATAATGCAATGCCTGCAGTTATACTCAATCCGGTAAATGCATTCAACAAAATGCCTATGGCCGCCCATTTGGCAGCTACATCAAATATCTTAATAATAACTCCCGTCCAGGCAATTAATTGTTGTGCGGGTATACCATAACGGGTAGCCAGATATTCAGTGGGAGACTGCACTCCAAATTTTTCTCTTAAGCGCGCCCATCGCGGAGCAATGAAAAACACAGTAAACAACATTCCTATTGCAATAGTCATGGCCCACCATACGTACACCACAAAACCATGTGTGTAAGCAATAGAAGCATAAGCAACAAAAACAGCTCCGCTATATCCCGACACATGATGCGAAACTCCCGTTAACCACCAGGGAAGCTTTCCTCCTGCCGTAAAAAAATCAGAAGAAGACCCTACCCGTGTATATCCGTAAACTCCTACAGAAACAAGGAGGACAATAAAACCTACGATGCTGATATAATCAATGGTTTGCATAAAAAGAAATGGCAATAGACAAAATGTGTACGTACACGAATATAAATATAATTTTTAAAACATTCTAAAATGTTTTACTAACTATTCTCAAATAATATCTCAAGACGGACATATTAAATTGAAAACCAACTAGAAAAGAAAGCATTGATTTTTTCTTAACAGATATTTTTGATTTTAATGAAAAATAAATATATTTGGATAGAATTTTTTTAGGACAATATTCCGTGTACGTAAACGGAATTTATTTTGCGTCAAACCTGTGTACGTTAACGGAAAGCTGAGAGAGAAAGTAAAGGACTTGCTTAATGATTGTCATTGCCATATTCACCATAAGATCTTTAGCTAAAGAGAAGGACCTATAAATTTTACTGAGAGATTTTGGCGGGGACCAATGTGCGCTAGAATAAACATAGTTCCAAATGAAAATCAGATTAGGGGAGATTGTATCGATAGTATTTGACTAACTACGAAGCATTCATTCAAAAGTATCTTTTAAAAAGCACTCTATTTACATCATAAACTTAACATCATAAAGATGAAGATCCTTAACACACTCCAACAAGGCCTTACCCGCTATTGCATCAAAAATGCTGTCGGGAAACAGCAATTCATCCATCTAAAAATCTGCATGGGTATTATTATAGCATTGGGCACTACTGGCAAAGCTCACGCAATGCTCTCTCCTTCTTATCCTCTTATCGCTTCCCATTTGGCTTTACAACAAAATATATTAGTAAAGGGGATAGTTATTGATCAAGAAGGTAATCCATTAGCCGGAGTTTCAGTTACGATAAAAGGAACCGCCACCGGAGTTGTTACAGATAACAATGGAAGATTCTCAATTCAGGTTAAAGACAAAGAGACGATTTTAGTATTTAGTGCAGTAGGCTATCTGTCTCAGGAACTCAAAGTTGACAATAATACCAATATTCAGATTACACTTATTAAAGAAAGCTCATCCCTAGATGAGGTAGTCGTCATCGGCTATGGAACTGTAAAAAGAGGTGATCTAACAGGAGCTGTAGGAGAAGTAAACGTAAATGATCTTACTAAAGCTCCCGTAGCATCTTTTGATCAAGCCTTAGCGGGAAGAGTTGCAGGGGTTCAGGTATCCGCAGCAGAAGACGGCCAACCCGGTCAGGGAATGAACATCGTAATCAGAGGGGCTAACTCTTTAACACAAAGTACGGCTCCATTATATGTTATTGACGGTTTTCCGATGGAAAGTCCGCAAACGGCCGGCATCAATCCAGAAGACATTGAATCTATCACGATTTTAAAAGATGCCTCTGCAACCGCCATCTATGGATCACGCGCCGCAAATGGAGTTGTGGTTATTGAAACCAAAAAGGGCAAATCAGGAGCCCCCACCCTTGCGCTATCTGCTTCGGTGGGCCCACAACAAATAACCAAAAAAATGCCCATGTTGAGTGCGTACGAGTTCGTTAAATATGAGATTGAACGATATGGGCAGGATGCTGTAAGTTCTTATACCCCCGGAGACCTGCCTACCGATCACCCCAATTACGATCCTCAAGGAAAAACATTAGAATCTTACAAAAACATCAAAGGTATCGATTGGCAAGACCAATTATTTAAGAAAGGTGTTACACAGATTTATAACTTATCACTTAGAGGTGGTAACAGAGATACCAAATACTCTATTTCCGGTTCTGTGTATGACCAAGACGGTATTGTCATTAATACCGGCTTTAAACGCTATCAATCAAGGATCTCGCTTGATCAAACTATAAGCAAAAAATTCAAAGTAGGTATAAATGTAAACTATAGCTATCAACTAGCTTATGGACAGATACTGGGTAGAACCAGTGCCACATCTAATACTACTATAAGCGGCTATTTACTGTATTCCGTTTGGGGATATAGACCCGTTACAGGAAGAGAAGGACTTCCTGATTATAACGATGATTTAATTGACGATATCATAGATTCAGAAGCCGAGGCTGAGGCCGGAGATTTTCGTATCAATCCTATCATCTCAGCAAGAGAAACACTGCGCAGGAGAAAAACCCACAACCTACTTGCTAATGCGTATGCAACATATGAACTAGCCAAAAACTTAGTACTGAAGGTTACGGGAGGTATGAACGGAGTTATGACACGTAATGATGAATTCTATAACAGTAAAACAATAAAGGGAGCTCCCGTTAGCTTACGCCCTAATAACATCAATGGAGTGAATGGTTCTATCAGAAACTCTCAACGATACGAATGGCTTAATGAAAATACATTAACTTATACCAAAAGATTCAACAAATCTCACCGACTGGAAGTAATGGGAGGTATGACACTTCAAAGTGTTCGTACCACATCTGACGGATTCTCTGCCATACAAGTTCCTAACGAAGAGCTAGGAATTAATGGGCTATCACAAGGTACACCTTTGGAAACCTACACAGGAGCAAGTGAAAACAGGTTACAATCTTTATTTACCAGACTTAATTATAGTTTCAAATCAAGATACCTGCTAACCGCTACCATGAGGGCTGACGGGTCATCTAAGTTCGCTCGTCCGAACCGATGGGGATATTTTCCTTCTGCAGCATTTGCATGGCGCATGAAGGATGAAAAATTCTTAAAAAATGTTGAAGCTATTACTGCAGCCAAGCTGAGAATCAGCTATGGGGTAACCGGTAATAACCGCGTGAGCGATTTTGCATACTTACCTGCCGCCGAATGGGATGACTTAGGAAGCTACTCTTTCAACAATGTTCGGTATTATGGATTAGGGATAGCAAGACTCAGCAACCCCAACCTCAAATGGGAAAGTACTGCGCAGTTCGACGTTGGGTATGACCTTAACCTATTTAAAGATCGCATCAGCTTCGTATTCGATTGGTATAGAAAAACCACTTACGACCTCTTGCTAAATGCCGAGTTGCCTTATAGTACAGGATTTAGCAATTCGTACAAAAACATAGGAAAAGTGCGCAATGAAGGTCTGGAGTTTACTTTAAATACTGTAAATATTCAGACTAAAGACTTTACCTGGCAGAGCAACTTCAATATAAGCTTCAACAAGAACAAAATCATGGCACTCTCCGATAATCAAGAAAATCTTACTTCAAGAATCACCTCCTTCGTAAGCCGCATCGCACAGGAACCTATTTACATTGCAGAAGTAGGCAAACCTGCAGCCATGTTCTATGGGCTTATCTGGGACGGGGTGTATCAATATAGCGATTTTAACGAAGTTGCTCCTGGCGTATATGTATTAAAACCAGAAGTGCCTACTAACGGAGACACAAGGGAATCTATAAAGCCCGGAGATATCAAGTATAAAGACCTTAATGGAGACGGAGTAGTAGATGCTAACGATAAAACTATCATTGGTCGAGGTCTCCCTATCCACATAGGAGGATTTAGCAATAACTTTAGCTACAAAGGTTTTGACTTAAATGTTTTCTTCCAGTGGTCGTATGGAAACCACTTAATGAATGCCAATCGTCTTATTTTCGAAGGAAACATTACCAACATTCACCACGTTAACCAGTTTGCAAGCTGGGCCGATCGATGGACACCCGACAACCCGAGCAACACGATTCACAGAGCAGGGGGTGGAGGACCACAAGTAATTTCATCTAGAACCATTGAAGACGGTTCATATCTAAGACTGAAAACAGTGTCTCTGTCATATACACTTCCTACTTCACTGTTAAGAAGAATGAAGATCAAAGGTCTAAGCTTAAGTGTAGCAGCTCAAAATCTGTATACATGGACCAAATATTCGGGATTGGATCCTGAAGTATCTGTACACAATTCGGTACTTACTCCAGGATTTGATTTCTCGGCATATCCTCATCCAAGAACACTTGTATTTGGCCTTAAAGCAAACTTTTAAAAATTAAATAAAATAACTTCAATATAGAGTCACTATGGAAAAGATTAAGACCTTATTAGCAATACTGTGTCTCACTCTAGGAGCTTCCTGCTCTAGCTTCTTAGACACAGAACCTGAAGATTTCCTATCACCGGAATTCTTCTACCAAAACGAAAGCCAGATTCATACGGCACTCGTTGGTGTCTACAATAAGCTATCAGACACGCGAGATGGTGCTCCACTGTATGCCTCAGCCTATTTTACATTTATGGGTACCGAAGGTGACGATGGATTCTATAGAAAAGGTCCGGAATCTGCACTACCCGGACAGTTTATGTACAATCCCAGCGCGCCACATGTTGCCAACTTATGGAGAGCATTATATGAAGGTATCAATCTAGCAAATGTATTATTGGAGAAACTGGATGACGCCGATATGGACGATAGAAAAAGAGAAATCGTAAGAGGTGAAACGCTATTTCTGAGAGCTTACTACTACTTTTTGCTAGTATCTAATTACGGTGATGTGCCGTTAAAATTAACGTCCTCCACTACACCCTATAACACCGATATGGAACGCACTCCCTCCCACATCGTATATCAGCAAATTACCGAAGATATGGAAAGAGCCTATGATCTAGTAGAAAGCGCTACCGAAGTAGGGTTTGGAGGAAGAGTCAATAAATCTGCAGTTGCAGGAATATTAGCACGTGTTTATTTGTATTGGGCCGGAGAACCTCTTAAAGACCACAGCAAATACAAAAATGCCAGAGATTGGGCTTATAAAGTAATTCAATCGGGAGAGCATGCATTAAACCCTTCATTTGAAGATGTTTTTGTAAAACTTGCTGCCGATGCTTACGATATTAAAGAATCCATCTGGGAGGTAGAATTTTATGGTAACCGTACCGACCGTCCCAGACAAGCCGGCATGTTGGGGAATTATATCGGTATTGTCTCTGATAACGATTCTATTGGTAGAAGCAATGGTAATATTTGGGCATCAGGTAGACTCTATAATTTATACAAACCCGGGGATTTACGAAGAGATTGGACCATTGCTCCGTATAGATTTAATCCTACAGAATCCACTAATAGAGAATATTTTGCGGCAACTCAAATCTGGACTAGATATGCCGGAAAATACAGAAGAGAAAAAGAAGTATTCTTCCCGAAATCAGTAGGATATACTCCTATCAACTTCCCTCTATTAAGATATTCCGATGTACTACTCATGTTTGCCGAAGCTGATAATGAGGTAAACGGGGGTCCTACACCTGAAGCCATAAAGTATTTCAATATGGTACGGAGAAGAGGTTTTGGCTTTCCCTTTTCAGAAGCAGATTTGCAAGTACCTAACCCTGTCAGCGATTTAACAAATGATGAAAAATCAGATAAATTATCATTCCTAGAAGCGATACAAGATGAACGCTCCAGAGAACTTGCATTTGAGTGCTTACGCAAGTACGATTTAATCAGATGGGGAATTTATATATCATCCATGAAAGCTTTATCTAATCTTTATCTTACTTCAACTACCCCCTCAACTCCATCTACTCAGGCGAGAAATGTTGCTACAGCGTTAGGCATGATTAGCGATCGTCATAAATTACTTCCTATACCTACACATGAAATGATGTTAAACCGAAAACTGGTTCAAAATCCAGGATGGTAATTAACCCTAAAATCGATAAAAAATGAAAAAACATATAGCTAAAATTGTTCAGTTTGTTTCACAAACATTTTGCCACGCTCCTATGGTACTCCTACCCGATCGATTACAAAAAAAGTGCTTCATAAACGGGTTAATCATCTGTATTATCCTACTTGGGTCATGCAACACCAAGAAAGATTTAATTGTGGGTACACCCGATTTTAACATTAAAGGATATACTGTACAAGATGCGCAAGACAACTTTGGAAATCCTATAAAAGAAGTTGTATTCCAATTTGAAGGAAATGCAGATGTCATTTCCTTCTTCTCCGGAGAACCATTAAAAGAATATGCATATAAAGACGGACGTATTATAGGCATCGATGCTGTTAATGTTTCCTTCGAATATGTTGCTGATATGGGAGACGGAACGGATCCTACTTGGAAACAGTTATTTGTTATGGCCACTACAAATTTTGATGGAACCGTAACAGAAGAGGGAGAAGGATGGATCGACATCACAGATCGTTTCAACATACCAATGGCAAAGGATTTCACAACCCGTACACTCACTTCAGCCGATATCTCTGATTTATTGGTACCAGGACAGCCTCTGTATATAGGATTTAAATATATTACGTATCCTCGAAGCGCTTCAGCCGCTTATACTACCTGGGATATTCATGAGTTTAAAATATCCGTTGAAACATTATTGGGCTCAGAAATAATATATAACCAAAGAGTAGCAGCTTTCCCCTTGTATCACTTCGGCCCTGATGATGCTTCTGACCCGAGCAGAACCCCGCGATCGACGAGCACTACCTCACGCTTGCGCTTCAGGGCAAATGTGCTTGCAGCAAACCGTCCCTTTACAGCTGGAGATTGGGCTATAGCACCTCCCATTGTTGTTGACAATGAAATCAACCTAGGCCCGGATAGACCTGTAGGCATCAAGAACCGAATAGATCCGGCACTGTCCAATTATACTTATGTCTACGATAAACCGGGAACTTATAAAGCTACCTTCGTAGCCACCAATATTACCAGTCATAGCGAGGCTAGCGTAGTGAAAGAGATTGAGATCACAATTCCTTAATATAGAAATGGGTAGATAATGATTCGTAATTCATTCTGCAGATTCAAGGTTTTATGCTTTAGTTTAATACTTATAGGGAATGCTGGACTTGCCCAATCCTACAAATTTCAAAAACTCACCGAAGCTAACGTAGGATTTAAAGACAATATAATTACAAAAGCTACATTCAGACAGATGGGAGCGATAGCAATAGATCTTCACGGAGATATTGTAATTGCAGACAGACTCAATCATGCTATAAGAAAAGTTACCCCTTCAGGCAAAGTTATAACGATCGCAGGAACGGGTGTGGCTGGATTTACGGATGGCGATGGATCCAAAGCTCAGTTCAATGAACCTACAGGGCTTGCAATAGACAAGGATGGCAATATAATTGTTGCAGACAAAAATAATCATCGTATACGAAAAATCACTTCTCAGGGTGAGGTGAGCACTATTGCAGGCAATGGAATTGCAGGATATAAGGACGGCTCATCCGTTGCTGCACAATTTAATACACCATATGATGTAACGATTGATACTTCCGGTAATATAATTGTTGCAGATACCTACAATCACTGTATTCGAAAGATCAATTCATCAGGAGCTGTAAGTACACTTGCGGGCACTCCCTTTCCTGGCTATAAAGATGACAAGGGAATAAAAGCAAGTTTTAATCATCCCACAGGTTTGTCAGTCGATCAAAATGGCAATATTGTTGTTGCGGATCTTTTGAACCATCGTGTTCGTCAAATTACAACTGATGGAATGGTTACAACAATTGCAGGATCGGGTTCTAACCAAACTAAAGACGGTAATGCAGATGCTGCTGCTATCGCTTCACCTTATCGGGTAGAGGTCGACTACGCCAATAACATTTATATTACACAGGCAAACTCTAATAGCCAAAAAATCTTCATCCGTAAAATAGCTAACGGAACGAGAACAGTCTCTTCCATTAGTAACAACGCTATCCCAAGCGGGGATAACACATCTGTAAGCCAAGAAGTATTAAACCATATCGCTGCAGATATCACTACCGATAGTCTTGGAAATTTGTATGTAGTTTATCCTGACAACAATAGTTTATACAAAATAAGTTGCTCGGCATGCAAGGGTAATAGCTTTTATTACATCAGCAAATATTTCGATCAGCCCTCTAATACCTATTATTATCTTACCAGAATAAAACCTAAAGACAGATTTGGGAATCCCGTAAAACTACAACTGGAACTTACCAATCAAGACAAAGGTGAAACAGTTAGACAATTTGCCATCAGGAAAGGGAGTGCCCTGGCCTTCAATGCTTCCACACAACGTGAAGTCAACGGAATCAAGAAACCTCAGGGTACACAAATTGTTCAAGGTGCTATTGTACAAGAAGCGCCATCCAATGCATATATTCTAGGAATCAAAGCAGACAATGAACTAAAAGTATATCCTCCTGGAACTAAAGCTAAGGAGATCCTCAACGATGGTAGCGTTTACGCACTCACAGCATTCGGTCCACTCATAGAAAATTATCAACGGGCATCAGAAAAGGCGATGCAAATAAGAGAAAACTATAAGGTGAAGCATCCTAGACAAGTAATAGCCCAGTTCGATAATAAAGATATTTTATTCTTAAGTTGTGGAGGAAGGGGATTTGAAGGAGAAGGTATGACCGCCGAAGATGTAGTAAGAATTCTAAGATCGCTTAATGTAAAATTTGCCTATATGTTAGACGGAGGAGGTAGTGTATCAACAGTGGTGTACGATCAATTAATTACACCTAAGATAGATAATAATGGTACTCAGGAAAGAAGCCGTCCCAACTTTTTATATGTAATGGATCCAACCAATTAATTAAAGCCAGCATCATTAAACCTTTATTCTTAACCAGGATCTTAATTCCTATAGCATAACATAAAACGTCATTACAATGCAAATTCATTGCACTATCATACCTATTAAAACAAGCATCTTATTAAGCACAGCGATAGCACTGCTATTTCCCCTATTTCTTGTTGCACAGAAATTCGACAAAAATTTTCACATATATATATTACTCGGTCAATCTAATATGGCCGGAAGGGGAAAAATCACACCCCAATACGAAAAAATTCAACATGAAAGAGTCTTCATGCTCTCTAAAGAAAATAAATGGGAAATATCAAAACATCCGCTACACTTCGATAAGCCCAAAGTTGCAGGTGTAGGCCCCGGCTTGAGCTTTGGTATTGCAATGGCTGAAGCTAACAAAGATGTAACTATTGGATTGGTTCCCTGCGCAGTTGGGGGTACTGCAATTAGCAGGTGGGAACCAGGGGCCTATGATGAAGCCACCAAAACCCATCCTTATGACGATGCGCTTGCTAGAATAAAGGAAGCTATGAAATACGGTCCCATTAAAGGAATCTTGTGGCACCAAGGGGAGGCCGACAGCAAAGAAAAAAATGCATCCGTTTATATAGATCGCTTAACCGCCCTGATACAACGATTGAGAAAAGAATGCGGTGACCCGAAATTACCGATTGTAGTTGGCCAACTGGCACACTACAAAAGCAATTATGAATACATCAATAATGTTTTGCCCGAGCTTTCTTCAAAAGTAAAAAACACCATTCTAGTATCATCAGAAGGCTTATGGCACGGAGGTGACGGCACACACTTCGATAGCCCATCTGCTGCTGAACTTGGAAGACGTTTTGCTAATGGGATGTTACAACTACAAGGATATCCATCTGTTCAAAAAGAATACATTATCGGCAAAAATTATACATCTCCGATAGACAAAAACGGTTGGGAAGTTCTTTTCAATGGCAATAATCCGAATATTAGATGGAGAAGTATTGATGGTGATAGTTTCCCCACCGAAAGCTGGACTATAAGCGACAAACTTCTAAAAAGTATTGCCAAAGCAAAAAGGAAAGACATTATAACAAGAGAAATGTTTTCCAATTTTGAACTGGAATTGGAAGTAAAACTTACTGATTCAGCAAATAGCGGTATTAAATATATAGTAGCCCCTCTCAAAAATGAAAAAGGCAATACAATTCTCAATGGTCCGGAATATCAATTAATTGATGACTGTAAACACAATTGGGTTACCGACAATAAAAATCCAACAAGTAGTACGGGTGCTGCATACCTACTATATGCACCTAATCCGAAAGATAAAAACTGGAAGTGTCAGGACTGGAATCGTATTAAAATAATCGTTAAAGGTCAGAATGTTGAACACTGGCTAAATGGCAAAAAAATTGTATCCTACACCAGAGGCAGTGAAGATTTCAGAAAGAAGGTTGCTGCAACAAAATTTCGTGAGTACGAAAACAGCCCTATTCAATACGGAGAATCGGAATGGGGGTATATCCTTCTACAACATCACGGTGATGAAGCCTCGTTTCGAAATATAAAAATCAGACGGTTGAAATAGCGAAGCATCTATTTCAACAGTTCCTCTAACGAAATCTTTTTTAATACCAGCGCCAAGCCTTTACCAGCTTTTGTTTCAAAGAGACAATAAAGGATATTGTCCTTTACCACGATATCGGAATAGCCTGCCGAACCTTCCTGTAACACTTTTTGGACCGGCCAAGTCTTCCCCATATCATAACTTACCTTGATAGTAAGATTTTGTCGAGGGTGTTTTTCGATATGTTTACTGTCCGGATTCGAGAATAACAGGATATCCTTCCCCCTGTAATGTGCTTTTAGTATAGCCCCCATACAAATAGGCTCAAAAAGATCTTCTACATATTCAGGGTGAGACCATCCGGCAATACCAGTCTTACTAAAAGCAACTCCACGTCTCCTTTTATCAGATTCATTTCTGATACTTAACATCACTGTACCATCAGCAAGCTCTACAGCCATCGTCTCGCTAGGATTTTTAAAACCCGGCACATCGGGAATTAAAGCCCCTGCCTTCCAAGTCTTACCATTATCATCACTATAAATTGTAGCAATACGAGAAGGACGATGACTACGATGAGGCAATAGTTTATCCGAATCCGCAAGCCATACCGGCACTAGCAATCTTCCATTCTTTAGCTGAATACCATGTCCGGGGCCTGGTGCTAGTACCTTCCAGTTATATTCTTTTTTAAATGATAAAAATGTAGCGGTTATATTCATCGGTACAGACCATGTAAGACCGTCATCCTCCGATCTAATGTAGTAAGCATACGCATAATCCCGCTGATATAATAAGTGAATTATTCCGTCTTTACCTACAATAGGAACCGGATTATCTGTAGGCTTTCCTCCGGCACGTGGTGCAACCACCTGAATGGGGCCCCAAGTTTTTCCTCCATCCTCACTTCTTCGCAATAATAAATCCATGTCAGCCCAATCACTACCACTATTGATTCTTCCCACACCAAAGGCGAGTAGGCTACCTTTCTGCGTTACTACAATCGCGGGGATTCGCATTGATGCATATTTACCATCCTCAGGTGCAAATACTACAACACTATCCGAAACCACTTCCAAAGTAGCTGATGCAGATACAGTTTTTGAATAGAAAAAACTCAGTACCATCAACAGAACATAAATATTAATTCGATTTATCAATTTTCTAATCATAATATAGATTATCTTTTACTGTAGTATGCGTCAATCAATGAATGGAGTTTTTGCTCAACTTTCTTATACCTTTTATCCCCGGAAAGATTATGCAATTCAATATTCCCCTTCTTTAAATTATATAACTCTGTATTTACTACCGACCCAGTATTCAAATCATACCATGCTACATAGCGCCAACCTGGAATGCGTACCGTATATCCCATATGTGTGGGATGTTGTTTAGTTATTGCTTCATAGGGTCTACAAAACTGGCTAAACGCGACTCCCTCCCATCTACAATTTGGATTCTCCAATAGAGGAGTCAGACTTTTTCCACTTAGTCTATGATGGGATTTTAAACCACATAATTCTAACAGAGTAGGATATATGTCCAATGCCTCCACAATTGCAGAAGTATGACTTCCCTTGTCGGTTATATCGGGAACTGATATAAGAAGAGGTATACGTGTATCTAACTCATAGTTGGTGGATTTACACCATAAACCCTGTTCACCTAAGTGATACCCATGATCCCCCCAAAATACAATAATGGTGTTTTCACTCATGTCTAATCGTTCTAGTTCACTTAAAACTCTGCCTATCTGAGTATCTACATAACTAACACAAGCATAATATCCTCTCCATAATTCTTGTTCCTTTTGAGAAGGAATAGCACCATCTTTAGGAATATCGGAATAGCCTCGAAGTTCCTGCCATTGATGAAATGCAATGTCGGGAGCACCTAAAGGTTTAAATTTATGCGACATCTTAGAAAAATCGGAGCCTTCATACATATTCCAATATTTTCTAGGTGCACAGAAAGGAAGATGCGGCTTATTAAATCCTACCGCCATAAAAAATGACTCACCGGATTCCCTGAATTGCTGCAAAGCAGTAATAGCCGCATTAGCGATCTTGCCATCGGGATAATCATCATCTTGCTCTGCCACAAATTCATACGATGCCGCCTTAGCATTTCCCTTGCGATTTTCAGGAAGATAATATTCATCCTGCTTGGTAAAACTTTGCACCAAGGAGGGAACGGACCATGACACTGAATCCAGAGTACGTTTTGATCCATGAAAAACTTTACCAATTCCTATTGATGTATAACCTGCATTTTTGAAAGCCTGGGGTAGTGTTACCACATCAGGTATTTTCTGGCGAAAATGAGTCACCAAGTCTGTAACACCATTTTCATCAGGCCTTAATCCTGTCAAAACAGATGCACGAGAAGGATTACATACTGCCTGCTGACAATAAGCATTTTTAAATACAATGCTTCTTCTCGCCAAATTATCTATATAAGGCGTTATGGCTCTCTCATCACCATAGCATCCTAAAGTAGGACGCATATCATCAGCAACTATAAACAATACATTATATTTCCTCTCAAAAAAATCATCTTGTGCAGATAGCAATCCAGCATGAAACATACAGTAGATGATCACAGAGAACCTCCTTACTATACCCCAAAGAATGAAGCAATCAGAATGATTGAACCTTTCTTTAAATAAGGCAGATATTATCATTATTATTTCTGTTTTATCCAATCGATATCAAACTTATGGAAATCTATAGCAAATCTTCGATGAGCAATCTTTTTATTGGGATAATAATACACTTCAGTAAGAGCACCGACCTTTCCATCTGTTAAATTCATCAACGATGAATACCCACCATAAACAACTGAATCAGTGCACAAAAGACTTCTATCTAAAGTCGGGTATAATAACTTTGAATATTTCCATGTCGTACCATCATCTTCACTTAATCGCACAGTCATCATACATCGATTTCCTACTTTATCTATACCACTGTTTGAAGAATTTAAAAAAAGTATAATATTGGGGACAAAAGAATATCTCAAGATTGAACCCTGACAACGAGGATCTGGCAAATTAGGATCTCCCGTAAAATCAGTAAATCCAGATTCTATAGTTCCCCTCGCAATAAAACGTGTATGACTTTTATTCCACTCAGTTCCTAATGGGCGATCATTTCTCATCAACAAACCATCAGAAAGTTCTACTACAGTGCCTTCAAATGTTCCTCGGGGTAACAACTGATACTTCCAAGTCAAACCGTGATCATCACTATAAATATTACGTCCTCCAGCTGGAATAATTAACCTACCAGCTATATCTCCCTTCTTCACCTGAATACCGATACCGGGTCCCATCGCATCCCAACTGTATTTTTCAGGTAATAGCGAAGCAGTCATATCTATCGGAACAGCCCAATTCTCTCCATGATCATCGCTATAGGTAACAAAAACTCTCCGCTGCCCCCATTCTTTTATGGGAAGATAAGTTTTGCCCAAATAGCTTCCCCCACGCTGACTATGATGCTCGTCATTCCATGAAAGAAACAGCCAAATACGACCTGTCACTTCATCTGTTACTGCAGTAGGATTTCCCCAAGTTCCTTCACCTTCCGAAACTATAACTTTTAACTCCGACCATGTATTGCCATTATCTTTCGATAACTTATATACTACATCGATATCTCCGTAATCATGCACTGAATGCTTGCGCCCCTCGGCAATTGCAATGAGTGTACCATTAGTAGCCTTTATAAGGCAGGGGATGCGATAACTGTTATAATGATCTGCTTCGTAATCAAACAGACGTATTGTGTGTATCGCTGCCCCACTAACATTTTCTTGTATCTGAATGTTTAACGCCGGAGCTATATACTCATTTTTATTTTGAAGACCGCTACGCCATAGCATGCAGGCTGTGAGACCGTATAGCGTTAATAATCCCGTTATATATTTAGACCGGAGCATAAAGTACACTATTGCCGGTAAATAACAATCCCCTCCTGCGGAGAATCTACCCCCCCTTCAGTAACTATAATCAGTTTCCCGTTACTGTTCACAACAGCATCCATTTTACCTACAGGAGCAAAATAATCTCTGTATGCGATTTTGGTAAATAAAGGCCCCATACGCTGAAAAGTACTTCCGTCATTACTGCTTACAAACAGAGTAGGCGAAACTCCGTAGGTAGGACCATTATACACTTGGGCATCTTTTTCTCTATCCACGGGGCTAACATAGTAAATCTGATTATCATGTTTGGCCAAAACACCGTCATACATATGTCCGTAAGTTGCAGTATTAATGCCCACTGTAGAGGCAGGTACTACGGCAGACCAGGTTTGTCCTCCATCATTACTATACGATATATATCTGCTTTGAGGTGAGGTATTCGTATGCGATAAAATAAGCATCAGCTGTCCTGTAGACAACTCCACAACAGCAGCTGAATTAATATTGTTCGCTCCTGTTACTTTATCGCTCTGATACCAAGTATTACCCTCATCATCGGATAATGCAACACGAACAATACGATCACCATACACTATTGGCATTACCAGACGATCACGATAATCAGCAGACTTTAATTCAATACCATGTCCTGACGTACTTTTCAAATAACCGCTGGCCTCATCCTGCAAACTAGAAGTAATATCTACCGGTTGCGACCATGTTCTACCATTATCTGTAGAGACTATCTGCATTCTTTTCTGGTCCGAAGGAGGATAAGTGTAAGTATTATTGCTTAAAGAAGGCGATAGTTCGCTATAATGCAAAATCATCTTGCCCGAATTGGTTGTAATTACCTGAGGGAATCCATAAGTTTTGTCTGTTCCATCTCCTACAACTACACTAATCTGCTCGCTCCATGTATCCCCCCCATCTTCTGAGCGTTTCATAATGATATCGGTATTACCTACTGGTAATGTGTGTTGAGCTACCCGTTCGTATGCAGATGCAGGATTACTCCGCCCCTCTGCAAACAATAACAGATCATTGTTCGGGGCTTTCGCTAAAGCAGGATGCTGAATACGTGTATACCCTTGCTCGTACTCATGCATCACGTACTCAACAGTATACATGTCTGAACTTTCTATATAGAAATCATGAACAGCAACAAAGTTTCTCCATGGCCTAATGGCTGGTGTAAAATAGTAAAGCGCTTCGCTTGGCACTTTGAAATAAAAACACAGAACTCCATTCACCTTAGTGTAAAATACATTATCATGTATCACCACCTCCCATTCGGCAGGGAGGCCAGGAACAATCACTTCATTCACTGTAGGCCATCCGTTAGCAGGATTGACGGATATACCTGTTTTACCATAAAGATCAACAAAAAATGTAGGTGCGACGTTGCTATTGCCATCAAAGCCAAACAAGAAATCACCGCCTGTTTCCCAACTTCTTCCCAATAGCAATCCAGCTGCAGTACCGCTAAATGTCCCCACTGAGAATTTAACATACATGTAGAAGCTCTTCCCTGCCCCAATTGGAACAAAATATTTAGAAGACACCCAGTTGTATCTAAAACTATTAGGATCTCCACCCAGATGATCAGCGTCGGTTAAAGGGTAATAGTTCCGATGAGGAATTAATCGCATAGCATTACTTTCCTGCACCCAAGATACAGTATCATGCATGGGACGATAGTCTGTAAATCCTTTAAATAATATCTTATCATAATACGGTGCACCGTCTTTCATTAACCAAACGCCGGCCTGCCTATTGTCGTCAAACGGGAAGGGCAAAGAATCAATCCCCCCCTTCGATGCGGTATCCTCAAAAGGTCCTGGGAATTTAAAATGTTGTTCCTTATAGCAGCTGGACGTAGTAAATACTAGCAACACAACAACACATGAAGTAAACATTAAAAGCTTATTCATCGGAAATATTTTTAAAATAGAACTTATTTCAAATTTGAAATGTTATTCCCACAGTGTGGGATTAATAGGAATATACCAGTTATCTTCATTTAGAAGCTTTACCCTTACCTGCTCCTGCATATTCTCATCTTCATATTTTAGTGGAACAACTGCAGCCAGTTGGTTCTTCTCCGAAAGTTTTGACCATAGCATTAAATCATACCACCTTCTTCCTTCAAAAGCAAATTCTCTAGCCCTTTCTTTAAAAAGCAGTTCTAGCATATATTCCTTATTAGTATAATCAGTTTCAGCAATATTTAGCTCTGGCAAGCCTCTAGCAGTGCGTAGCATATTTACAAAATTGAATGCCGTAGCATAATCATTTAGCATGAGATCTGCAATAGCCTTATATAGATACGCATCCGCACTTCTATAAAAATTCCAACTCGCATCACTTCTGTATGGTTCCCGCATTGATGCCACATTATTCGTTCCTATAAATTTCCATATTACATCATATCCCTCTACATTCTTTACACTAAAGCTGGTACGTATATCGTTTCCTTCTTTAGAAAAAATAGTATCCATAATAGGCATATTGGGTTTCAGGTAATATTTACCACCGTATGACGCAAAAGGGCTCGTAAATTCCTGAAGACGGTTTGTCTCAAAACTATTATCATATCTATAACCTAATAAAAACATAGAATGTAACGAAGCATACGAACCCGTAAACTGGTTAATCCATGTACCGGAAGAACCTAATGTGTGATTATTGTTTCTTACTGGGGAGTTAGCAAAGGCTGATGCAGCCTGATATTCTCCCAACCACAATGCCAGTTCCGCAGCAAAAGTAGCCGCCATCACTTGTGACACTCTCCCGTATCGCTCTTGAGCCGGAAGGGAGTAATTATTCCATTGATAATTGATAGGCAGCATACCTAAAACTGTTAATACATCATCATAAATCATGCGCCACACTTCATCTCTATTTTTAGGATAATAAAAACTTTTTCTAATCTCATCAGAATCCATATTACGCAGGTTCCTACGCAAAGTGTCACCAGCCTCATTTACATAAGTAATTCCCTCCGCATAATCCGAAAGTATAATAGGGAATGTCTTAAAGTTTCTCAATAATAGATAATACGCATAAGAGCGTAACAGCAATGCTTCCGCATAAAAAGCACCTGCATCCCTATCAAGTATTTTATCATCTAGACGAGCTACATCATAAACCTTCTCCATCTGGCGGTTACAACGTGCAATAGTTTTATAAATACCTGCATAATTGGTATAAGGATTCTGCTCGCTGATATTATTAATTACAAACTCATTAATATATGGATCGGGCTCTGCTTGACCTGTTGTAACCATATCCGCTCTAGCATCACCCCATAACAAAAATTTATGGACTTCCTGTGTAAGCGGAGCATACATACCCATTGCACTTGCGTTCAGGTCGTCTCGATTTCTATTAAAATCTTTATTCTTTATCATGGAATATGGATCCACATCATACAATCTCGAACACCCTCCTAAAATCAATAAAAGCAGCAATATGATTACGCATTGAGGCCTCATTTTATTTATAATAAAACTCATATTTATTGTTTTTCATTAAAGAGATAATTTAAGTCCTAATATTACAGCCTTGGGTAAAGGAGTACCTCCAAAATCAATTCCTCGTAGTAATACATCGGTTGAAGAAATCACCTCAGGGTCGGCTCCGCTATAAGATGTGATAGTAACGAGATTTTCTCCTGTTATATACACTTGTAATCCCTTTATAGTTTTACGACTCTTGAAGGGCACATCGTAATTAAGTGTAACATTCTTCAAGCGCATATAACTACCGTCTTCTACCCACAAATCAGACATTGCACCATTATTGGAGGGATCACCGTAAACAGCTCTACTCAAACCACTACCAGGCTCCATCTCCGAGCGCCATCTGCGGGAGACGTCAGGAGACTGATTTGAGTAATCATTCATCACATGCATTTGCTGTTTAAACCGATTATAAATATCATGACCCATTGCATAGGTCCAGAGTATATCCAGTCCCCATCTATTGTACTTAAATGCATTTAAAACTCCTCCAAAATACTTAGGCAATGGATTACCTATTATCTGTCTATCTTGCTCATTTATTTTACCGTCATTGTTGAGGTCTTCAATAATATAATCCCCAGGTAGATAGTTTGTACCGTCAGACTTTTTGAGATCTACATCATCAATGCTTCGAAATACACCTAACACTTTGTATCCGTAGAAAGAGCCGATCCGCTCCCCGGCTCTTGCGATACCAGTGGTATTATCTATAGTACGGATAGCATCTCCATTACTTAAAGAAAGTACATCATTTTTTAATGTTGCCAGATTAGCCGTTAACTGCCATTGAAAATGTTTATTTTGTACTACCAATGCAGACAGGTCAAACTCCCATCCCTGAGAAGAAATTTTGCCATTATTTTCAAACTGTGGATCCAATCCTAACTCAATAGGATAATTCTTAGAGGTAATTAAACTATTTGTATTCTTCTTGTAATAATCTACCCCTAAGTGGAATCGATTTTTCCAAAGCGCAATATTTAATCCTACATTATAAGATGTGGTAATTTCGGGCATAATATCTTCATTGGCAATATTTCCAAGATATACACCCCCATAACCAAAATAACGAACAGCATAATACAAATCATAATGATAATATCCTCTCACATCACTGTTACCACTTCGTCCCCAGCCTGCGCGTATTGTTAATTGTTGATCACTTTTTCGATCCAAAACATCTACTTTCAAATCCGCACCACCATATAGCGTCCATCTTCCCTTACGTCCGAAATTAGAAGAACCATCTGTCCCAATATTTGCAGATAAAGAAACTCTGTTGAAGAAATCAAAATTACTAGCGGCATAGAACCTCGTAAGGTTGGTTATAAATTTAGAATTGGATGCACTATCTACTGTACCTTGCGCCAATGTTTCATAATCATCCGTACCTGCATTAATCTTTCTTGCATAAAGCGATTTATCTTCGTACCGTTCGATCCATGCTCCGAATTGCGCGTCATATTTGACATTATCAGCAATCTGACCATACTTACGTAGATAACTGTTCCATATTAAAGTAAATTCACTAGACTTACGATTAGCATTCTGCCTGATGCGGTGTTTGTCTGCTACAATACCCAAGGCAGGACGATATTGATTCTCACTTATATTATAGTAACTTACTGAAAGACCTGTATTTAAAAAGGTATTCTTTGTTAATAAATATTTCCCTGATATGGATCCATCTACTCGATTTTCTTCATTTTTATTTCGCATATTTTTCACCAAAGCCCAAGGATTACTTTTCCCTAATATGTCAACATCTTCGAGGAGGTTTGTACGCAACCCTTCATTATTATATGCATATTGTGCCATAAATGGTGCTTTAGTAGCTGCCGCATACCAAGGATGTATCGACCAATTATAGCCTTGTTCATGATAAGACGACCCTGTATTAGCATAACTCAAATTGTTGGTAATATCAAAACGCTGCGACACCCTATAATCCAGATTAAAGCGCATAGTAGTGCGATTAAAATCTGATTCTAATAACGTCTCTCCCTTGAGGGTATGTCCTATACTGAACATATAATTAGCCTCGCCGAAACCTCCCTTAAGCTTCAAATGAAAATCATTATACCGTGCTGGTTGCTCAATCATTCTCACCCAATCAGTATTCTGATTATACATAGCTATGCTAGGGTCAAATATGGGATTTGCAGTAAGCTGAGCCTCTGTGGCCCCGTTTTCTAACATGTAATCCCATAAATAAGATTTAAATTCTTGAGCATTCATACGCTCAATCTTATAGTTGTTGCGCATATATCCAGCCCTAGCGGTAAAGTCGATCTTTGTTCCTCCCAGCTCTCCCCTTTCTGTCACCAGATATAAAGCTCCGTTCGCCCCTCTTCCTCCTAATAAAGCAAGCTGCTCTGGGTTATTTATAACAGCGATATCCTGAATATCATTAGTATTTAAAAAACCAAATCTTGTAGGCTCATATGTAGAAAGGAAAGGACGTTGTGAACGATTATATCTAACAGGTAACCCATCTACAAATATTAGAGGGGCAGACTGAAGATTAATACTATTAATACCCCGCATCATTAATAGTGGTGCAGAAGCAATTACTCCTGACTCTGTCACATGAATACCTGAAGCTCCGGGTAATAGATTGGCAAAAGATAGCCCGCTACTTTGTCTTAACAAAGGTACTGTGTCTGTAGACCGGATGATACCTAACTTATCAATACCTGAAAGTGTTACACTGTCCTGCGATAGCTGTCCACTCGCATTCGAGACAGCTAGCGCAAGACACATTACTCCAATATGTTTTATGCTCCAATATGTAAACTTAAATTTCATTGTAATGGTTTAATTAATCAGTTATTGGAATCAACTCAACAATATCCATTAATAAATCGCAACAGTAACTTGGATTCTTATTGCTACCAAAATCAGCAAAAGCAAAATATAAAGTAACATCGGATCGCTCATCAATATTTATTTCACCGCAATTATTATACACCAGATAACTCCATTCTTCGAACGTACCATCTTGGGCGGCCATATTTACTCCTTCGTGTACGATTTCATTATTGTATATAACAATGTACTTGCCACGCGTACCACCCGATCTGTGAATCATTCTGATTCTATATTTGCCTGCAGGTACATCTGGTATTGTCATCCAGAAATAATCTCCTACTTGTATGGCATTGAATGCAACAATCTTATTTTCCTTGTTCTGATGGTAACTCTGAGTTCCTGTATTAAGGGTAATTGTTGCTGGAGCGTTGGTGAATACATTTTGTGCACCATAGGGACTTCCAGGCGGATAAAGATTGAAGCGTATAGTAGCTAATGGAGCCTCTACAATTTGCAACATAGTATCCAACGTATGCAAGATCCCATTGTTGCACACCCGATTAATTCCCAAAGCTGTATTTGAACTAAATGGAAAATTTTTATTGGCAAAATATTGGCCGTATAAGTTTACATCAAAACTTGTAGCTTCTTTCGTATATAGTGAGTAGTAACGCTTCCCCGCCATGTTATTCAAAAAATAACCAGAGTCTGCTATAATATGATACTGTGTCCACTCCTCTAGATTCTCAATAGCATCCTTAGAAAAACCAGATTTCAATAGAGCTTCATCGGTTTCGACCAACAATGTAATAGTACTATCCTTCAAATAACTTAAATATCCCATTTCTTCAAATATGGACAACATTATGTTATAGCGCCCGGAGCTTTGTAGTGTTTCATAAATGTTTTTGGTGGGAGGCATGAGAACATAATCCAGCACGTTTACATATCCGTTAGCAAGTTCAATATTACTTTCAATTATTTTAGCCGCACTATTTAATCTGATCGAAACATAAGATTCACTGATATCAGCAATCAAATATTTATTGTTAAACATAGTAGGGGCGGGCAAAGGCCCAAATTCCAATTCATTAGAATTAACCTTCTGCATTAATAAATGATATCGTAGATAACTCAACCAGTATTCAGGCTCCTTATCATAAATAGAGTTAATGGTTTCCCCCTCCTGAGCCAACGTCTGAAACAATTTCTCAAAAGCCTCATTATTGGGGACAAACAAAGTATAGGAGCCAGCTGTTTTTAATAAATTACGCTGCTTAGTATAATCAATTAGCTCTCTAAATATGCTTAAGTCTTCTCTCCCCTCTATATAATCCATAATTTGCAGCTCGTCTGTACTGTCATAGCGTGCACCAGACAACTCTCGTTTACAAGAGCAAAATCCTAATATTAAAAGTAGGAGCAGTATTAATGGCAGACGATTCATACTAATCTTATTTATTTTTATAAAATTCTTTTTGATGTAACAAAGGGTTATTTTCAATTTCAGTTCTATGATAGGGCAAGAACCAGCTTTCTGGATTTAGCAATCTCGCACGAATAACTTGATAGGAATAACCCATAGAATTATTTGTTGCCATCTTTTCTAATAATAATTCCTGCATACCCTCTCTCCTGGCCATCCTTACTAAGGCAAACCATTCTTTACCTTCAAAGCACAGTTCTGCTTCACGCTCAAATAACAATCGCTCGAAGAACTCCATTCCTTCGCCAGCCTCGCCTGTTGTTAACAGTGGTACATCACAATGCTGGCGCACCTGATTAATCATATCTTCAGCTTCTTCATACCGACTCAGCATTGCTAGCGCCTCTGCTTTCATAAATAATATTTCGCGATATCTATAAAAAATATAACCTGTAAGACGACGGTTATTAGAGGGTTTATAAGATAGTTCGTATGCCTGCTGACCCAAAAACTTGTACACTTCCCAACCTCCCCCATATCCGTTAGAGACATCACTTTTTCTAAATGTGGAATACTCCTTGTATCGAATGGTATCTGAACTCTCATACTCCGGTAATGTAGATGGATACAGTGTTTCCTCAAACGCTAACCTTGCATTACGAGAATTCGCTAAATATCTAGCTCCATCAGAAGAACCAGTTGAAAAATGCGCAAACCAGTTATAGACAGGAGAAGATAACCCGGTTTGAGTGTATTGTAACTCAAAGATAGTTTCGGACGAATTACCTGGAGTAAAAATGGAATACCAATCTAAAGAGCTCACCAAGCCAGAAGCATACTGCATATCCAAAGGTTCACACAAATCCAACACTTGTTGATACTGATTACGCCACAGTTTTACATCGGCCCACAAAGCCCGAACGGCATTCTTAGTAATACGTCCATATTTGTAAAGCACATTATCAAATGTTTCTGGCGCATTTTTTAATGCATAATCCAAATCTTCTTCAATAAAATTTAGCACCTCCTCTTCGGATGAAGCTGCAGTATTCATTTGTTGAGTATCCGATTCATAAGGTTCCTTAATGAGCGGAACTTCCCTGAAAGCACGCACTAAATAAAAATAGTTTAACGCACGAAGCGCATGCGCCTCACCCAACATTTGATTTAATTCCGCTTCTTTAAAAGTAGGATCCTTAGAAAGAGCTAGAGGAGCATTTTTGATAAACGTATTAATCCACCCTACTGAGCGGTATACATTCGACCATGAAAGCAGACCGTTTGTCGTATAAATATCATGCGACATAAACTGTCCATAGCTTGAGGTAAAGGCATTACCAGGACCAGGTTCGTAAAAGCTAGACCTTATATCACCCCAAACATGAAATGAATTAAGACTGTTATGCAGAGATGTATACAATCCCATTAAGGACGTGTGCACCTGATCTCGATTTTGCCAAAACTCATCATGTATCAGATTATCGGGTTTATCCACCTCTAACAGTTTATTACAGGATATCAATAAAAAGAATATCTGAACTACGATTATATATGTGAATCTTGATTTCATCTTCGGAGCACATTTATAAATGAATATTTAATCCTACTGTATACTGACGTGAAGGAGCTGTAGTACTTCTGTCTATACCAAATAGCGCTACACTTCCGGTAATAGGCACTTCGGGATCCAGCCCCAGATACTTCGTCCATGTATACAGATTATAACCAGTTACAAAAAATGATAATTGCTTTATTCCAAGACCTAACTTTTGAAGAAACTGTTTACTAGCATTATAAGTTAGAGATACAGTCTTTAAACGTAGATAGGATCCATCTTCCACCCACCGGGTAGAGGCTACGGCGTTCCAACTATTATCAGGCTGAGCTCGAGGAATATCAGTTACATCCCCTTGTCTTCTCCAACGTGCCATAATCGATCTTGACTGATTATGAGAGTAGCGCATCTGTTCCATTTGTATGCGCGTAGCATTGATAATATGATTGCCTGACTGATATTGAAAATTAACGGTGAGTACCCAATTTTTATAATTGAATGTATTATTCCATCCCCCATAGAATAATGGATTTGCATCACCTATTTGTACACGATCTAGCTCATTAATCACACCATCTTTATTAACATCTTCATAAATCATATCTCCACCCGCAAACTGCCGGCCAGTTGCTGATCCGTATCTCATGTATTTAGGAGTAATACCATCTGCTTCATAAATAATATTTCCCTCATCATCTCTAAGTATTGCATCCTCGTCTCTTGCGTATACGCCTAGTGCTCTATATCCATAGAATCCTCCAATTACATCTCCTTCTTGCAGTTTGGATGTAAATCCATAAGCGCTCACTTGAAACGCCTGTTCATTAAACAATGGAGGTAATTCTAGTAGCTTGTTTCTATTTGTAGCAATGTTAAAAAAGGATTTCCAGCGTAACTTATTCCCTCCGCCTTTCAGTATAATAGCCGTTATGCCCAACTCCCAGCCACTATTACGTACGGTCCCAAAGTTGATATATTGAGAAGAATATCCCAGAGTAGAAGACAATCGTTCTTCCAACAAAAGATTTCTTGTTGTGCGCGAATAAAAATCTAATTGTCCTGTTACTCTATCATTAAACATTCCCCAGTCCAAACCTGCATTATATTCTGTTGTCCTTTCTTCTCTAAGATTATCACTTGCAAACTTTGATGGATACGTATAGGTTTCTCCTAAATATCCTGTGCCGGTACCATAAGCAATATCATATAAGTTATCCAGTGAAGGTAAATTCCCGGTAACACCGTAAGCAAATCGAGGTTTAAGGAAATTAATCCATTCCACATTTTGCATAAACCTAGCCTTATTGATCTCCCATGCAGCACCAATAGCCGGAAATACAGAGTAAGGATTATCGTCCCCATAACGAGAATCGCCTTCACTTTTTCCGGTAATAGTCAGATAATACTGATCTTTTAATGCGTAGTGTCCCTGAATAAACATCCCCAAATACTTACTTGCACCATAGGTTCCAGTAGCATTAGAGATAATCGCAGAGGCATCGGCGGATCTTAATTCCGGTGACCCTCCATTATAATACTCAATTTTGGTGGAGTTATTTCTGTTGATATTATAGGTAACTACTCCTGTAAAAGTCAATCGATGATCCGTCAAGCGTAGTGCATTCCAGGTGAGGCGATTATTGTTATTAATCATCAATTGATACCCTTCGGTTTGTACTCCGGCATTATAAACATTCTCTCCCGGTATTGCATTGGTAGCATATCCCGGTAAAAAATATTCATCCGCAGATTCCCTGAAGTCAGTAGAAACCTGAGTTCTAAACTCCAGATTACTCAGAATTTTATACTCTATGGCTGTATTCGCCATAAAGCGGTTAGCCTTAGTAAGATAGGTAGAATAGTCGATTAGGGCTAAAGGATTATATCTGCTAAGAGCAGATATGGTCTCTGTTCTATCAACAAAATAGTTTAGTCCATTTTTGGAGTATACGGGGTAATACGCAGGAGTCTGTCGTGCTATCAGCAAAGGATTTAATTCTTGTCCTTCACTTTGAATAGGATGATTCTGCCCTCTTTTATCAGTTAAAGAATTGGTATAATTTAAATCGGCCTGAACTCTTAATTTATCCGATACTCTGTAATTGAGATTAAAGCGTGTATTAAAACGATCATATCCGGTTCCTTTTGTAGTACCATACTGATTGGCATATCCCAACCCCCAGTAGTAATTGAGACGATCCCCACCACCTGTTAATGCAGTATTGTATTGCTGATAGATACCCTTCCGTGTAATAACATCCATCCAATCGGTATTATTATTATACATCCATGCATCCGAACGAGTTAGATCACCTCTTAATTGTGGATAAGATGTTCCATCATCAATACCTCCGGATGTTTTCTCAATATAATAAATACGTTGTTCATCTCCCGATAGCATTGGGATGGTGCGGGGCACTTCAGTCAATGTAAATTTTGAGTTAATCTGCAGTTGAGCTTTTCCTCGTTTTCCTCTTTTAGTCTGAATTACAATCACACCGTTCGCCCCTCGAGAACCGTAAAGAGCCGTAGCTGATGCATCCTTCAAAATATCAATAGAAGCAATATCTGACGGATCCAAATCTCCGATAGGGCTAAAACCAAAATCTGTGATACTGGACACTTTGTAATCATTACCGATAACCTCGGCCCCGTCAATAATCCACAAAGGATCATTCATACCGGATATGCTGGAAATACCTCTTATTCTAATGCTGGCAGCAGCACCCGGATCGCCACTGGCGGCAACCACCTGTATCCCTGGTGCCATACCTTGCAAAAGTTGATCAACATTAGTTACAGGCATTTTATCGGTATTTTCCAGATCAACGGAAGCTACAGCACTAGACAACTCACGACGATCAATAGACAAAAAACCGAGGTCGGCTTTTTTCTTTATGGTAGACACTACAGTAACATCTTCTATCGTACCGGCGTCCTCTACCATGGCCACTTCAAAATATCTCTTATTATTGATAACAAACTCTTGAGTAGTATAACCTATATTAGTAAATACTATTTTATAAGCCTGTTCCGCTAATACTATCTCAAAAGAGCCATCAGCCTGAGACATAGTTCCCGCAATAGCAAGATCATTTCTGTTTACAAGCATAACAGAAACTCCGGTCAACGGTTTTTTAGAAGCCTTTTCATATACAACGCCCTTAATGCTAGCCGCTTCCTGAGCATCTAGTCTAATAAACACCAACATAAGCACGCAAGCAAAGAATGTTGCTTTCAAATAGCCATAATTCATATTAACCCAATCGTTTTAAAATAAGCTATTAATTTTATGTAGCACACCATTACTCGCCTGTAGATTTGCTACTACAGGCTGAATTGTAGTCCCTAATTCATTCGATACCGAAAAAGTTTCCCAACTCCCGCTTATCGTTAATCTATTACCATTACTATTAGTAATTTGCCCATTAAAATCACCATCACTAAAGATGTATCTATTCGGAATAATGTAGGTCTGTAAAAAATATCGTAGTTCTTCGACAGGCATGGTATTTACATTAATGCCAGCTTCGGTAATGACTGAATTCACAGGCGCAAAAACACTGTATGTAAAGAAGCCTGTCAACTTTAACTGTGCTGCCATACCTACCCTGTCAATAGCAGTTTTGAATAATGATAAATCAGGATGTTCAGCAATCTTATTATATACGGATAGTGTATCATTTTGCCTGTCAAGCGGAGTAAGAAAACCATCAACTTCATATATGGCTCCATTTACTCCTTCCCATGTAGCTGCTGATGTTATAAGTTGAACTGAATTACCAGTATAATCATAGAAGCGTCCGTTGTCATATAAAACATATCCGAAGTTTGTGGGATAAAACTTTTTGCGAAATCCACCTTCAGCGCGCACATCAACATTTAAAATTCCGCTTTTGCATTGATTGATTCTGTATGCACGCGTAGCATCATTCATATCTTCTGCTAAAGGAGTACCCCAAACATCGTCGGACTGAATCAGAATGGTAATAGGACTATGCTGATAATTCAACCCATCGAAAAGCCCTGATGCCATGCCTGCGTTTGAAAACATCCAGTTCCACTGACTATATTTTTTCTGAAACAGATATACCCCACCTACGGCACTATGTAAATGTGGCGAAAGAATTAATTGATTCGATTTATAAATAATACTATTACTTGCTCTGATAGAGCCTGTTACTATAGAAGGCAAATGCATAATCATAGATATGTTACCACCTGAAAGCGCCTTCCACTCTGCTGAAACGTCGTCAAAATTGCTTTTATAGGAAATGTTAGGAAAAATACAAGCTCTAAGCAAGGCAGTTATCACTAGCTGAGGAACTGAATCAATTGTATTATCAAGATACGGTAAATAAGGTTGAAAATAATTGAGAATAGCGTCATTTGTAGGAACAAAGATGGTTGAGAGCACTGATTCATCAGCCAGGTTTCTTCCTATACTATAACTTTTATACAGTGTGGTATCCACCCAACCAAACTCATCCTTCTCACCTAACACATATTGTACATGTTTTTCCAACCACGAACTAAAAATACTCGTTTCCGGATCACTAGCCAGCGCTTCATCTGTACGCAAGGCTATATCAAGCGGCTGTCCCAATACGTGTATTACACCATTGCTTGCATCAATATCAGCCTCTGATATCGGCACATTATCTACCCATAATGTATAATCCTGCGGTTGTTGATTGTATAAAGATACATAATCATCCAACTGCCTTGTTAAAAAAGATGTACTGAATAAGCGCAGCCTCTTACCGGGAGTTTTCCCTTCTGTTCTGGAACTAAAGACCGTTGCACGAGTTTTATTTAAGTCGCTGCTTGCTCTATCGTAAATCTTATTAATATCATACTCATAGTACATACCATTTATAAAATGATAATTGACGTATTGACGCAGTAAGGTCTCAGGAACACTTTCCAAAGAAGTATATCCTAGCTTAGAAAAGTACTGCTCCACATACTCGTCCCGGGGGGCCAAACAAGTGTACATCGCAGAGCTACCAAGCGTTTTACGTAAACCAAGCTTATCAACAATGCTTACAAATTTTGCAAAACGACCATCGGCTTCTAGTACTTCTATAATATTTTTATCGAGCGTATTTTTAGGATTATAATACACATCCAGCTTCCTAGAGCAGAATGAAAAAAACACGGATAGTATTAGAAGCAAGCAAACAGATCGATATTTGTTCAAAGACAACATATCCCTTTGATTTAACCTTTTGAAAAGATGATTTTTAAAATCTAGCAATCAATCGTTACATACAACAAGCAATAATGTAGTTATGTTCTACAAATATACAACATTGAAATCTTTACTCAAAGTTTTTTACCTTTCCCCCAATCGAACAACTTAAACCATCTCCTGATTTTTGGGACGCAATACAATCAACTGTAATATCAATACAACTAACACAACTACAGACATAAGCGCAAAGTCTCTTCCCAAACTGCCTGCATCGGTTGAACGACCTAAAAAACTTGTAATAAAAGCGCCAAAGAATACCCCTACCATATTCATTAATCCATATGCTGTAGCACGATATCGAGCAGGAACAAACTGGCAAAGAATAGGCATATTATTGGCATCGAACATTCCAAAACCAATACCAAATAATATAGCAGCTAATACTAGTATTGCAATCGTATTTCCAAATCCTAATAATATTATCGAAGGAATGGTTAGAAATATTCCAATAGCGCTGGTATAAATTCGTCCTCTTATATTTCGCTGCACCCACCTGTCGGATAAAAGGCCTCCAAAAATGACCCCCAGAAACGATGATGCTGCAATTGTTATGGTAGCTATAGGACCTGCTTTCGACATCTCAATATTTAGTGTATCGGAAAATAACGTAGGCAGCCAATTTTTAGTAGCCCATCCAGGTAGGCTGGGAATCGCAAAATATAGTAGTATCACCCAAAATGCTATATTAGTCAACAACCAGCTTATACCGGAAAACAATCCAGACTTAGATGTTACCGCTATTGTATCATTACTATTATCCCCTCTCTTTTCCTTAAGTAGAAAAAATAATACTGCTGCATAAACAACCCCTGCTAACCCAAAACCGAAAAAAGTATTTTGCCATGAGTATTCCTTTGCAAGAGTAGCGCCAAAACCGCCCAGTGCCTGCCCTACATACAAACCAGTCATATGAATACCTACAGCAAGGGAACGTGTTTTAGAAGTATGATAATCGGCTATCAATGATAGTGCGGCAGGAATATAAACAGCTTCACTAATTCCCATAATAGCTCGCAACCATTTCAGCTGCTCAAAGGTGCTTGCATAGCCCATTAGAAGTGTAACGGCCGACCAAATAAATAAACTTACCACTATTAAACCCTTTCTACTAATCTTATCTGCGATAACACCGCATGCGGGACTCATAAATCCGTATAACCATAAAAATATAGACATTAGAACGCCGAAATTTTCTGCGCTTTGTAACTCAACAATATCAACTTCCATTGCAGGGCGCATGGTAGACAGCATCTGCCTGTCGAGATAATTTAATAATCCGACTACCCACAATAAGGCAACTACTACCCATGGATACACTTTACCCTTCATTATTGAGCGCTTTTAGCTTGTATTATAATTTTACATTTTCCCATCACTTGCTATACACCTCACATCATATATGCTTAGTCCAATTTCACTGCAATTACTCTAGGAGTACGCGTAGCTGGTCTTACTTCACCCCCTGGCAAAACATATCGCTCTTCCCATAATACTGCAGTAGTCGTTACCGGAGCCCATATGCTATTGTTAGGCTGTAAAATGGCATCCTGATGTATTTGCACTTTAATCTCACCAGCCTTTCTCCATTCGTTATTTGCTTTATCATAACGAATAATATTCTTTGAAAAGCCGGGATGTCGCTCCCGCAAATCACTATTGGCCAGCGTTCCATCATCTCCTCCAAATACATATATACCCTCACTCGTTGCATAAGCTGGCGTAGGAGCTGCTACTGTAGCAACCGGCAAATCCTCAATTCGTTCCCATTTATCTGCTTTAAGTCGATATGCATCTGTAAGATATTTTCGTTTGCCATTAATAAGCTGTGCGCCGCTGAAAACATAAAAACACTCCTCATCCGAAGCCGCCACAGCCAACATCCGAGATGGGCCTGGAATATCAGCCAGTCTTCGCCAGCCATGAGTCATATCATTTAAATCCAGACAGAATAAAGTTCGCAGTGTCTCCAAATCTGAAGGTTGTTGCTGTCCTCCTGCTACATACACTTTACTTCCTACCAGCGCTCCACAACTATTAGCCAATGGAATGGGCAGTGACGGCAATGTGTCTATAATAATTTTGCCATCACTATACTGCAGTTGATACACATCTGCATAATGTCCGTCTTCATCACTACCGCCGATCAATAGCATGCCCCATGGTAAAGAAATAGATACACCATATCCAAGCTTCTTAGGTAACTTGGCCATATGTTTCCACTCTCCCATAGGAGAATCTAACACATAGATATCGTCGTACCATACTTTTGCCGAACCTCGCCACGGAGCCCCGCCATTAGGAAAATTGGATCCTCCAGCCACAACCAATCTGCCATTAATAACTCCGGCAAAGGCACCTGCAAATCCTACTGAATCTGGAATATTTGTAAAAGATTCCCAAACATGGAATTTCTTATACTTCTCCTGAGCAATAACCAACATCGATACTATAATACTAAGTGTGAATAAAATAATTCCTTTCATACATCAACTGAGCTTTGGCAAGCATACTCCTTGCGGGCGAGTTCCAGTTTTTTAAAAAAGTTTATCGCATCCAGATACTGCTTCAGTTCCGCAACCTGTACTTCATTCAATCTTCTGAGCGGATATCTACATCCTCCTAGATCTAGTCCGTCCAATCTAATTATCTCCTTTTGAGTAGGTATAGAAGGATACTTAGCCAAAGCCCGAATCATTTCATTACAGTCGTACTGAGCTGAAGCAGCTTCGGCAAGTTTTCCTTCGTTAAATAGCTGCATCACCTTATGGTACATGGGAGCCGCAAAACTGTAAGTACTACCAATAGCTCCTCTGGCTCCCATTACCAAAGCAGGCAATAACAACTCGTCGTAGCCAAATAAAATATCATATTTACCTTCTTCAAAACGCAAGCAGTCTTGGTACTCGTGCAAAGTATTAGCTGTATACTTTACTCCAGCCAAATTGGGAATAATAGGAGCTGCATGTTGTAAGAAGGAGATTACAGATACAGACACCCCGGTTATAGCCGGCATGTGATAGTAGTAAAAAGGAAGTTCTGGTGCAGCCATTGCGATCTGAGCCATGCAGTCCGCCAGATTAGCAGCTGAAGAAGGCTTAAAATAAAATGCAGCAACGGCTGATATTGCATCTACACCTACTTGCTGAGCATGTGCTGCAAGTTTTTGTGCTTCTTTAATAGAACTATGTCCCACATGAGCAAATACCTGAATTCGTCCATTAGAAGCTTTAACGTACGCTTCAGTTACCGCCATGCGCTCTTCGGTACTCATACTTAATCCTTCACCATTAGTACCGCCAACAAATACCCCCTTTACGCCATCTGCAATTAGTCTTTCTACTACAATCGGAATCAACTCCAGTTTCAACTCGTTGTTTTCATCAAAAGTACTAAACGTAGCCGCGAGCAGCCCTTCCGTTTTTCTCCTATGCATAAAACCTCATTTTATTAATTCAGTTAAAGAAATCTTTTCAAACACCAGATCTGCCTGGCTGCTTTCATATAATATTCCAATAGTTTCATCATCAACCGACGTGATACACGAATAACCTCTACCATTCAACTCATCCAACAATACATACTTATCTGTCGGCCAGGTAAGTCCATCATCAAAGCTTAGTTTTAGCGTAATATTATTCCGATGCGTTTTGGAATTGGGGTTTACAAAAAGTAGCACAGATCTATTCTTCCCGTCCAAAGATTTATAATCGTGTCGGCAAATACTCGCCATACAAACAGGTTCAGGCAAAGCATTGCGGGAAGTAGGGTGTACTTGCCAGGTTTCACCAAGATCTCTTGTAACTGCAACGGTACGACCGTTATCAGGACCAGTAACACCCTTATTAGCATTAGTACGCATGTTCAACATCAATGCTCCATCTGACAGTTCCACTACAGCACATTCAGTAGTAGATGAGGCAGAGGCAGGCTTACTGGTTTTCCAGGTTTTTCCTCCATCCTTACTATAAGTAATGTTTGAAAAAGCCTTCCCCGTAGTATCCCTCCCCTGTGTTGGAAATACAAGTGTTCCGTCTTTAAGCACAATTCCATTCCCTGGCGCCGGGGCCCACAACCACCATTCTTCTTTTTTACACATTGCAGTTAAATTAATTGGTTGCGACCACGTTTTTCCGTTATCTGTACTCTTCACTAATAAAAATTGTGAAGTTTGCTTCACGTCCAAACCAGGCTGCGACCCCCTATTGCGCCATTGATGGTTCCATACTGTGCTAGTATCGGTAAGTCCTTCAATCCATAGACCGTTGTTATCTAAAACACCATGCATCCACAATCCTGCCACAAAAACAGTATTGCTGTTTTTATCTACCAAAATACAAGGATCTGATACTCCATTAAATTTCTCAGGCAACCCTCCCCACATTCCCATATCCATTATAGGCTGCACGGGCGACCAAGAATTCCCTTTATCTGTACTTCGGCTTAAACCGATATCAATATCCCCTTGCAAATCTCGAGCAGAGGCATAACGCGCGTCATAAATGGCCAGCAAATCACCATTCGGAGCTTTAGCTATTCCTGGAATTCGGGAAGTATGAACATTATCCTGACCTGCAGACCGCACGGCTGTAGCTACACGGCGTGCTGGAACTTTTCCCTCATTTATTTTAAACCATTGACCATCTATATTCACGCTTTGAACAGCCAAATGAATCTCATTCCCCACTTCAGCAGTATGCTTAAGCTGAACCCCCAACCATAGATACTCATACTTCTTCGATAAACGGTATTGCCCGGATATATTAATAATATTATTATTTCCTGTTTCTAATATGAATTGCCCAAAAATCGATGCGCTCGAGAGGTTCTTCTGGGATAAAAAGTTACTATCGGTTGTACCCCAGATTTTTATTCCGACGATATCACTTAAATCAGTCGTTCCGGTCAAATCAATCCGAATAGTTTTCATATAAGCATGAGGATAAGCTTCTGCCCTATTAACACACAGTCGGGTAACAATCGTATGTGTATTTTCTTTTACCACCGGTACCACATAGTGCTTCTGATACACACGAAACACCTGCGCCTGTCCGGCTATCCCCAAAAACACAGCACCTAACAGTGAAATCGTCCTGATCAATCTTATCATATAAGCAAGCGATAAATTTATTTGTAGTTATGTACTACATAACAAATGTAGACAAAATAATTTACTCTCCAAATTTTTTAAAGAATTTCTATACTTATTTTATTTAGAAAATTTCTGACCCATCCTTTCGAAATGCGGCTTCAAATGCTCGTACATTCCCTTCCTGAACTCATTACTATCGCCTTTTTTTATAATCTCAACCAAATCTCTATGCGTAACACTCCCTGATTTATATTTTTTGCCCTCTAGCTTAATTACATATTCAAATACCGGAAGTAATAATAGCTGAAAACGATGCAAAGTTTCATTGCCACTAATATCATACAGCTTTCCATGAAAAGCAATCTCTTTATTAATTCGAAAGGCCCCTTCTGACTTATGTTTAGCCTTTTCTTCTTTTCCCACTATTTCTTCGAGCTCCTCTATATCCTTAGGAGTAATATTTGCAAATAAAAGCTCGGCAATTCCCATCTCCAACACTAATCGTAGTTCAAATAAATCTTGCAGGGTATCATCATCCATGATGGATGGATATAACATTTTTTCTATTGTTCCTGTAATATCAGGACTAGAAACGATCATACCCACTTTTTTCTTACTCTCTATAAGTCCCATCATTTTAAACTTACTGATAGCCTCCCGTACTACGTTCCGGCTTACACCTAAAGCATTTGCCAATTCAATTTCAGTGGGTAAAGGATCTCCTTTTTTAAAATTATTATCCTTAAAATATTTTTGCAAGCTGAGTTCCACATACTCAGCCATTGATTTTTTATCTATGGGTTTTATTTTATCTAACATATTGTTGTTTTGTAGCACAATTGCACAAAAATATTAAAAGATACAAAAACCTTAACTATCTAATGTAATAATGATATGGCAATCGTTCTTATTTTAGCGAAATATCAGCCATCACCGGCAGATGATCGGATAGATCATTTATGAAAACCCGATAATTTTTTACTCTTTTAAGATTAGACTTCTTCACGAATATATAATCAATCTTTCTTTCCGCACGGGGAGCGGGGAATGTAAATACATTACCTGTATCAGTATCCACAAAATACTTTTTAAGATAATTAATTTCAGGCGCTTCAGGCTTAGCATTCAGATCTCCTACAAATATAACCGGCATCTTCTCCTGACGCAGGTAATCAACCACCTCTTGTGCTTGCACCCATCTGCTGCTATCGTCCAAGGCAAAATGTGCCGAAGCCATAATTACTTTTTTACTCTTAGAGATAACAATATCTGCTACAATCATGGCGGTGGATGAAGACTTTGTCCCCTTCAATAACGTTAGACGTTTGTTGCGTATGTTAAGGATAGGATAGCGAGATAAAATACCCATCCCATAAGCGCCCCCCTGATAGGCGTAATGACGCACAAATGCATAATGCATCCCTGTTATCGCAGCCAGTATTTTCATTTGATCAACACCCTTCGTACGAGTGCACACGCTATCCACTTCCTGCAATGCAATAATGTCGGCCCCTGAGTTTTTAATAAAACTACCCATTTCATGCAAACGGTCGGTCTCTTCTCTATCGGCACCATGATGGATATTATAACTCATCACCTTTACCGTTTGGCCTATACACCATTGCAAACCGCAACTATACAACAAAATCAACAAAAACTTAAGACGTAGCATTTATATAAATTTAAATCCATTCAAAGTCCTCGGACTTAGGCATGGCATTGTATGTGGTTGCTACAATAGCAGGTGGGGTACACAGCTTACGCTTCACCGTATCCATCCACGCACCCTCTACAGTAATAACTGCAGCTACCGTATCGTTATTTTTCATTATTGTGTGACGAATAGAGAACCGACTGTAATCTTTTCGGGCTTTTACAAGCTTCAAATCTATAGTAACCTTATCTTCTTGCCTTATCTCCTTCTTGAATATAGCTTCTTCTCTGAACAATATAGGACCGATGTGTAATTCATGCATATTGGTAGTCGAAAGCCCCTGTTCATTTAAGAACGCTATCCGGCAATAACTTCCCCAATCGTAGTAAACACTATGGCGTAGGTGTGCATTCGCATCTAGATCAGACCATCGTATTTGCACTGGCAATATATATTGCTGCATATTTTTGTTTATTTAAAATGCGTACTACCTCAAACCTACACCATTTTAAGAATAAATCAATATGTGAAAAGTATCAAAAACTTTCCTGTGTTTTATAATTATAACAATTTTGATAGGATCATACCGTAGCATACTGCTATTTTTGTACTTTTCCCGAAAGAATATCATGTATAATTATTTATTTATGAAACAAACATTATTCACCGTATTACTCATTTCAATCGTTCTGGGAGCAACTGCTCAAAATACAAGATCTCAATCTCAAAGCGCAACAAAAAAACCTACTAATACATCAGCTCAGCCAAATCAACAGCTTGCATTAATGAACCTAGCAGACTCAGCAAGCTATGCGATTGGATTAACTATTGCGCAATCCTTAACACAAGATTTCAAGGAACTCAATAAAGAAGCTTTTTTAAGCGCCATCAAAGCTACATTCGATAACAAAACCCCACTGTTCTCAGTGGATGACAGTCGCAGCATTTTGATGGAGTTCTCGAAAATAGAGGAGGAAAAAGCAACCTCTGCTTTTCTAGAGAAGAACCAGGCTTTTTTGGAGAAAAACAAAAGCAACCCTAATGTAAAGGTTACAGAAAGCGGATTACAATATGAAATACTAAAAGAAGGCAGTGGTGATAAACCTGCCATCACTGACACTGTAGTATGTAATTATATCGGTATGCTGATAGATAGTACGGAGTTTGATAATTCTTACGAACGAGGAACTCCTTTAACCATTCCGTTAGGAGGTGGTATAATTGCAGGATGGTCTGAAGGCTTACAGTTAATGTCTGTGGGCTCAAAGTATCGTTTTTATATTCCTCATGAATTGGCTTATGGCTTACGCGGAGCACCCCCTACTATTCCCGGAGGTAGCACACTGATATTTGAAATAGAATTATTGGAAGTTAAGAAAAGAAAATAAGCGTCTATTTTAACATAGAAAGCTTTAATCTTTATTACTATTAGCACCGATAGGGATTACAAGTATTGGGATTTGAGTTTCATGTAACATTTTGACCGCGGTTTCCCGACTAAACAATCTAAATAATCCACTATGTTGATGTGTGCCCAATATAATTAAAGCGGCCTGTATTTCTTGAGCATAGTTCAATATTTCATCTTCAGTTTCACCCAAAAAAACTTTAATAGCCTGTGGTTGTAAGGGCATGGATTTGGCTAACATTTCCATGCTCTCCTCTGCAGCTTTCTGCTGCGACTCCATCATTTCTATACCATTAGGGAGCATTGAGCTATCCATACCACTCATAGGATCAAAGAGCGCTGTACCTATATAACTACCGATGGGGGGTACTACATGTACCATATGCAACTCGGCATTATAGCGTTGTGCAATTTCAACCGCTTTAAGTAAAACCCTAGAGCTGTCTTCCTGCAAATCCAGCGCTACAATAAATTTTTCCATGGCAAACCTTTAAAATGACAACAGCAAATTTTGTGCTACAAACATTTAGGACGGAATTATATTAACTTAGTAATAAATTTACAACATTGGTACAACAAAGAGAAGTTTGGTTGCGCGGACAATCTACAGCAGGAATTCATCCGCTGCTACAACCTGTGGTAGATGCCTTACTACAAGCCCGGGAAGAGATCGAAGCCCTTATGCAAGATTTTCCCGATCATTTGCTGTGGGAGCGTCCTGCGGGTTGTGCTTCCGTAGGATTTCATTTATTGCATATAACTGGTGTACTAGACCGTTTAATTACTTATGCTGAAGGGAAAAGTCTAACAGCCGCTCAATTTGAATACCTGCAAAACGAAACTGTACCACAATCAAAGACCGGGAAAGAACTAACCAATATTCTTAATAAACAAATTGACTTAACCATAAACCGCCTGAAACAGTTTCAAGATCATTTTACAGAGCGCAGAACCGTCGGCAGAGCAGCCCTGCCATCTACCGTTATGGGACTATGTACCCATGCTGCCGAGCATACCATGCGCCATACAGGCCAACTTTTGGTAACGACAAAAATATTATTGCACAATAATAATGTATAGAGGTGCACTTTTCTTAACGCATTCCTTTCAGAATTTCCATCAATCCTTTAATGCCTTCTGTTGCAGGTTTTTCAATAGCTGTGATATTACCTCTATTCCTCACGGAAGGAATATGCTTATCTATTACAAATATGGGTTTACTGGGTGGAACTAAATCTATAAGTCCAGCTGCAGGATATACAACTAAAGAGGTACCTATTACTACGAATATATCAGCCCCCATGGTTATTTGAGCAGCCTTTTCAATCATAGGAACCGCTTCTCCAAACCATACGATATCCGGCCTCAGCTGACCTCCATCCGGAGCTAAGTCACCCAGCTTGATATCACCTTTAATCTCATATGTAGGCGTAAGAGATTTTTCGCTTCTCATCTTAAAAATCTCTCCATGCAGATGAATAACATGGGTTGAGCCACCACGCTCATGCAAATCATCTATATTCTGTGTAATAATATGTACGTTAAAATCTTTTTCTAAATCAGCAAGACCAATATGAGCTGCATTCGGCTGAGCTTTTAATGCCTGTCTGCGCCGCATATTGTAGAACTCAAGCACCAATGCTGGGTTCTTTTTCCACCCCTCCGGCGATGCTACTTCCGTAACATCATATCCCTCCCACAAACCATTACTGTCTCTGAAAGTTTGCAAACCACTCTCGGCACTAATGCCCGCACCACTCAATACAACCAGCTTTTTCTTCATACTTTAATACAAAACGGATAATTAATACAATAATATTAGTCGTATATATAAGGATAAAAGGTTGACAAGCTGTATACATATACACACTCACCAACCTTTTTTCCAAAAGTACTTATTACAATCAATCTTCACCTGCCATTTTTAAAATCAGCTCCCACTCTTCAGGCTTTACCTTTTGTGTGGAGAGCCGTCCCAGGCGCACTAGATCCATATCCTGAAGTTTTTTCTCAGCCTTAATCTGCGCTAGCGTTACAGGCTTTTTCAGCGCTTTCACGGGAGCCACATCCACTGCCACCCAGCGCTCATCATCCGTAGTGGGATCTTGATAAGCCTCTTTTACAATTTTAACAATTCCTACAATTGCGGTCCCTTCATTGCTATGATAAAAAAAAGCTAAGTCCCCTTTTTTCATAGCTTTTAAGTTAAGACGTGCGGCATAATTGCGTACACCATCCCACACAGTACGTTTATCCTTAACCAGCTGATCCCAGCTGTATTTATAGGGTTCAGATTTTAACAACCAGTAAGCCATAACAATAACTTCGAATATTGAGATTATAAGTTTTATATAATAAATTTACCTTCATAAAAATAAACATCATTTGCAACAAATAAGCATCTGGGAAGCGGAAACATTTTATGCGCCGCAGGATATCATCATCATCGGCGCTGGTTTTACGGGATTGTGGACAGCATTTCACATCAAACAAAAATATCCATCGAAGAAAATAGCCATTATTGAACGCGGTTCCACCCCCGATGGGGCCTCTATGCGCAATGCAGGATTTGCCTGTTTTGGAAGTCTTACGGAGATACTCTCAGATATTGCTACAATGGGCGTATCCAAAACGATGCAGTTGCTGAACTGGCGGTACGAAGGGCTACAACAAATTCGCCAATACTTTAATGATACTGCTATAGATTATTATAATTACGGAGGTTATGAACTTCTTTATACCGATACGCCACTGGAGCAGTTAGGAGAAATCAATAAGCTTCTATACGGCATTACATCCGCTACCGAAACCTTTGTACTTAAAGATGATTTAATCGAACAATTTGGTTTTGCGCATACCAACCATATTATCGAAAATAGGTTTGAAGGCGCATTACATCCTGGCAAACTAATGACCGCCTTGCTTGAGAAAGTCATCTCATTGAAGGTACAGATACTATTTGGAACAGAATTAAAAAGTCTTGTCGAAAAATCCGATCACATCACCTTACATACAGCAGATAAGCGCATACTGACTGCCCAGCAGATCATCATTTGCACTAATGCCTTCTCAAAAGTACTTTTACCGGATGCACCAATTGTACCTGCACGTGGGCAAGTATTGATAACCGAACCCATACCCGATTTACCATTTAAGGGGGTGTTTCACTTTGACGAAGGGTATTATTATTTTAGGAATTTGGATAATCGTATATTATTAGGTGGTGCGCGCAATACTTCTTTCGAAACCGAGTATACGCTCGATGCTATAACCACCTTTCCCATTCAGCAAGCCTTGGAACGTTTTCTGAACAACGTCATTCTCCCTAATAGCAACCCCACCATTACACATCGTTGGGCTGGTATAATGGGAATGGGACCGGAAAAATTTCCGATAGTAGAAAAAATAAACGATCGAAAATTTTGTGCCATCAGGCTGGGAGGCATGGGCGTTGCTCTAGCTCCCGTAGTAGGTAAATTAATAGCAGAAATGATATAACAGCAATAACGCCCACCCTCGGTACATAAAAAGATTTTTATGCCTCTAGGGTTCTTACCCCTTCTGCTACCACAGAGGAGAATACACCCGGTTTATACCCTATTTTTTCTTCGTAATAAGCAGTAATCTTTTCACTAAAATCATTAAAACTATCTTTCTTCACCAATGCTATGGCACAACCACCAAAGCCGGCTCCAGTCATACGCGCTCCAATACAATCAGCATAGTTTTTACTGAACGTAACTATGGTATCCAGCTCCTTACCGGATACTTCGTATAAATTTTGTAAAGAGTCGTGCGAAGCATACATCAGTTCACCGAAAGTTTTAATATCTCCCGAAATCAAAGCCTGCTTGGCTTTTTTTACTCTATCATCTTCTGAGATTACATGCAGCGCCCGCTTTTCAATCACGGGGTCGTTGATTAACCCCTTATGCTGATGAAAGGTATCCAATGACACTTCACACAGATGATTTATATTAAGCTTTTCCTGGAGTTTTTTTAGAGCCGTACGACACTCATTAAAACGTTCATTATACTTTGATTCTACCAGTTTGCGAGGCTTATTGGTATTGATAATGGCTAGTACATAATCGCCGATATCAAAGGGCAAATATTCGTACTCCAATGTATCGCAATTTAGTAGCACCGCATGCGCATCTTTACCCATAGCTACTGCAAATTGATCCATAATACCACTATTCAGTCCCATAAAATCATTTTCCACACGCTTACCGAGCAAAGCCAAATCCACCTTACTCATTCCGGCACCGAATAATTCGTTCAATGCATGAGCCGTGAGTACTTCTATCGATGCAGATGAAGAAAGCCCTGAACCAATAGGCAAGTTACCGCTAAATAAGAAATCAAGCCCAGTAAGTTCTATGCCGACTTTAGTGAATTCGTGAATCACGCCCAGTGGATAATTGAACCATTCCGGACCTGTTTTGCTATAAGCACTTTGTAAAGGAACATCTGTTATTTCAGGAAAGTCAAGTGCTCTGAAGCGAAATACATTATCATTATTCTTAGCTACGAGTAATGTAGTCCCCATAGTAATGGCACATGGCATCACCAACCCTCCATTATAATCGATATGTTCGCCTATCAGATTTACACGACCGGGACAAAAAAATATATATTTTGCAGGTTGATTAAATTTCTTTTCAAATTCGGTTTTTAAACGATCAATACTCATATCAATTCAATATTTTTATAAAAATTTTATTATGGTGGAAATAACTGAACAACAACACGGCAAACACCCCAATGGCAAGGACATATTTGTTTATACACTACGTAACAGTAACGACACAATCGTAAAAATCACAAACTATGGCGCCATTATAATGGCGATAAAAATAAAGAAATCTGATAACACTTACAATGATATTGTATTAGGATTTGACGAACCCTCCCAATATTGGAGTGAGGAATACCTGAAACAATATCCTTATTTCGGGGCTGCAATAGGACGTTATGGCAATAGAATTGACAAATCGTCTATCACAATTGACGGTGTTACCTATCAGCTAAACAGCCATAATCCAGAATTTCAGTTGCACGGTGGAGTTGAGGGTTTTGATAAAAAAGTATGGGAACGCATTCCTACTGCTGATGACACACTTGTATTGCAATACATCAGCCCCGATGGCGAAGAAGGGTTTCCGGGCGAGCTCACCACCCAGATTATCTTTAAACTAAACGATAGCGACGAACTTAGCTACGAATATAAAGCTACCACTACAAAGCCTACAGCAGTAAATCTTACACACCACAGTTATTTTAACCTGAACAATGGCGAAGGCGATATTCATACACATCGTTTGAGAATAAACGCCAGTAACTATCTAGAGCAGGATAAAAACTACTGCACTACCGGAAAGGTATTGCCTGTAAAGGGCACCCGCAACGATTTCACCTCATTCAATGAAACAGGCAAAATTGAAAATGCGGAGAAAGGAATCGATATAAGCTTTCCACTAGATCAGGTAGGTATCGAGCATGTAGCTGCCGAAGCCGAATTTAATGGAACAAAATTGCAAGTATTTACTACAGAGCCATTGGTGCACCTATATAATGCCTGCGGCTCTCCGGAGATAAAAGGCAAAAACGGCACTCTATACAAACCCTTCTCAGGTTTTTGTTTTGAAACACAGAAACACCCCAACGCCATAAGAGTTGAAGGATTCCCCAATACGATTCTAAGACCGGGAGAAGAATACTATACTAAAACCATCTATAGAATCACTACTACTTAAAGTGCATCTGAGAAATACTGAATTTCATCCTGCAAGTTGAGGAAAGTATATTTTGCCGCAAGCGCTTGGGCTCTCTCATAGTGTACTTTTAAAAATTGCTTATGAGCATTTGTGTGAGGGTGCATGGGCCGGTGCTTGCGTGCAATGGTAATTTGCTTTACCTCCTTCATTATCTGCAGCGATGCTTCATCAATACATGAAGTTGTAAACTTTTCCAATACAAATTCTGTAGCCGGATAGTTGGGATGTGCCATATCTATATCATAAAAACGATAATCACGCAATACATCAATCACTAACTCATAAGCGGGAAAATAATAGATATCGGGAAATTTATCTACCATATGATGCACGGCTTCAAGTAGCCTAGCTTTACTGCGGTTATTGGCAATTACCCCATCTCTTAAATGTCGTACGGGACTAACTGTGAAGATGATTTTTGCTTTAGGATTAAATGCCCTAAGGCGATGATATGCATTGTCCATTGCAGCAATGATTTCATCTATTCCTAACAGCTTTTTAAAGAACCATTGCCCCGGTGCCCGATGACAGTTAGCGACATGAAGCCCCACTTTTGCTTTTTCGGGATTTTCTTCCGTAAGTACATACGAAAATGCTGACCCCAAAGTAATAATTACCCAGTCGGCATTTTTAAGAAATTCATGCGCTTGCTCCACACTATTATTGACCTCCTGTAGTACTACCTCTTTATTCATATCCGAAAACCGGGAATGATGATGCCAGGAGTTCCAAAGCTCATTAAGGAAGAACAAATCCTCCTCCTTATATTTTTTGTTTTCAATATAAGCTATCAGACTATGATGCACACTGAAAGGTTCAAACAGTATCCCGTGAGGATTTTGCAGTACATCAAACTTATGTTCTGCCAGAGCATTCCCTATATGTTCCGTAAAACAGGAACCAATCAGGAGTAGCTTCTGACCATAACTGATGGGCTCCGGCAGTTTCGGAATTTGTATGGGCGTCATAAAATCCATAGGGAAAACCGTTATGCTTTTTGCGAATTAGATAATTACAGATCTCTTTGCTTCATTACTTCGTATAAAATCATTCCCGTCGCAACAGAAACATTCAAACTCTCAAAATTGTTCTTCATGGGAATGCTGATATTCTCATCGCACACCTTTAATAATGCCGGATAAACACCTTTTTCTTCACTACCCATTACTATAGCAGCGGGAACGGTAAAATCACAATCATAAATACATTTGGAAGCTGTCATTTCGCTGGCAAACACCTTAATACCATTCATATGCAGCTCATCTACAGCCTTCATCAAGCTGTTGACACGACATACCGGTATCTCTTCCAAGGCCCCTGCTGAAGTAAGAATGGCATCATCATTCAATGCCCCTACTCCCCTGTCTGGAATAATAATGGCATGTACGCCGCAGCACCACGCTGTACGGGCAATACCGCCGATATTTCGTATATCCGTAATGCCGTCTAAGATCAGCAATAAAGGCACCTCACCTTTTTCCACGACAAAGGAAATAATGTCCTGAAGATTTTGATATTGCACACGCGCTATCTGAGCAATGCATCCGCCGTGATTTCCTACATTAAAGCTCTGGAGTTTTTGAGCAGGAACGTAGTTTACCGGAACACCAAATTGAGCAGCCAGCTTTTTTATGGCAGCCTGTTCACTACCTCGTAGCTGATTATCCAGATAAATTCTGTCCAGCGCCTTGCCACTGTGCAATGCATCCTTAATTGCCTCTAAACCCGCAATCAACGAGTTTTTTTTAGGCCGATATTGACCTCTAAATTTTTTCACAGAACAAAGAAAACAAAAAGTAGAGACTTTTTACCGAGCCATAGCAAAATAAAGCCTCTAGCCCGTTATTTTAAAATAAGGGGTGAAAGTTTGCTATCCATCCACAATAATGCTTTTATGGAAAGATATATTAGGAGGGCAAGAATCAGTAGCATCGTTAAAATGATAGATAATACCACCGGCTTAGCACTTCCTTGATGCTTACCTTCAGTATAATGTTCTGTTAATAATTTCAAATTTCGGGTATTGGCTTTATAGGCGAAGTCAAAAACAGCCCCTACTAAAGGGATGGCTCCAACCAACGCATCCAGAGTAATATTCCACAACATTTTTGCGGCTACCCTACCTGAGGCGCCGTGGCGTATCATGGTAATGACCAATGTTGCAGAAATCACATATGCCCCCACATCTCCTACAACCGGAATTAAACCCAGAATCGGATCCAGCCCGAAACGGAATCTGCCGATAGCAAACTGTTCATCCATAAGTTTGGTTACCTGACGAACCATTTTGAGACGGGGGTCCGAAGATAGCTGCTCCGACAATTGGTGTTTTTTCATTGAGCATTAAATATTAGTGTTTACAGCTCTTTGGCAAGCATCATCAATTGTAATTTTTGTATCGCTACAATAGAAATAGAGTCTGTAATAGTACCGTCATTAATCATTGCTACAGCCTCTGCAAATGGTACTCGTTTAATACGGATATCTTCTGTTTCTTCGGGTGCCGCCACGCCCTGCTGTAAGTCTGTCGCAAGGAAAATTATTCCTTTTTCATCACAAATGGAGTTCGACAAATGCACCTGCATGATCTCCCGCCAGGAACGGGCCGTGAGCCCGGCTTCTTCCAGCAATTCCCTCTTAGCGGCATCTAAATAACTCTCACCCTTAGGGCAGCCGCCCTCAGGAATTTCCCAGCTATAGGCATCTAATGCAAACCGATATTGCCCTACTAAATAGATGTGCATCTCCTCGTCAAGCGCGATAATTCCAATGGCTGTGTTTTTAAAATGCACCTTTCCATAAATACCCTTTCCTCCTCCCGGATTAATCACGTCATATTCCGTCAGTGTAATCCAAGGATTATCATAGATAGGTTTTTCTTTTAAAATAGTCCAGGGATTCGTTATTTTATCCATTAATTTGTGGTTCGATGTTTGTTATATAAAAATAGTCATTCGAAATTCAGGATAATTTTTGTAATTGTTAAATTATCTTTTGTGCTACTTTTATTTCTAAACCTCAAAAATTATACGAATATGAAAAAAGTTCAGTTGTTGGTTTGCGGATTGTTTGCTACAATGGTTCTTATCTCTTGTGGAAATAGCGCCAACTCAGACGCCGAAACCACACATGGAGAAGAAGCCGTAACTACTGAAGCCGATGCCAACCTTCCCGCAGCAGAGGGTACCTTGGTAGCTACAGCCAACCTGATGTCTACTGCTGATTCTACGCAACCTGTGGGAACAGCCAATTTCTATCAATTAGAAAATAACCAAATCCGCCTAGATGTAGTAATTGATTATAAAGATAGAGCCGACAGCAACGTTGCTGTACATTTTCATGAACACGGCGACTGTGGCAATAAAGGAGATAATTCCCATGGTCACTGGAACCCCACTAATGAAAACCATGGCGAATGGGGTTCGGCCTCTTATCACTTAGGTGATATTGGTAATATTCAACTAGACGCCAATGGACATGGTACCAAATCAGTAACTACCGATAAATGGAGCGTATCCGGCGGTGACAATGACATCATTGGCAAGGCCATTATCGTGCACGGTGGCACAGACGACTATACTACACAACCAACTGGTAATTCTGGACCTCGCGTAGGTTGTGGCGTTATCACAAAAATTTAATCCATACAAGGTTCTATGATTGTATCTCGAATAGAGTTATCCTTCCCGGGGTAACTCTATTCATTTTTGCACCACCCCTGTACGCATAAACACAGGAAAGTGAACTGTAAGAGCAGGTGCATCGCCCCAATAGCGGTGCAGTTCAGGCTTAATAATATCTACAGGATTTTCCTGTTTATCATGCATATAATGCTTTACAGCAGACCAGGTATTGAAATAACCGATGAGTTGTGCAAAGGTCCAATTATAAGATATTGTCAGCTCAGGAGAAGATATCTCCTCAAACGGGAAAGGTATTGTCTTGTAAGCCTCATCAATATATTTTCTTTCCGAGTCCCAATATGGCCCCACAATCTCCTTATAAAATACTTGAATAACCTCATCTATAGGATGATGAAATCGTAACACGCCATACCCAATCGCACACAACACCGCATCTGGCTTAGATACACGAACCACTTCCTTGTAAAAGCGTTCAAAATCGAACCAGTGAATGGCTTGCGCTACTGTAATCAGATTAAATATATCATCAGGAAAGTTGGTCTCTTCCGCAGGTTGAACAGAATAGAGAATATTAGGTACTTTAAGTGCTTTATCAATTTGTGCTTGACTAATATCAGTAGCCATTACTTGATGAAAACTTTTGGAGAGTTCAAAAGCTACCTGACCATTGCCGGTGCCTACATCCCAGGCATTATTATGACATCGCACGATTGAATAAAGAAAATCGAACAATTTTTGAGGATAAGAAGGCCTGTATTGAGCATAGAGATCAGCTACTGAGGAAAAGTTGTCTTTCATGGTTTGCTAAAGTTACGCCCAAATAAAACAATCTTAAAGCTGCCTCGCAGAGAAAGCAGCTTCAAGATTTATGCACCGCATTTTTACTTTACATCCATACGCGAACTAATAGCTATTCTATTCCACGCATTAATGGTAACAATAGCCATAATGATGTGAGCAATGTAGTGGTCTGAAAAATATTTCTTAGCTTCCTGACAAGTAGCTTCAGTTAATCCCTGATTTTTGATAAGCGTAATTTCTTCCGTCATAGCAAGAATAATACGCTCTTCATCAGTAAACAATCCTGTCTCTTTCCAGGCATCCAGAAGAAAAATTCTTCGCGGTGTTTCGCCTATATCCAACGCATCTTTTGTATGCTTATCAATGCAAAATGCACAGCCATTTATTTGCGAACCACGAATTTTAATAAGCTCAAAATGTACGGGATCGAGTTCCGAATGTTTCAGATAGTCCTCGAGTGTGAATATTTTTTCATAGGCCTTTGGTGCCAACTCACGAATATTGAATCTCTGTGCCATAATATTTAGATTTTTAGTATGGCGCAAAGCTATTCGCCGCATATCACAAACTTCTTAAACTGGTTTAAGACTGCAGATGCTTCTTAATTTCACTAAGATATTCGGGCGTCATATTGAGAAAAGATGCGAGTAGATGCTGCGGAACTCTTTTCACAAATTCTGGAAAATTTCGACTAAAATGTACAAAAAGCTCTTCCCGTGAAAAGTCAAAAAGATATTTTAATCGGTACAAAGATGCTGCATAAGCTTTCTGATAAACGATTCTGAAGTAACGCTCCAACATAGGAAACTGTGTAAGCAAATTTTCCTGCTGTTGAGTGGTGATTTGCAAAACCGTTGTAGGCTCAACAGCTTGTATAGAAAATTCAGAAGTTGTTTTTTCTGCAAATGCCATATAATCGGTGAGCCACCAGTTTTCAATAGCAAATTGTACGGTTTGCTCTATTCCTTTTTCATTGATAAAAAACATCCTCAAGCAACCCTCAATCACAAAATAATGATACTTGCAGCGAGTATTGCTTGGCAGTAAAATATCTTTCTTAGGATATTGTTGTTCTTCAAAATAAGACAGCACCTGCACTTCGTTCAATGTACTGACCTGAATAATTTTTTGTACATGAGTGATGAAAGGATGAGCCATGTCCTAAAGTTATTTTTTTCAGCGCAATTCAGAAATAGTGCTTTACAAGTCACCTCCGGTGGGCATTTCTTATCCCGAAATAATAAGCCCAAAGAATGAACAATATTTGAAGCGGAACACGAAAAACTAAATATTCTGTGCCCGGTCCCTGGTAGGTGGCACGTTGATAATCTACATGATGTAACGCTGCATAAATATTGGCGGGAAGTACCAGAAAGAAAAATACTATCAGCAGATATGCGGATAATTTTCTCCACTTAGCAAAAAATAATCCCGCAGCGCCCAGTATTTCCAATATTCCTGTTAGTATAATGAGTTCGCTCTTATAGGGCACAATATTGGGCAGCATCATACTCATCCCTTCAACAAAAGCAAAATGCCCAATTGCGGTGAAGCAAAGCATCGCTGCCAATCCTACACGACCAGAAATATAAAAAGCGTTCTCTTTACGCGATAGTTTCAGAATTATCCAAGCAATACCAAATGCCAACAGTTGTATAATGAGAGGCTTCATAGTTTTTTACACAAAAGTCGTCATCAGTATTCAGGTAAAAAATGAACTTGGGTTAATTAATGCGTCTTCCGCCAGTTACTTTTTTTAGCAATCCGCGCTCTAATTCTGCTGAGCGCCTGCGGTGTTACTCCGATATAGGAAGCAAGATATTTCAATGGAATATGTTGGATTAATTCAGGTTTTTCGGCTAATAACTCAGCATATCGCTTTTCTGCAGAGTCTACTAATAAGGAGAACTCTCGCTTTGACTTTTTTAGAAATAATTCCTCACTGGCCATCCGCCCTATAAAATTACCTATCTGCGTTCCCTTATACACTTCCTGGAGATCATTATAATGAATAGGCCAGAGAATGGTTGGGGCCAATGTTTCTACTTGATAAACCGAAGGTTGCTGTGTCAAGAAAGAATCGTAGGCACTATAAAAATTATTCTCAAATATAAAGGTGAAAGTCAATTCTTTTTCTTCCTGCGGAATATAAAAACGAATCAACCCTTTTTCAATAAAAGAAAGATAGTGCTCAGTGTCGCCGGCTTTAAGTATGACGTGGTTTTTAGGGAATTCAATTTGATGCAGTTTGGATGAAAAAATATTCCAGTCCTCTTCGGAAATAGCAAATCGTTCTTCAAAATATTTGCGTATCTGCAGCATAATAGACTTCCCTCAATAATTTGAACTTTAATTTTTCATGCGAAAACATCAGCCACTGTAAACATCTAACATTTGTATCTCTAAGACCATCCTTTTCTTAGGCATTGTTTTGTGAAAGCCGCTCTAACGAAACTTCGTCTAGGTATATTTTACTATCCTTTTCGCGGATGCTATTGGCTCTAATTACCCGAAAATAAAAAATATTAGCGAGTGAAGAATCTATAATAGCTTATTATGATATCACTCCTTTCGCAAATGCTGCTTAAAATACACAAAATGATATTCAATACTACTATGCCAATAATTACCATCATGCCGTCCGGGAGCTTGCATAAATGTAACAGGGATATTCATAACCTCGCAATATTTCTTCAGATCTTCCGTCAGTGGATAGAGCGGATCTTCGATACCGCAATCGATTAAAAAGGCACGATTAAAATCAGGATATTCTTTTATCAATTTTATAATCTTATAAGAAGACCAATCGTAAATCTTAGGATCACCAAATACTTTTTCAGCGTCGCGACGTAAACGGTCGTTTTTCCAGAAAGCAAAACTATACTCTAAAAATTTATCAGGATCAATGTGCAATGCACCACTCGTGGCTGCTGCGGTATTATAGTAATCAGTATGCCGGATGAAATGATACAGTGCCCCAAATCCACCCATACTCAATCCACTTATAAATATATTTTTATCATCCACTGGAATTAGCTGATGAATTTTGGGCACAAGTTCTTCATAGAAAAAATCTTCATACTGCGAAGAGGGATCTACAGGACTGTTCAAATAAAACGTTGCAAAGCCTTCAGGAGTAACGATAGCAAAACCATATTGATCCGCCAGTTGCTGCAAATTAATGATAGAAGACCATTGCATGTAATGTTCGCTATATCCATGCAGAAGGTATACTACAGGGAATTTGCGATCGGATGTCGAATGTCTAGGTTTATAAACTAATACAGTATCTGGTTGTTTTAAATACTTTGAACGAATAACCAGAGTATCCTGAGCATAAATGTTAAGTGCTGCAAAAATCAATACAATGATAGCAATACTTTTCTCAATTTCTACTTTCATAATTTCGCATTATTTTTCATGCAAAGGTCCTCTGGATAACCATTTTGAACAATAACGCACAAAATTGTGAGTATATGAGAAAGGAAAGCTCCACTAATGCAATTAACGAGCGTTTTCTGCATCGCATATGTGAGCTGAATTCAGCCATAGATATTATCGGAGGAAGATGGAAATCGCAGATTGTATATTCCATCTCTGAGGGTAATAATCGCTTCAATTTATTGAAAAAAGAGCTTCCTAATATTTCCGATCAGGTATTGAGTCGCCAGCTTAAGGACTTGGAACGACACGCTATTATCTATAAAAAACCTATCCCCGGTGCTATCCCTAATGGAGTAGAGTATATGCTAACTTCAAAAGGACAGGATCTAGTACCCATTCTCCGAAACCTTTGCGAATGGGGTAAAATCTATGCAGAGGGCAAAGCCATTACAGTGTGATAGATACCTTTTAGTATCCCATTAGGTGAAATAGTGGTGGACTGCTTGCATTCACTATTTTCGTTTGTATTACAATCTCATGCAGAAACAACTGTATAAAAAGAAAGGCTGTATTGCATAATACAGCCTTTCTATATTGCTTTCCATTTTTTACTAAAAGAATACGCCCAGTCTCAAGGCCCAGCGATTCAGGGCTACTTTGCCATCATTCCAGCTTCTATTGCTGGTAATATCGGTGAAGCCGTTTTCAAGTCCTAAACCAAAGAATAAATCTGTTTTTTCTGCTAGCTGATACTCACCACCGGCACCTACCAATAGTCCCATATTAACTTTATTGGTATTTTTCATGACATTCACATTAGTTTCCGATACATTACCATAAGAGTAATCCATTCTTGACTTCAGCAATGCACCAAGATAAGTTCCGAACTGTCCCCAAAAACGAAACCCGCTGTGTTGATTGGTCTTTAGTTTCACACTGAAAGGAATTTGCAAATATTGAAGTCTCAGTTTATAGTTTTGGGTAGCACCTTCGGCCTGTGCTGCATATAAACCGCGATTAGATGTTTTATACTCCAGTTTGGATGATCCATGAGCCACTTCTACACCGGTAGCAAAAGCTCCTCTTCCATCACTAAACAAAATATCGGTCATTAAACCATAATTCACACCAAAACCACTTCCGGTACGATTGATATCATTTTCCTGAGGGCGGAAAGAATTAGCAAAAACAGGATCTACTTTAAAACCAAATCTTACCGCACGACCATTTATATAGTTCTGCGCGTAAGACACAACACCGGATAATAGGATAAGATTAATAGCTAAAATGATTTTTTTCATCTTCATATTTTTTTGTTTTCTAAGAACAATTATATGGTACGACTAAAAACTGCGCGCAAATATATAAATTATATGATATTCACCTCAGGCTCCAGTTTTACACCAAACTTCTCTTCTACAGCGTGCTGTACCATATTGCAAACTTGCAATATTTCAGCCCCTGTAGCGTTACCGTAATTTACCAACACCAAGGCTTGCTTTTCGTGCACACCTGCATCGTTATTGCGGTATCCTTTTAAGCCACATTGTTCAATAAGCCATCCGGCGGCCAGCTTCATGGAGCCATCCTGATTTTCATACGCAACAAGTCCGGGGAACTTTTCTTTCAATACAAGATATTGTTCTTTAGCAACAGAAGGGTTCTTGAAAAAACTTCCTGCATTACCTATCTGGGCTGGATCCGGCAACTTGGATGTACGAATGGCCATTACCGCTTCAGCTATCGCATGAATAGAAAGTTCACTTATTTGACGCTTGTCAAGCTCCTGTTTGATGGCTCCATATTCTATATTAAAACGAGGTGTTTTAGATAAGCGAAAAGTAACGTCAATAATAACAAACTCGTTTTTATACTTATGCTTAAAAACACTATCCCGATAACCGAACGCGCAATCAGCATGGGAAAAATGCACCACTTCTGCGGTACGTCGATGCATGGCGGTCAGCTCATGAAACACTTCTTTAATTTCCACACCATAAGCACCGATATTTTGTAGTGGAGAAGCTCCCACAGATCCCGGAATCAAAGCGAGGTTTTCTACTCCGGCATAATTATGTTGTAAACAATACAATACAAATTGATGCCATACTTCTCCAGCTCCAACTTTCAAGTACACAGATTCTTCATCCTCATATATTTTTTCAATCCCCTTAACTTCATTTTTAATAACCAGTCCCTGTACCGACTGAGTCAGCAAAATATTGCTGCCACCGCCCAGCACTAAGCAGGGAATAGACTTGTGCTTCACCCACTGTAGGCACTCCTGTACTTCTGTAAGGGAGCCCGCTCGAGCCAGATATTCTGCCTGTACATCAATGCCAAAAGTATTATACGGTTTCAGGGAAACCCCGGATATTATGGATACACTCATAGCTGTGTGTTGTTACAGCACTAAAATAAGGGAAACAGGTTATAAATAATCTCGCGCGGAATCTCTGCTTACTTTTTTAAACTACCATCTATCAATTGTTAATTTTTTTGAAAATGTTGACGTTATTGTAGTGATTTTTTTAATTTAGCGCGCCATATTTTCATCCCTTTACAAGAAAACGTATTCGTTCAACATTTTTTGAAAGCTATTATTGTATAAATTTTAGTTATTGGACTATGTTAACAGAAGCGTTATTAGGCCGTGCGCGCAATTGGCGCCCTAACTTGCTGTTTGTAACATCATTTGCACTTCTGATTCTCAGTTTTACTGTGCATGCTCAAACCAACAATTCAGAAGCTGATGGTAAATCTTCTTTTACCGCCAGACTGATGAATATTGAAGCGGCAGCTAACGAAACCTTCCGGTACAATGCTTCTTTACACAACGGAGCTAAGGAAGCTCGGATTTATGAGCTGAAGGCCGACTTGCCTATTGGCTGGATGATCGCTTACAAAGTAGAAGGCAGCCAGGTTACTTCATTAAATCTGGAATCAGGAAAAACTCAAGACATTTCAATTGAAATTAACGCTACGTCAAGCGCCAAACCCGACAAATACAAAATTCCCATCAGGGCAATTTCCGCAGTAGATACCTTAGTTCTGAATCTGGAAGCTGTAGTAAAAGGTTCTTACGCGCTGGAACTCACCACGCCTTCGGGAAGACTGAGCGACGAAATCACTTCTGGCAAAGTGAAAGAAATTCAACTAACCGTTAAAAATACCGGTACTTTGCCATTGACTGATGTAGAACTTTCCGCTCAGAATCCCAGCAGATGGGAAACTACTTTTGAGCCATCCAAAATCAAAGAAATCGAGCCGGGTAAATCGGTTGACGTAACTGCGAGCCTGAAAGTACCAGATAAAACCATCGCTGGCGATTACGTAACCACTATTACAGCCAAAAACTCTAATTCTACTTCGCAACTGAGTTTTCGGATGACCGTTAAAACATCGCTGCTCTCCGGATGGATTGGCGTTCTGGTAATTTTAGCAGCTATAGGCTTGGTATATTATCTAATTCGCAAATACGGAAGAAGATAATTCCGGCCGACTAAACAACTTTCGACAAAATTTAGTTTCAGAAGCCTGATGCAACAGGCTCTTTAGTTTTTTCCGTTACAGACGGAACTAAAAGCTTAATAATTAACAAATGAAGAATCCTATCATACAACTGAAGGGTTTGTCAAAATGTTATGGCTCGCTAAAGGCAGTTGATAATCTCAACCTAGAAATACATAAAGGCGAAATATTCGGGCTGTTGGGACCTAATGGGGCCGGAAAGACCACTACCATCTTAATGATGTTGGGACTTACCGAACCTACATCCGGAACAGCCCTTGTTTGCGGACATAATGCCACCAATAACCCAATTGCGGTGAAACGAAAAGTAGGGTACATGCCGGATAGTGTAGGGTTCTATGATAATATGACGGCTTTAGAAAATTTAGAATATATAGCCCGACTAAACGGCATACCTGAAAATCAAATACGTTCACGTGCCATAAAGATGATGGAACAGGTGGGGCTGGGCAATGAAATGCACAAAAAAACCGCTGCTTATTCACGCGGAATGAAACAAAGGCTGGGTCTAGCCGATGTGTTAATAAAAGAACCGGAAATTATCATTCTGGACGAGCCTACATTAGGTATCGACCCCAGCGGAGTAAAAGATTTTCTGGTTTTAATCAGACAGCTCAGCCGTCAGCAAGGGCTCACTGTATTGTTGTCCTCGCACCATCTACATCATGTACAACAGGTATGTGATCGGGTAGGCATTTTTGTAGGAGGAAAATTACTGGTTGAGGGAAACATTCATACGCTATCGCGTAACTTATTTAATAAGGAAGGCTTTATCACCACTGTTACATTCAAAGAGGAAATATCACAGCCCTGGCATCTCGAACCGGAATTGAAACAATGGGAGCAGGTGGATCATATTGCCCTATCGGGCAAAACAGTAGAAATCACGTGCAAACAAGATATTACTCCCGACATTGTACGATTTCTGGTAGAGAAGAAATATGATATCATGGGTGTTCATAAAAAAGAATATGGACTCGATGATATCTATGAAAAGTATTTCGAAAATAGTACAACAGAAAAAAGAAGCAATGAAAAGTCCGGCAATTTCTTCCAAAGGTCTTTCTTTAAAAAACATAAAAAACAGTAAGGCATTTCAGAAAGCGACAGACATGGGGCCTTTCAGCATAATGGTACACAAGGAAGTGGCGGATCATATCCGCAGTTGGCGATTTATGATCCTTATCGGCCTTGTGGTACTTACCTTTTTTGCATCCATGTATGTATCGTTGAGCAACATAAAAAATGCTGTCAACAACATTAACGACCCCGATCGGTTTTTCTTATACCTGAAACTGTTAACTACAACCGATAATACACTTCCTCCATTTCATGTATTTCTCAACTTTCTGGGGCCATTGTTAGGTATCAGCCTAGGGTTTGATGCTATCAACGCTGAACAAAATGGAGGAACCCTTACACGGTTAATGGCACAACCTGTTTACCGCGATAATCTGCTGCTTTCAAAATTTGTGAGTGCCTTGATTGTTGTAAGTGTACTTTTTCTTTCACTGGCCTTGTTAATGATGGGCGGGGGATTGATAATTACCGGAGTGCGTATGGAACCTCAGGAATTTCTGAGAATACTAGCTTTTGTATTTATTAGTGTAGTGTATGTGGCATTCTGGTTAAGCCTGTCGATACTGTTATCGGTAATCTTTAAACAAGCCGCCACCTCCGCACTTACAGCAATCGGTATTTGGTTGTTCTTTACCGTCTTTTATCAGATTGTAGTTAATATTATCATAAGAGCATTCTTCCCCGATACTGATTTTCTTACACAGGCTCAGATACAAGCATACAACGAGCTGGTATTAACATTTTATCGTTTGTCCCCCGGACAACTATATTCCGATGCTACCACTACTCTGCTAATGCCTTCTGTGCGTAGCTTAGGACCTCTTACCATGGAGCAGTTGATAGGTGCTATTCCTTCTCCATTATCCTTTACCCAAAGCCTGTTAATTGTATGGCCTCAGGTAAGTGGATTAACCGCTGCCACCGTGGTGTGTTTTGCGCTTTCTTATTATCTTTTTATGCGAAGAGAAATCAGAAGTTAATCATTGATATCAATGCTAAACTAAAAGAGGTACAGACTGTTTGTCTGTACCTCTTTTTTTACACTCATAAAATACTACCGCCATTAGCAAAAAAAAACTTCAAGTTGTAATATCTTACGATGTTTGTTTTAACTGGCTAATATTTTTTATCATATCCGCTGTCATCGTTTCCAAATCATATTCCGGTTTCCAACCCCAATCAGTACGAGCAACGCTATCATCAATACTTTGTGGCCAGCTGTTGGCAATTGCGTCCCGATAGTCGGGCTGATAAGTAATTTCGAACTCAGGAATATGCTTCTTAATTGCTGCTGCAATTTCCTTAGGTGAAAAACTAAAAGCTGCGAGGTTGTAAGAAGTATGCACAGAAATTTTTTCCCTAGGAGCTTCCATCAACTCTACGGTAGCCCTGATAGCATCCGGCATATACATCATTGGCAGATAAGTGTTTTCCGACAGGAAGCAGGTATACTTCTTATGCTCTAATGCCTCATGAAATATTTCTACGGCATAATCCGTAGTCCCCCCTCCCGGAGCCGATTTATACGATATCAAGCCGGGATAGCGCAAGCTGCGCACATCTACACCATACTTTAAATGATAATAATTACACCAGAATTCGCCAGCAAATTTGCTGATACCATACACGGTAGTCGGCTCAATAATGGTTTGCTGCGGGCACAGCTGCTTAGGCGATGTAGGCCCGAAAACGGCGATGGAAGAAGGCCAATATACTTTGTGCAACTTTTCTTCCCGGGCAATATCCAGCACATTCAATAAGCCCTGCATATTTAAATGCCATGCCAGTCCGGGATTTTTCTCGCCTGTAGCAGACAAAATAGCAGCAAGCAAATAAATTTGTGTAATGTTCTGCCGAATCACCTGTACATGCAGCATCTCCTTATTCATTACATCCAGTGCAACATAGGGGCCGGTTCCTTTTAGTAGTTCATTTTCCTCCCGCAAGTCGGAAGCTATCACGTTACTGTTTCCATATATTTTCCTCAATGCCAAGGTTAGCTCTACCCCAATCTGTCCCGAAGACCCAATCACTAATATTTTCTCCTTTGTCATAGTAAAGATTTGATGCAAACTTATTAATAATACAGCATCCAACTCTAAATTGTTCCTGTGCAAACGTTTCCTCATCCTTAACCAGTAGTACGGTTTATAAAACATATTCCTCGAGAATTTAGGACCAATGCCCTGCTGATTTTTTATAAAAGATTGCAATAAGAAAACAGACACGACTGCTTTTTCAATACATTTGTCTTATGAAATCATATTTAAAATCCCTTTTCGAGCAACAATCATACGACGAGGACAACTTTTTTCTGATAGCTGGCCCCTGTGTTATAGAAAGTGAAGAGCTGCTGATGGAAACTGCAGACAAAGTAGTTGCAATATGCAAGAAACTAGGCATTCCTTATATTTTTAAATCCTCCTACAGGAAAGCCAACCGTACCAGTGCGAGTTCGTTTACCGGTATTGGAGATGAACAGGCTTTGCAGTATCTTCAAAAAGTAGGGGCTACTTACAGTATACCTACTACTACGGATATTCATGCGCATGACGAAGCTGTGATGGCGGCTACCTATGCGGATATACTACAAATCCCTGCTTTTTTGTGTAGACAGACCGATTTACTGGAAGCAGCTGCGCGTACAGGGAAGGTGGTGAATGTTAAAAAAGGACAGTTCATAAGTGGTCCGGCAATGAAGTTTGCCGTGGAAAAGATTTACAAAGCCGGCAACGAAAAAGTAATACTTACCGACCGTGGTAATAGTTTTGGCTATACGGATCTGGTGGTAGACTATCGTAATATTCCCTGGATGCAGGAACATGGTGTACCGGTGGTAATGGATTGCACACATAGCCTCCAACAGCCTAATCAGAGTTCGGGAGTTACGGGCGGAAATCCTCAACTCATAGGCACCATCGCTAAGGCTGCTATCGCCGCTGGAGCCGATGGCATCTTTATCGAAACGCATCCTAATCCCGCTGTAGCTAAAAGTGATGGTGCTAACATGCTTCGCTTGGATCTTCTAGAGGATTTACTGACGCAGCTGGTAAAGATTCGTAAAGCGTTGCAATAAATACACCAACTATTGTTGCAATCGCGCCGGAATACTGTTAGGAACGGGCACCACTTTTTTCTGCCCGTAGTCAAAGCACACCATCCCGGTTTTTGCATAGGCTACGGGTATTATTTTATCGCCGTCTTTTTTCTCTAGTTTATAATAGATATCAAAAGTTACTTTTCCGAAATCGCTTGCAGCTACTGATGCAATGATACTATCTCCGTAAAACGCTTCGTGCTTAAACTCAATAGCAACATCGGCCATAATCAATCCCACCCCTTCAAAATGCATTTCACTATAGCCGTAATGAGCTAGAAACTGCATACGTGCCTCGTGAATAATACTCAGCACCGCATCATTTCCTACATGGCCACCGTAGTTTAAATCTGTAATACGAATTGGAATGACCGTTGAAAAAGGGAACTGTGCGGGTAAAGCTACTTTTACTCTTGCCATAAAATCTATTTGAAGGCAAAAGTACGGGCTGTTGTACTAAAAAGTTTGCTTAAAGAAGTAGGGTTAATTTTGAGAGCCGGCAGCAATATCCAGCATATCCAGAAAATTATCAGGTGTAGCTACGGCTGCATTGTTAGCCATTTCCTTCTGCCACTGAGATATCTGTTCATCGCAGCTACTATCTTCTCCCGCAATACAGTCGGCTAGATTACTAACTTTCTTAGACATACGAACGATATTGCCTTCAGGAGTCATCAGAATGATATAGCGATTCTGCAACTCTGTATTTCTTTCCTGAGAAGCAACATAAGCATTGCCCAGCTTTGTGCGAATACCTGCCAAAGCGGCCTTACCGGCATCCTGCGGCACTGGAGCAGCCTTTTTGATAGAAGCAGTACTGCTCGCAGGCAGCTCTTTTCTAATATTATCAGCAGTATAAGCATTGCCGGATGCACTTTCATCCTTAAATATAAAATAGGCCGTAATACTAATAATAGTGATAAAGCAAGCTGCTGCTACATATTTCAACCAGCCATACCCCATGGAGGCTACAGTGGCTGCAGGCTTTTGTTGTGGCGCATCCAGCGCACTACAAATACTTGCCCAAGTTCCGGCAGGGGGCTGCACCTCCAGATGAGCCAGCTTTTTTTCTATAACCTTCAGCGCTTCCTGATCATCCAGCTCGCGAGAAATCTTATCCCACATGGCTGGGGGAGGAGTCACCTCTGTATTATATAATTTTTTGGAAAGCTTGTTTTCTTGATTCACCTCATCCAGCTGTGCAGCAATATGGGACCACGCAGCCGGTGGTGGTGTTACTTCGAGGGCTTCGAGTTTTTGAGATAGTTTATTTTCAAAGTCCAGATTGTCCAGTTCCCTGGCAATAGCCTTCCATGCGCCAGCCGGCGGTGTCACTTCCCAATCATATATTTTCTTCAGGCTGTTCATGGATTGATATTTCTAAATATATTATTCTTTACTCTCAATATGTTTTCTTACCAGATCCTGCAAAATAGCTTTGGCTCGAGAAAGTTGTGATTTACTGGTTCCCTCACTGATTCCCAGCATATCGCCGATTTCTTTATGAGAATAACCTTCTACCACATACATATTGAATACCGTTCTGTAGCCGGGAGAAAGCTGACTAATCAAATCAAGAATATCCTTTTCTGCCAAACCATCCAAAGCCGAAATATATTTCCCTTCTATGGTGTTTTCTTCCCGTTCGGTTACAGGTTGTAGGTATTTCTTTTTACGGAAATATTCAATAGCTGTATTTACGAATATGCGTCGAATCCACCCCTCAAAAGACCCATCACCTCTATAACTGTCCAGTTTTCTGAAAACCTTAATAAAGCCATCCTGCAGAATATCCTGTGCCTCATCGGCATTTGATGCATACCGCAGACATACAGCATACATTTTGGGGGCAAATCGGTTGTACAACTCTTCCTGCATTCGGCGGTCGCCTTCAATGCACCCCGTTATTAAGTCGTTTTCTTGAACAATATGGTTGCTTGTAGATTCCAAATTTTTGAAAATATTTAAAAAGTTGTTCAAATATAGGGAATAGTTTAATGTATGTAAACAGAACCGTTTATTAAGATGGCGAGGATTGCTGCAGCCACTCAATCAGTTTTTTCAATGCTTTGGCTCTGTGGCTATACAGTTTTTTTTCATCCAGTTCCATTTCGGCAAAGGTTCTGTCAGCCCCATCAGGAATAAAGACAGGGTCGTAACCAAAACCGTTGCTTCCCCTGCGTTCCGTAATAATGCGCCCTTCACAGATACCTTCGAATAAGGATTCCTTACCGTCAATAATTACCGATATCACCGTGCGGAAACGTGCCCTCCGATTGTCTTGCCCTTCCATTTTAGCAAGTAACTTGTCTACTATATCGACATATTGCGGCTCACCGTCGGCATATCTCGCACTTTTCACTCCGGGTTCGCCATTTAAAGCCTCCACTTCCAAACCAGTGTCCTCACTGAAACAGTTTTTCCCCGTCATTTCAAAAATCACCCGCGATTTTTCCGAAGCATTAGCCTCTAGTGTATCGTAGGGCTCGGGGATATCTTTATCAATGCCTGCTTCTTTGAGACTAATAATTTCAAACCGCTCATTCAAAGCATTCCGAATTTCCTTTACCTTATTATTATTATTGGTAGCAAAAATTAACGTCATAATGAAAATATCTTTTTAAGTGCCGCCCACAACTGGGTCTTAGCAGCCTTATCGGGTTGCAATACTTCTAGTGCAGGGGCATGCAATACAGTATAGTTTGCAAATTGCTGTATCTGGTATTGTGGTACTTCGAAGGGGAATCCAAACTGCTGAGCCGTTAATCCGAACAAGAATATCACTTGTGACTGAAAATATCGAAGCAGCTCATCATATTGGTAATCCGGATGATTATTCAAATTAATAACGGCCACATCATTTAAGCTCAATTGGCAGGCTTTTAACAATTGCATTAAAAACTCCAGCTGAGCATCGGGTAGATGTACGGCATTATCATAATGCACCCCAATCAATACCTTCTTTTCATTGTTGCCCAAAAACTTCCAAGCGGGCATTTCACTTGGGGTCTGGGGCTTATCCTCTTGTTTAGGCGATGCCGATGTATTTCCATCGGGCACTACCAGCTTATTGGGATATAGCTGTGTCAACAAATAAGGCGTAAGTTTCACACTGTTCAGACTCATAGCTCCTCTTTTGTACCGATACTGTTCGTATCTTCGCAATAGTAATAACATCCAAAAATAACATTTTATGGTAGAGGCGATGCAAATACCCGTAGAAAGGGTGAAAGAAAGTAAGTTGAGCCAGGTTGATTTCAACAATCTGGGATTTGGTAAATATTTTTCTGACCACATGCTAGAAGCTGATTGGGTCAATGGAGAGTGGAAAAACGTCAGAATTCGCCCCTACGAGCCACTAGTCTATTCGCCTGCCCTATCGGTCCTACACTATGCGCAAACCATATTTGAGGGTCAAAAAGCACATAAGGATGAAAATGGTAATGTTCACATCTTCAGGCCTTACGAAAACTGGAAGCGCATGAACCGATCGGCCGAACGTATGGCTATGCCTCAAATTCCCGAAGAGATCTTTATTGAAGGAATGAAACAGCTCATACGCTTGGATAAGGATTTTATCCCCTCCGGCTATGACGAGTCCTTATATATACGCCCCTTTATGTTTGCAACAGAAGAAACACTAGGGGTAAAAGAATCTTCATCTTACAAATTCTTAATTATTACAGGACCTGTGGGCGCATACTTCTCTGCCCCAGCCCGCATTTATGTGGAAGAAAAATTTACTCGCGCTGCCCCAGGAGGCACCGGATTTGCTAAAACAGGCGGTAACTATGCAGCCTCCCTGCTATCTTCGGCAGAAGCCAGAAAACAAGGGTATGATCAAGTGCTGTGGATGGATGCCTTAGAACATAAATATGTACAGGAAGTAGGCGCCATGAATATTATGTTCGTTATAGGCGATGCCATTGTAACTCCCGACCTCAGTGATGGTACTATATTAAATGGTATTACCCGTATGAGCCTACTACACCTTTTCAGAGAGAAAGGCTATAAAGTGGAAGAGCGTAAGGTATCGATAGACGAACTCGTGGAGGCTTATAAAGCCGGCACACTTAAGGAGGTATTTGGTTGTGGTACGGCAGCCACCATCAGCCATGTGCGAGAGCTAAAGTATAAGGATCTTGTAATGGAGTTTGACGTAGCGCAAATGACCATCTCGGCAGCTATGAAAAAAGAGTTGTTGGACTACAAGGAAAACAAGCTAGGGGATAAATATGGCTGGTTAGTAAAAGTATAGATTTTCAGCCTTTTATAAGCCAGAATGGCTCGTGGTTCAGCGAGCCTTTTTATTTAATTAGTTGCATATTGAAAAACGGCATTATTTTGTGGTAGAGAAAATTTGACAATAATTTTGTTGGTTCAAACCTAAATACTACCTTTGCCGTCCAAAAAATTATAAAGGATAAGGAATGCCTACAATTAACCAGTTAGTACGTAAAGGAAGACAAATCATCAAAGCTAAAAGTAAATCAAGAGCTTTGGATCAGTGCCCTCAGCGCCGTGGGGTTTGTACTCGTGTGTATACTACTACACCTAAAAAGCCCAACTCAGCGCTTCGTAAGGTGGCTAAAGTTCGTTTGACTAATAAAATTGAGGTGATTGCATACATCCCGGGTGAGGGACACAACCTGCAGGAACACTCAATCGTATTGATTCGTGGCGGTAGGGTAAAAGATTTACCTGGTGTGCGTTATCACATCGTACGTGGTAGCCTCGATACTGCCGGAGTAAAAGACCGTAAGAAGAGTCGTTCCAAATACGGTACTAAAAAAGGTAAATAATTATAAATCAGTAATAAAGAATTAATATTTAAAGATAATGCGTAAAGCACAAGCCAAAAAACATCCGTTAGCGCCAGATCCCAAATACAACGATAAACTGGTTACCCGTTTTGTTAACAACCTGATGTGGGAAGGAAAGAAAAGCGGCGCATTCACTATTTTCTACGATGCCCTGGACAGAGTGAGCAAGATCACTAACGAGGATGGGTACGAAGTGTGGAAAAAGGCATTGGCCAATGTGACTCCTACAGTGGAAGTACGCAGCCGTCGTATCGGTGGTGCCACTTTCCAGATTCCTTCTGAAGTGCGTCCCGATAGAAAAATTTCTTTAAGTATTAAATGGTTGATTCGTTACAGCCGCGAGCGCAACGGTCGCAGCATGGCAGAAAAACTGGCTAATGAAATTGTTGCTGCTAGCAAAGGTGAAGGTGCTGCTTTCAAAAAGAAAGAAGATACACACCGTATGGCTGAAGCTAACAAAGCCTTCGCTCACTTTAGAATATAATTTCCTACTACAAAGGATTATAAAAGTTATAGGCCCGTTCTTCGAACGGGCTTTTTTATTTCTTGTAGAAAGTTCCTTCATGCATTGCTTCTAAGTGAGAGTTCAGCAATAACGTTGTTATAAAAGAAAAAGCAGCTTATAGCTGCTTTAATAATTATGTGTAACGCTTGGTTTATCCAATGGTGTGAGGCAGAATAGCTCCCATTATTCCAATTCGCGTATCCAAATATTTCTGAAGCTCACAGGGTCGCCATGATCCTGCAAAACTAGCGGTTCCTTTTCTCCATGCGCTTTGTTGGTGGCTATTCCTATAAACTGAGTAGCACCCCATATTGCCATGTTATTTTGTACCAAAACTCCGTTGTGGAATACGGTGATGCGGGCCTGCGATTTCAAGCTACCATCTTTATTAAATCGCGGAGCGATAAAAATGATATCATAAGTTTGCCACTCACCAGGCTTACGGGATGCATTTACTAGAGGTGGTATTTGTTTATAAATGCTTGCTGCCTGTCCATTACTATAAGTACGGTTATTATAGCTGTCCAGAACCTGTAATTCATACAATCCCATTAAAAAAATGCCACTATTACCTCTTCCCTGCCCCTCGCCTTTTACAACAGCCGGAGTACGCCATTCAATATGTAATTGACAATCGCCGAAAGCTTTTTTGGTTTTAATAGCTCCGGTACCCTTAGCTACTGTAACCACTCCGTTTTCGACAGTCCACTTGGCAGGTTTGCCATCCATACTCTCCCACTCTGCAAGGTCTTTACCATTGAATAAAACAATAGCATCCGAGGGGGCATCTTTATCGGTAGCTCCGGGGGTTACTACTCTGGGTTCAGGCTCCCACACTTCTGTAAGCCGAGGATCTCCATTTTGTCCATACACAATCATGCCACAGGCAAGCAAAGGAAATAGTACCGTTTTCTTCATACGTTTTCAATCTTTTATTATTACAATAATCATATTAACCTATTGGACACCACAATTAGTAAAAAATTGCGGTTATATAATAGAAAAATCATCATAAACCTTCAGAGGCTCGTCCGATACTTCTACAGCGTTTACCACAGCTTGAGGAGGACCTACTTGGCACCAATCCATCAAGGCCGATAACTGCTCTGTTGTGCCTGTTGCGTATATTTCTACCGTCTGGCCATCTTCCAGATTTCGCACAGTGCCCTTCACACCCAGCTCCCTGGCCTTATTACGTGTGGACTGCCGATAGAACACACCTTGTACTTTTCCTCTGACAATAATCTTTTTCGTAACCATTAGCTAAAAGGAATTAGGGATACAATTTGCTCCAGATATTTTTGATCAGTTGTATCAAAATAATCTAAATGCTCGCTATCCACGTCTAGCACAGCAACAACATTGCCCTCACGAATCACAGGCACTACAATTTCCGATTTTGATGCACTGCTGCAAGCTATATGACCAGGGAACTGATCCACGTCGGGAACAATAGTCGTTTGGGCTTGTGCCCATGCAGTTCCGCATACACCTTTCCCTTTTTGAATACGGGTACAAGCTACAGGTCCCTGAAACGGGCCTAACACCAACTCATCATTTTTCACCAAATAGAAACCTACCCACCACCAGCCAAATTGCCCTTTCAATGCAGCAGCCACATTGGCCAAATTGGCCACCAAATCTTGCTCCCCTTCTATAAGTCCTGCAATCTGCGGAATTAAGGAAGCGTATTGTTCGGCCTTGGTTCCTTTATGAATTATCAAATCTTCAGCCATAAACATTCATTACACTATCGAAACTATAGAAATGCGGTGTGATACAAAAAATAAAAGCTCCAAAATATGGAGCTCCCTTATGTATTCAGTATGTTTTATCGTAAATCAATCACTTCTACTCCGGGATATTTGGATGCATCAAAAGTAAAATTAGCATCCGATGCTACCACATTGGTTTTAAAATCACTTACACTATAGATATATCTATTCCCAGATTTTTCAACAATAGTAGCACCTATAATGTTTTTGGTAGCCTTATCAATTGCCAGATAAATCAATGAAACAGGTTTGGATTTATCAATAGGCTGCAGCACCACTTTATTTACCGCTTTCCCGCCTACCTTATCGTCCTTTTGCATGGCATACATAAAATCCTTGCTATAAAAATCTGTATATAATTTCTGTGGAGTAATGGTATTATCGGATGCACTTGCACTATTAACCGTAACCTCTTTAGCCGCGGGATCGTAGTTCCAAATAGTTTCGCCATCACTGATAATTTTATTAGATCCCAGATCGATGATATACTTGTTACCTTTCATTTGTACGGTACCTGTTTTCTTGGATAGTACTTTGCCTGCCGAATTGTTAATCTGATAGGCAAAATTTACCATTACCGATTTATAACTTTTGAACTTAGCACTTACTTCATCCAATAATGCTTTAGCCTTAGGATCTCGCTGCTGCGCAAAACCGAGAACTACAAACAATAATCCCAATACCGTAAAAAACAACTTCTTCATTTTCAAGTTTTAAAATTTTAATGGAAAAATCTTTTTGTGTGTATTAGACGCCAATTTTGATGCCGAGGTGTGTATGATAAGAATTATTTAACATTTTGAATAAATAATTCATTATCAGACAAAAACTAACTCGAATAACCTAGAGCATCTAAGTGCTGCTGTAATTCAGCCTCTGTTTTAATGAGCACCTCACGAGCTTTACTGCCTTGGTTGGGACCTACAATGCCTGCGCTTTCTAGTTGGTCCATGAGGCGACCGGCACGGTTATATCCCAATTTCATCCGTCGTTGCAATAATGATGTGGATCCGATCTGATTAGCGACAATCAAACGTGCGGCTTCTTCAAATAACACATCTCTATCTCCCATATCAAAATCGCCGCTCTCGAGTTCTTTTTCATCTACATATTCCGGTAGCAGGAATGGCTGCGGATAACCTTCCTGAAAACCGATGAATTCTACCACCCTGTCTACTTCTGGGGTATCCACGAAAGCACACTGCAATCGGGCAATTTCACCGTTAAGGCTGATGAGCATATCGCCTTTTCCGATCAGCTGTTCGGCTCCTCCAGTATCTAATATGGTACGGCTATCTATTTTACTACTTACTTTAAAAGCTACACGGGCCGGGAAGTTTGCCTTAATGGTACCGGTAATGATGTTCACGGATGGTCTTTGAGTGGCAATAATTAGGTGAATACCTACCGCACGTGCGAGCTGCGCCAGACGTGCAATGGGCATTTCTACCTCCTTACCGGCAGTCATTATAAGATCGGCAAACTCATCAATTACCAATACAATAAACGGCAGGTATTGATGTCCTTTTTCAGGATTCAATTTGCGGGAAACAAACTTAGCGTTGTACTCTTTAATATTACGGCAACCAGCTTCTTTAAGCAAATCGTAGCGGTTGTCCATCTCAATACAAAGTGCATTGAGGGTGTTGATTACTTTCTTGGTGTCGGTAATAATCGCATCTTCCTCATTAGGAAGCTTGGCTAGAAAATGTCTTTCGATATGACTATAAATACTTAATTCTACCTTTTTGGGGTCCACCAGCACAAACTTTAACTGCGACGGGTGCTTTTTGTATAGAAGCGATACCAGTATTGTGTTAATACCTACCGATTTACCCTGACCTGTAGCCCCGGCCATCAGCAGGTGTGGCATCGTTGCAAGATCTACAATAAAGTTCTCGTTATCGATCTTTTTCCCTAATGCAATGGGCAGCGAGTAATTACACTTCTGGAACTTCTCCGACGCCAGCAGGGTTTTCATGCTCACGATAGTCTTACGAGCATTAGGTACTTCAATACCGATAGTTCCTCGACCCGGAATAGGCGCAATGATACGAATGCCCAGTGCGGAAAGACTTAGAGCAATATCATCTTCCAGATTCTTGATGCGGGAAATACGTACTCCTGCAGCAGGCACTATTTCGTATAAAGTAACGGTAGGCCCAATAGTGGCGCTTATGCGTTGTATCTCGATATCATAATTACGGAGCGTAGTGATGATCTGATTCTTATTATTCTCCAGCTCTACCGGATCCTGCTCAATTTTTTCACTACCATAAGATTCTAGCAAATCCAGTGTAGGGAACTTATAATTTCTAAGATCCAAGGTAGGTTCGTAAGGTTTATTCCCACTGTTGGGCAGCGTTGTAGATACTTTGGCTTCTTCAGCAGTTTCAGGAAGAGGAGCTGAGTTGATTTCTAATTTCAATTCCTCTTCGGGAGAAGAGGTTGGAGTTTTAGATACTTTCTTTTCCTTCTTTTCTTCAGCTTGCTCAGGCTCAAAATCGATTCTGGCTTCAGGCTTTAACACAGTAATGCGTTCAAAACCTTTTTCCTCCTCTTTAACGGGCAATGTATCTTTTTCAATAAGTCCCAATTGGGGCTTTTCTCTTTCAACTTCATCCTGTATTATTAACTTGGCCGTAGATGCTTCTTGTTCTGCTACCTCCTGAGTTTCTTTTATAAAATCATGCTCCGGCAGCTCAGTAGCAGGAGCCACATCTTCCTCCAATTCAGGTTCCAATGGAATAGGAGCTGGTGCGGACGTTAATTTTTTAGGGAAGCTGAAGGCCGGATTGAATTGCCAAACGAAATAAGCAATCACTATCAATAATAATATAGCTGATGTTCCTATAAAGCCTAGAGAGGCCTGCAACCAGTCGCTAATAACATTACCTACACCTCCACCCCAACTAAACTCCTCTTTGCGAAGAATAAATGCTAGAATAGTGGACACGGTAAGCATTCCTAGCGTAACATATTTCAGATTGCGCCAGATGGAAAATACCTTTCTTCGCCACATCAGATTTACTCCTACCACAAAGAAAAAGGTGCAAATCAATAAAGAAGCTACACCAAACAGCTTGTATACAAAAAGATGCGCAACTAGAGCACCTGATTTACCCAAAAGATTTTCAGCGGTAATATCGGGCTCCAGCAGAATACCAGCACCCTTAGATGCCAGAACAAAATCTTGCCTCCAAGTGTAGAAATAGGATACGAATGATATAACAAGGAAAATAGAAACCAACAGAAATGTCAAACCCACTATCTTCCAGGTGCGCTCGTCTTTAGCCAATTGTTTTAACTGAATCTTTGCTTCTTGCTCAGTTTTAAAATCGGCTACTGTATTCTTCGATCCGGCTTTTGTTTTTTTACTCTTCGATTTGCTCTTATTCGCCATAGAACAAAGATAATAAGGTTGTATGAACCATTATGGATTTGATGTATATATTGACAATCGCTATTTCCGGCTCAAAAACCTTATTGAGACATCCTAGTAAATGTTTTTTTACTTTTTAAAGAAAGATAATAAAAGACAAATCCAGCCGACGATGAAAAACAGGCCGCCAATGGGTGTAATGATTCCCAATCCGCCCAAGCCTACTTTACCGCCTGCCTTTAAAGCTGTAAGAGCGTATAGCGAACCGGAAAACAGAACAATACCGATTAAAAAACAAATACCTGCCCAGTTCATGGTCCTGAATGGGAAGCGTTCGATTAATATACCCACCATTAGCAATGCAAAGGCATGATACATCTGATACTGTACGCCTGTTTGAAAAGTGGATACCGATTCAGGCATTATTTCCTTCAACTTATGAGCACCAAATGCGCCCAGTATTACTCCCAAACCTGCTAAAGCACTTCCTAAGGCAAGATATAATTTACTCATTAAAAATTAGTTTTATAAAGTTATCAAGATCTAAATTATCATCATCTATCTTAATCTTGGCACGTTCGTAATATATGCGCCTGTCTGCACTTTTTTTGATAATATATGCTCTTAAGGCTTCATCATCCAAGCCTTTCAACAAAGGGCGCGTATGTTTTTCCTCTTTTAACCTACTTAGCAGGGTATCGATGGGTGTATTCAGCCATACAGTAATCCCCTTCTGGTTCATATAATCTATATTGTTGAAAAAGCAGGGGGCACCGCCTCCACAAGATAATACCATCGAATCATGACTTTCAGTTACCATGTAGAGAATTTCTTTTTCTCTGGTGCGAAAATATTCTTCCCCCTCCTCTTCAAAAATGCTATTTACGGATTTGCCCGCGTCATCCTCAATAAGTTCGTCCAGATCAAAAAAAGGAATACCCAACTTCTGACCCAACTGCCGGCCCCAATAGGTTTTGCCAGCACCCATAAATCCAATCAAATAAATACGCATCGTATATTCGTTAAGGTTCCTATAAGATGAACCGATTGTTATTTAAAAGCATTGAACCCCGTTATATCCTGACCGGTTATAAGCAAATGTATATCATGTGTACCCTCGTAAGTAATCACACTCTCGAGGTTCATCATATGTCGCATCACCGGATATTCGCCTGTAATGCCCATTCCTCCTAAAATCTGTCGAGCTTCTCTACAGATATTTGTCGCTACCTCACAGCTGTTTCTCTTAGCCATGCTCACCTGTTGAGGTGTCGCTTTACCTTCGTTCATTAAAGTTCCTAAACGCCAGTTGAGCAATTGCGCCTTAGTAATTTCGGTAATCATTTCGGCAAGCTTTTTCTGCTGCAACTGAAAAGCCCCGATTGGTTTGCCAAATTGTTGTCTTTCTTTAGCATAGCGCAAGGCTGTATCATAACAATCCATAGCCGCTCCTATTACTCCCCATGCAATACCATAACGAGCTTTGGTAAGACAACTGAGCGGGCCTTTCAGCCCTTTTATACCGGGAAGAATATTTTCTTTAGGCACTTTCACATTATCAAAAACCAACTCACCAGTTGCTGAAGCCCGCAAGCTCCATTTATTATGAATGGTAGGCGTAGAAAAACCTTCCATGCCTCTTTCTACTATTAATCCGTGAACTTCGCCGCTCTCATCTTTAGCCCAAACTACTGCCACCTGCGCATAAGGTGCATTGCTGATCCACATTTTGCTGCCGTTTAGAATAACGTAATCTCCGGCATCTTTAAAATTCGTCAACATTCCTCCGGGATCGCTACCATAGTTGGGTTCTGTTAGACCGAAACACCCCAGCCACTCGCCGCTAGCCAGCTTGGGGAGATATTTTTGTTTCTGCTCTTCACTACCATACGCATAAATAGGAAACATTACTAACGAGCCCTGTACCGATGCTGTAGAACGTACACCGCTATCGCCCCGTTCCAATTCCTGCATCATCAAACCATAACTGATATAATCCAACCCTCCCCCCCCATACTCGATAGGAATAGTAGGACCGAAACAACCGATTTCGCCTAACTGCTTCACAATATGCTGCGGAAATTCTGCCCGCTGTGCATAGTCTTCAATAATAGGAGTAATTTCTTTTTTGACGTAAGCTCTTACAGCCGCACGCACCATCAATTGCTCTTCTGTAAGCAGTGCGTCAACATTAAAATAGTCGGGGCTTTCGAATAAATCCTTGTTTACGGACATAGCAGCAATATTTAAGCTCTACAAAGGTAGTGGTAAAACATATAGAAGCATTTGGGCATCATTTACCCATTGCATACTATTACAACACACTCATAAAGTCAAATGTCGGTCAAAAAAGCAATAAAAAAAGTGGCTCTCGCCACTTTACTATTTTTATACTATGCTAGATACTGATCTTTCGGCTGTCTTACTACATCTTTATAATCTGAGATCTGCTCAAAAAGCTTTTTATCGACCTTAAATAACTTGTTCTTAAGCCTAGCTTTTTGTTCAGGCTTCATTTTATACTTCCAGTATGCTATAGCAACCAGTCCCAATGCTATCCAACCGTATTTATAATTTTTATTCATAATAACGCTTTAGTGATATACCGCCAAAAGCGTGCCGCATTGGAATGTCGACAGGTAAAATGCGATGTATATCCGACTATTTGATCGCTTTTCCTACGATTTCGCCGATTTGATCAATAGCGATACGCTCCTGTTGCATAGAATCGCGATAGCGAATGGTAACGGTATTATCTTCCTTAGTCTGATGATCTATTGTTACACAGAAAGGCACACCTATAGCATCCATTCTTCTATAACGCTTACCGATAGCATCTTTTTCTTCGTAGAAACATTTGAACTCTCCACGATATTTTGCCATGATATCCCTTGCAATTTCGGGCAATCCGTCTTTCTTAAGCAGCGGGAAGACTGCAAGTTTAATGGGAGCCAATTTCGCCGGAAAACGCAATACTACGCGACTATCCTGTTTGCCATCAGTACTCAAATCTTCCTCATCATAAGCTGCACAAATAACGGAAAGGAACATCCGGTCAAGACCAATAGAAGTTTCGATTACATAAGGAACATAGTTGCCATATGGCTTTCCGGTTTCCGGATTGATTTCGTTATCGAAATACTGCAATTTCTTTTTACTGTACTTCTCGTGTTGTGTTAAGTCGTAATTAGTACGAGAGTGAATACCCTCCAGCTCTTTAAAGCCCATAGGGAAGTTATACTCGATATCGCAGGCAGCATCAGCATAAAATGCCAGTTTGGTATGATCGTGGAAACGATAATCCGAAGCCGGATTACCAAAGCTTAAGTGCCATTTCAATCTTTCTTCTTTCCAATATTCGTACCACTCTTGCTGTGTGCCGGGTCTTACAAAAAACTGCATTTCCATCTGCTCAAACTCTCGCATGCGGAAGATGAACTGACGTGCCACAATTTCATTTCTGAAAGCTTTACCCACCTGTGCAATTCCAAAAGGGATTTTCATGCGCCCTGTTTTCTGCACATTCAGAAAATTCACAAAAATTCCCTGAGCTGTTTCGGGCCTTAGATATACTTTATTTTCGTCAGCATTTTCGGAAACAGTCGAACCAAATTCGGTAGAAAACATCAGATTGAACTGACGTACATCCGTCCAGTTAGCCGTTCCACTTATAGGACATTTGATATTATAGTCGTCAATCAATTTTTTCAATCCTAGCAGATCGCCTGCAGCATCCAGCTTTTCCATTTCGCTAATCAGTACATCGGCTTCAGCTGCTTTGCCTTGCGCTCTCATTGCATCCGCATGAGTTTCGATTAGATGATCCACACGATAGCGCTTTTTACTATCCTTGTTATCGATCATGGGATCGTTAAATCCGTCCACGTGTCCACTAGCCTTCCATGTGGTAGGATGCATAAAGATAGCGGCATCAATACCCACAATATTATCGTGCATTTGGGTCATGCTTTTCCACCATTGGTCTCTGATATTCTTTTTCAACTCAGCACCCCATTGCCCGTAATCATATACAGCTTGCAATCCATCGTATATTTCGCTACTGGGAAATATAAATCCGTATTCCTTACAATGCGATATAATCGCCTGAAATCTGTTACTATCTGTTGCCATAAGGTTGCAAAAATAAGCTCTATAAGGTCTTCTTTAAAATTTGCTGTTAAAAATCTGAAAGATACCAAAAACAAAGCGTGCAGGAGCCATTTCTCTTAAACGCTTGCTATATGAAAATACCCGCAGCTTATCTGCAGGTACGTATGATTATTGGATTCATTCGGTTTACTTCAGCTGGAATGTTTCCAGGAACTTAGTATTAAAGTTTCCATTGATAAAATCATCATTCTGCATAAGCTGAAGGTGGAAAGGAATCGTAGTTTTAATTCCTTCGATCACATACTCACTCAGTGCCCGATACATGGTATCGATGGCTTCCTTTCTGGTACGTGCCACTGCAATCAGCTTGCCGATCATGGAATCGTAGTAAGGCGGTATGGTATAGCCGGCATATACATGGCTATCCACCCTTACTCCGTGTCCACCGGGTACATGCAAGTTGGTAATTTTACCGGGCGAAGGTCGGAAATCATTATAAGGGTCTTCGGCGTTGATGCGACACTCAATGGCATGCATTTCGGGCACATAATCGCGGCCGGAGATTTTTTCACCCGCGGCAATTTTAATTTGCTCTTTAATCAGATCGAAATTGATTACTTCCTCAGTAACGCAATGCTCTACCTGAATGCGGGTATTCATTTCCATGAAATAGAAATTGTGGTGCTTGTCTACAAGGAACTCTATAGTTCCCACGCTTTCGTAACCTATGGCTGCAGCAGCTTTCTTAGCAGCTTCGCCCATAGCGGTCCGCAATTCATCGGTAATGAAGGGAGAAGGCGATTCTTCTACCAGCTTCTGGTGACGACGCTGAATAGAGCAATCGCGCTCACTCATGTGGCAGAAGTTGCCATATTGGTCGCCTGCCACTTGAATTTCGATGTGGCGGGGCTCTTCGATGTATTTCTCCATATAGAGGCCATCGTTCTTAAACGATGCGGCCGCCTCCATCTTAGCGGTATCGTAGGCTTTTTCTAGCTCACTTTCGTCCCACACAATACGCATACCTTTTCCGCCGCCACCAGCTGTGGCTTTGAGTATAACGGGATAACCGATTTCTTTTGCAAGTCCTTTGGCCTCATCCAAACTACTCAGCAGCTTTTCCCCTCCGGGAATAACGGGTACACCAGCCTTAATCATGGTTTCTTTGGCGGTGATTTTATCGCCCATTTTGTTAATCATTTCTGCTGTAGGGCCGATAAATTTGATTTTGCTGTCGTTGCAGATCTGAGCAAATTTTGCATTTTCAGCCAGAAACCCATAGCCCGGATGCACTGCATCGGCATTGGTAATTTCGATGGCGGCCATGATATTGGGAATATTGAGGTAAGACTCGGCACTTGCGGGACGACCAATACATACTGCTTCGTCTGCAAACTTTACGTGTAGGCTTTCGCTATCGGCGGTAGAATACACCGCTACGGTTTTAATGCCCATCTCCCTACAGGTCCTGATAATTCGTAGCGCGATTTCTCCCCTGTTAGCGATTAATATCTTTTTAAACATGATGATTCTTAAGTAATGAGATAAGCTTATAATGTAATTATGCTGTTTCCACTTCGAATAACGGCTGATCGAATTCAACCGGCGAAGCATCCTCTACCAGAATCTTCACGATTCTACCGCTGATTTCACTTTCGATTTCATTAAAAAGCTTCATCGCTTCAATCACGCACAGCACTTTTCCTGGAGTAATGATATCACCCTCCTCCACATAATTCGCCTTATCAGGAGCAGGTTTGCGATAGAAGGTTCCAATCATCGGGCTTCTAATAATAGTGCGATTGCTAGGCGGCGCAGCGGTTTTGGGTTTTTCTTCAGCAGGAGCACTGGTGGGTTGTGAGGCTGCTGGTGCTGCCGGAGCAACTGCCTGTGGGGCTACCGGCATGGGCAGAGGGTATGGAGAAGGAGCAGATACCACTTGGGTTACTTGTTCCTCTTTTTGTTTTATCGATATTTTGAAATCCTTCTGCTCGAGAGAGAACTCACCAATGTTAGATTTATTAATCAACTTGATCAGCTCCTGAATTTGCCTGAAGTCCATATTTTTTAATTTGACGGGTTTTGGGTTAAAAACAAATAAAATTCAATACCACTAAATACATGAACTAAGGTAAGTAAATCACACACATAATGGATAGGATTTTACAGGTATTTTATTATCCTATTGATCTACTCCCCATAAAAAATGGCTCATTGCGAGACCGAGCCACTTTTAATAATATATTCCTAATTATTCCTTAACACGCTCCACGTACTCACCGGTTTTGGTATTCACACGTATCAGTTCACCTTCATCGATAAACAAAGGAACGTTGATAGTGGCTCCGGTTTCAATAGTGGCGGGTTTTAAAGTACGCGTAGCAGTATCACCTTTAAGCCCCGGCTCGGTATAAGTAACCTTTACCACAATTTTATCAGGCAACTCCACACTTACAGGTTGATCGGTCTCTGTATTGATAGCAATAGCCACTTCTTGGCCCTCTTTCAGGAACTGAGGCGCATCAATCAGATTTTCAGATAAGCTGATTTGTTCGAAGGACTCATTATCCATGAAATTGTAGCCTGTTTCGTCCTTATACAGGAACTGAAAACTTCTTTTTTCTACTCTTACAGGATAAATAGTATCGCCGGAATTCCATGTTTTTTCGATAGTTCTGTTATTATCCACCCCCTTCAGTTTTGCCCACACTTTTGCTGCTGCACGAGCAGTTTTGTTTTCGCCAAATTCCACTACTGAATAGAGGCTGCCATCGAGTTTAAGGATCATTCCGCGGCTGATATCTGCTGTATTTGCCATTATAAAAATTTTTTAGGGCGCAAATATAGCACTTTTAAATGCTTTATTACCCTTCCAATAGATAATCTTAGAACTAAAAAGGCATTTTCTGACGAATACATATTATAATAATAACTATATTTATAGTTTTACAGAAATTATGAAATTTTTTGACATAATTTTCTATATTCGTGTTACAGAATTATATTTTTATCAAAAAAATCAATATAAAATCTGAATTTTTATCACATAGTAATAATATTAATATATTAACAATACTCCGGTATCCTATGAAAAATTCAGATAACATTTATTTTTTAACATTAAACCTGTATTAAATGAAGGGAAAAGTACTTCTTACAACCAAAGCTCTTTTGATCTCCTCGGTTATTTTTGCCCAAACCTCAGAAACAGATGAGTCAAAAGGTGAACTGCAAGTTAATGGATCGGTAGATGTCTATTACCGTTACAATTTTGCAAATGCCAAGAACGCCGGAGAAATCAACAACTTTACCAGCTTTACTAATTCCCACAATTCTATCGAGTTAGGCATGGCATCCTTAACAGCCAGCTATACCAAAGGAAAAGCCGGTTTAGTCATTGACCTTGGCTTTGGTACCCGTGCACGAGAATTTTCTTATGCCGAGGAACCAGATGGTGCTGGTAATGGCTCCGCAGTATTGCAAAGTATTAAACAAGCTTATGTAACCTTCAATCCCACCGACAATATTCGAATTTCGGCCGGTAAATGGGGTACTCACCTAGGATATGAAGTTTTGGATCCTCAATATAATAGAAATTATAGCATGAGCTATATGTTCTCTTACGGACCATTCTCTCATACCGGTATCAAAGCCGACTTTACACTGGGTAGCGGCTTCGGTATTATGGCCGGTGTTACCAACCCCACCGATTATCTATCCGCTTCATTTGCTAAAAAGAATATCATAGCCCAGGTAAGTAAAACCGGCGAAGCCGTGAATGCTTATTTGAACTATGTAGGGGGTAAAGATCTTGATGGTAACAACCATAATCAGATAGGCCTTACTGCAACAGCTACTATTAGTGACAAATTCTCACTGGGTTACGATGGCACCCTCAAAATAGTGGATCAATTTGAAGATATATCTAAAAAATGGTGGGGCTCGGCATTATATGTAAATGTAGACCCAACCGAAAAATTTGGCCTTACCCTGAGAGGTGAATACTTCGATGATAAGGACAAAGGCGGATTAATATTTGGTACCTCTATTATACAAACTACGCTATCGTTCAACATCAAACCTGTGAACGGTTTGATGATTATACCCGAGTTCCGACTGGACAGTGCTAAGGATCCTATTTTCACTAAAAATGATGGAGCCGGCACTAAAAGCACCGGAACGTTCCTTTTAGGAGCTATTTATTCGTTTTAACTCTTCTGCTTATGTTCCTCTGAAAAAAAGCTCTGCTTATGCAGAGCTTTTTTCTTTTTTCATAAATTATTTTTCAAATGAGAATTACCATTCAATAGCACAATTAATCCACTCCCCGTCAAAAGATGCATTGTATTTTTTATAGAAATTAATGGCGGGCTCATTCCAATCTAGCACCTGCCAACAGAGTCTTTTAAATCGCTTTTCGCGAGCTTCTTCGATAAGACGGTCAAAAAGCATCTTTCCGATGCCTTTGCCCCGCATATCCTGAGTTACAAGCAAATCCTCCAGATACATGCACTGCCCCTTCCAAGTAGAATACCGAATGTAATACAGTGCAAAAGCTACGATTTGCTCCTTTCCTTCGCCATCAGTTGTTGTGGTAGCTACAAATGCCCACCATACAGGTTTTTCTCCAAAACCGCTTTCTCTGAAATGCTCCAGCGATACGGTTACTTCCTGCGGCGCCCGCTCGTATACCGCTAACTCATGTATCAGTTCCAGAATACGTTCGCAATCGGAAGCTTGCGCCCTCCGTATTTGAATATTTGAACTCAAGTAGATATTGGTTTTGAGGTTAAACAATTGCGTTAATATGCCCACTCTACCAACGTAGCACCCCAAGTAAAACCACCACCAAAAGCAGCCAACACCAGCTTATCGCCTTTTTTCAGCTGTTTTTCCCATTCCCACAAACACAGTGGTATGGTAGCTGCTGTTGTATTGCCATACTTTTGAATATTTATCATTACTTTTTCACGGGGAAGTCCGATGCGTTCGGCAGTAGCATCAATGATACGCAGATTGGCCTGGTGTGGTACCAACCAAGCAATATCATTTCCTGTAAGGCCATTGCGCTCCAGCAAATCCGCACTCACATCTGCCATACCTTTTACAGCAAACTTGAATACGGTTTTTCCCTCTTGATACACGTAATGTTCACGGTTGGTAACTGTTTCAATGGAAGCCGGATAGGCAGATCCTCCCGCTTTCAAGCGAAGATAATTGCATCCACTGCCGTCGCTCTTCAAAATACTATCCTTTACTCCTAAGCCTTCTTCATTGGGTTCTAACAATACCGCACCCGCCCCGTCACCAAAGATAATGCAGGTAGTACGGTCGGTATAATCCACTATGGAGCTCATTTTATCCGCACCCACTACAACTACTTTTTTGTAGCGGCCACTCTCGATAAAGCTGGCTCCCTGAACCAAAGCGAACAGAAAACCCGAGCATGCAGCTGATATATCATACCCAAAAGCATTGACAGCACCTACTTTATCCGCTACCAAATTGGCCGTTGCTGGAAAAACCATGTCGGGAGTTACAGTAGCTACTATAATGCACTCAATCTCTTCGGGGCCGATACCTCGTTTTTTTAGCAGATCCAACACTGCGGGAACTACCATTTCGCTGGTGCCCTTTCCTTCGCCTTTTAAAATTCTACGTTCCTCAATACCAGTGCGGGTGCGTATCCACTCGTCACTGGTTTCCACCATTTTCTCTAAATCAAAGTTCGTAAGCTTGTCTTCAGGAACATATCCACTCACTGCAGTTATTGCAGCCGTAATTTTTGTTGCCATCTATTTAGTTTAAAAATTAGCCCCAGATATTTAACAAAAACTGTTAGTCACTGTTTAAGGATGCCAAAGGTAGTGGAATTTTAAATTCTTAAAATTCAATTTTCAATTTTACATTCGTATTTATGATAGCTTATCTGAAAGGTTCATTTATCGACATCACCCCTTCTTCCGTAATAGTTGATGTTCAGGGTATTGGGTATGAAGTACATATCAGCCTCCACACTTATTCGCAAATACAAGGACAGTCAAGCGGACTCCTGTATACCCACTTGCTAATCAAGGAAGACGCTCATCTTTTGTACGGATTTGCCGATATAGAGGAGAAAAATATCTTCAAGCTACTGCTGAGTGTGTCCGGCATTGGTGCCAATACGGCACGTTTGATTCTATCTTACATGAAGCCTTTCGAAATTACTCAGGCCATAGCTAACGGAGATAGCCGAGCCTTGGAACGCATTAAAGGCATTGGTAAGAAAACAGCCGAAAGAACCGTTTTGGAGCTAAAAGATAAAATAGGGAAACAACCTACTGAGAATATCATTCCTGCCGAAACTACTAGTGCTTCCACTACCCGCAACATGAGACAGGATGCGTTAGATGCATTACAAGCACTAGGTATCAATCGTCAAGCTGCAGAGCAACATATTATCCGCATCTGCCAAGCAGAACCGGACATTCAACTTGAGGAGCTAATTAAGAAAGTATTGAAAGGGCTATAACCCAAGGGTATTTTATTTCTTACGCTTGAAATCACCTCTTTTCCAGGCATTAATGAACTCAGCCCAAGCAGCAGGGCTGAAAATGTTCATAGGAGGCACCTGCCCTTGATAGCGTGCTCGCTGAAATACATTATCCAGCTGTCTGTTTGTAACCTCCCGACCATCATAGGGCAATTTGGCCAAATAAGCGCTTCGGGCTTCAGGTGTATTGGCCTTACGCAAAATTTCGATTTCATCCTCCGACACCTTCACATTTAAAAAGTCGCGGGCGAACTGTTCTGGTGTAGGACGGGGTTTGATAATTGCTACGGGAAGATAGGCCGTATCCCGCACCAATGTTTTTATAATACTATACTGATTACCTCTTAAGGTATCAGGTACTTTTACCGAACCACCAATATAGCTAACGTGAGAAAAGTCGATAATATCCCCTTTTAGAACGGCAATGGAAAATACACCGTCGTTATTAGTAATGGTACCGCGCTTAGTGCCTCTTACTGTAATACTTACCGCAGGAATAGCCTCCAGACTGTCAGCGGTCATTACCACCCCATACAACTGAACTACCGAGTCCCTGGCTTTTTCAAACTGCGCATGAACCGTAATACCGAAAAATAAAAAACCAATTAAAAAGAGAAATATCTTATTCACCGTGCCAAAATTAAGTTTTCAGGCTTTAAATATTGCAACAATTTATTCCTACAGATGTTAAGATTACGATTTATATTTGAATTTAACATAAGCTTTAAAGAATGACGAGGGAAAATGTACTGAATGCATTGAAAAACGTGCTTTTAGCCGAAAATGGTCAAGATATTGTTACTGCAGGTTGTGTACAAGATTTGGCCATAGAAAAGTATTATATATCTTTTAACCTGATTTTACCTACCGATGACGCCGATATACGATTAAAGGTCAAAAGCGAAGCCATTAAGGCTATAAAGGACCATGTGAGCAAAGACGCTGTCATCAAAATCGGATTTACGCCCAAGCCTACTCCCCAAAGCACTTACGAACAAAATACCAGTCCGCTACCCGGGGTTAAAAAAATTATTGCGGTAGTAAGTGGTAAAGGAGGTGTGGGGAAAAGCACGGTAGCCGCTAATTTGGCGCTTGCATTGGCTAAAGATGGCTCGAAAGTGGGCCTGATGGATGCCGATATTTATGGTCCTAGTGTCCCCATCATGTTTGGCGTAAGAGGCGAACGTCCCATGATGCGCGACATAAATGGCAAAGGCATGATTGTACCCCTAGAAAGATTTGGCATCAAACTGCTCAGTATAGGATTACTGGTAGATGACAACAAGGCTGTGGTATGGCGCGGGCCAATGGCTAGCAGTGCTATCAGACAGTTTATTACCGATGTAGATTGGGGCGACCTAGATTATCTGGTTATTGATATGCCACCCGGAACCGGCGATATTCATCTCACTTTACTACAAACCATTAGCGTATCCGGTGTAGTTATCGTTTCGACACCCCAGGATGTAGCTTTGGCCGATGCGAAAAAAGGAATTGCCATGTTTGGACAAGCCCAGTTAAATGCACCGATACTGGGTATTGTAGAAAACATGAGCTATTTCATTCCGCCGAATGCAGTTCCTGACCAGAAATACTACATTTTTGGTAGGCACGGTGCCCGCAATTTGGCCGAAGAATATGAAATACCCTTCTTAGGAGAAATCCCGTTAATAGAAAATATTCGTGAAGGCGGAGATATTGGTGTTCCCGCCATGGTAAGCGATGACGAAGCGAGTAAAAAGGCCTTTATAGAGTTGGCCACATCAGTCAAGAATAGGCTATTATAATTTCCCCATAATAAAAAAGAACCTCATCCGTTAAAGATGAGGTTCTTTTTTATTTCTCACAACTGAGTGCGCTAAAGGCCTAGCACTTCCTTCATGGTGTAAATACCTTTCTTACCATTTAAAAACTCTGCTGCTACCACCGCTCCCAAAGCAAAGCCTTTACGATTGTGTGCCTCGTGTATTATAACGATATCATCGATTTCTGAAGTGTATTTAATAGTATGCGTTCCTGGTGCCGGGTCAATGCGTTTACTTACAATTTGCAATTTACCCTGCTGAGGCTCCTCACTATTCACCCAGCCGTCCAATTCTTTGTACGTTTCCAAAACTCCCTCTGCCAGAGTAATTGCCGTACCACTGGGGGCATCTTTTTTTTGTGTATGATGAATTTCTTCCATGGTCACGGTGTATTGTTTATGTGGATGCATCAGCTGCGCTAGTTTTTTATTCAGCTCAAAAAACAGATTCACTCCCACACTGAAATTACTTGCATAAATAAAAGCAGCATTTTTTTCCTTGCAAAGCGCTTGCACCTCTTGTAGTTTATCTAACCAGCCGGTAGAGCCACTCACCACCGTAGCCCCAAAAGTGAACAACTTTACCAAATTATCATAAGCGGCATGAGGTCCGGTAAATTCTATAGACACGTCTGCCTTATCAATATTCTCCTTATTGAAATCGGACAAATTGTTTTCATCAATTTTCAGGACGATTTCATGTCCTCTCTCTAAGGCCACTTCCTCTATGGCCTTGCCCATTTTTCCGTATCCAATCAGTGCTATTTTCATTGTACTTCCAAATTGTATTTTTATTTAAAATGTAAAACCAGGCTGATGCCGCTCGTTCGTGCCATCTCACTGTACCCCGGCTGCACACGAAAAGTAATATCAGGAGAAATATCAAATTGCTGCAAATGCGCATCTACGGTAGCATCCACCACATTCAATGCCCAAGCCAGCAGAAAATATAAGAAAGAGTAATCCAGTTTTTTTCTAGTATCATCTCTGTAAAACCTCAGCGTCTCCAATCCACCTGCCTGATTTCTTTCATACCATTTCCGAATATTTTCGTTCATGGAAAGATAAGCAGTAGAGTCTTTAGAGCCGTTGGGCGAGGTAAGTTCAGTTATAATGCGCACTGCATCCCTATACTCCCTATACCATTTACGGTTGTATAAAAAATAGCCCCCTGTACCTCCCAATGCACCATATACAATAGGCACTTTCCAAATTTTCTTGTTGTATACTTGTCCCCATCCCGGTAAGATAGCCGAGCGGAGGGCGGCATCGCGGGGTCTTTTCATTTTAGGGCCTTTGGGCTGCAAACTATCAGCTACTATATTGGCAAGATTACTTTCTTCTGATATAGTGATGCTATCTTTGGGATTCTCAACAGCAGTTGTATCTGTCTGAGCATTGCTAACGCAACAGCTACCTAACAGCAAAACAAACAGAAAGAATCTTCTAAAAAGTTGCATATAGCAAATAAAGTACAGATTAATCTATCGTGACGTTAAAATTGTTCAGTAGCTTATTGAGTTCTTCTACTGAATAATAATCAAACGTTATCTGACCATAACCCTTGGAATTATGCTTCAGCTTAACACGTGTTTCGAATCTTTCGGCCAGCTTATCCTCAATACGCTGAAAAGGAGAAGACAGACTGCTTTTGGACGGCTTCTTTTTACTACCCGACTCCTTATATAGATTGCGCACCAGCGCCTCGGTTTGTCTTACTGACAAACCTTTTTCTTTGATCTCCTTAAATATATATAACTGACGGTCGACAGTATCTACATTAATCAACGCCCGTGCATGTCCCATGCTGATTTCGTTATTCCTTACCGCGAGCTGTATATCCGGTGGCAGTTTTAATAGCCTGATAAAATTGGCTACCGTACTTCTGTCTTTCCCCATACGCTCGGCCACTTGATCCTGCGTGTAGGATAACTCATCCATCATGCGCTTATAACTGAGGGCTATTTCCATAGCGTTGAGGTCTTCGCGCTGCAGGTTTTCCAACAAAGCCAGCTCCAACAGTTGGGCATCATCAGCCTGACGTATATAGGCAGGAACTTCTTTAAGACCTGCCAGTTTCGATGCACGCAAACGACGCTCCCCCGCAATCAATCTGTATTTGCCACTCGGCAATTTGGAAACCGTCAGCGGCTGAATCACATCATGTATTTTAATAGATTCTGCCAGCTCCTGCAACGCCTTCTCATCAAAATCGGTACGCGGTTGCTTAGGATTGGTTTCGATATCGTTAACCGGAATTTTTGATATGCTGGTTGCTGCCTCTACAACTGTTTTCTTCAATTCGCCAGCACCACTCTTCAATTCTGCGTCAATACTCCCCAGCAAAGACCGGATACCCTTTCCTAATGCATCTTTATTTGATTTCTGTGTAGCCATCAGTTATTACGTAATTTATTTTAAAGTCCCTGAAGATTATTCTAAGATTTTCTCCTCATTGGGAATTTTTGTCATATTATTTTTCTGCAAAATTTCTTTGGCAAGATTCAGATAGTTCAAAGCCCCCTTACTATTCGCATCGTACAACACAACGGGCTTTCCAAAGCTGGGCGCCTCACTCAGTTTCGAATTTCGATGGATGATGGTATTAAATACCAAATCGTCAAAATGACGGCGCACCTCATTTACCACCTGATTACAAAGACGCAGCCGCGCATCGTACATCGTCATCAAGATACCTTCTATTTTAAGTTCGGTATTCAGTCGGCTTTGTACAATTTTGATAGTATTAAGCAATTTCCCCAGTCCTTCCAAGGCAAAAAACTCACACTGCACCGGCACCACAACCGAATCGGCTGCAGTAAGCGCATTTACCGTAATCAATCCCAGTGATGGAGAGCAATCTATAATAATAAAGTCATACTCCTTGCGCACCTCGCTTAAGAGCTCCTTCATCACCATTTCACGATTAGGATAATTAATCATTTCAATCTCCGCCCCTACCAAATCGATGTGAGAAGGAATGATATCAAGATTAGGAATATCACTTTTCAGAATAACACTGCGCGCAGGTGTTTGATTGGCCATGCAATCGTATAAGCTCTGCGTGATATTTTGCAGGTCGAACCCTACTCCCGAAGTACTGTTGGCCTGAGGGTCAGCATCTACCAACAAAGTCTTATATTCCAGCACAGCAAAACTTGCGGCGAGGTTGATAGCGGTTGTGGTTTTACCTACACCGCCTTTTTGATTTGCAACTCCTATAATTTTTGCCATAAAAGTTTGTGATTACAAGGAAAATCCATCACGGTTAAACGCAAATGTAAAGTTTTTGATGCATGAATGGATATAGATATCAGATTTAGTAGGTTTAACAACTTAATTGCTATTTTACTCCTTAGCTTTGGAACTCGAAAATTCTTAAACTGATATGCGCAATAACCCTTATTGGTGGATTTTGATTGTCCTTATGCTGTCGCTGGACCTGTATGTATTCTGGGCCACTCGAACTTTTTTTAACATCACCTCTCCCCGAGGGCGAAACATTTTCGCGCTCATATATTGGTGTGTATCCGCCATCGCAGTAAGTATCATTCTCCTATTGCCGCATATTCAGGCAAATGAGCACAATAAGCTACTCCGTAACACCCTTTTTATGTTGGTTTTTGCCCTTTTCCTCGGCAAACTTGTTACGGCTTTATTCTTTTTTGTAGACGATCTGAGGCGCTCTCTGCAATGGATAGCCGGGAAGTTATTTTCCGTCAAAAATGAAATCGGTGAGCTCGCCGGCAGCAGCGGTGATCGTATCTCTCGTTCGGCTTTTCTAAGCTGGCTGGGACTGATTGCAGGAGGAGGGCTTTTTACCTCCTTTATTTACGGACTTTCTAATAAATACAACTATCAGATAAAAAGAATCCAACTCCATTTTGACAACCTACCCCAACCTTTTAAGGGGTTGAAAATTGTACAAATTTCGGACATTCACTGTGGAAGTTTTACCAACTACAAAGCAGTCAATCGCGGCGTGGATTTAATTCTAAATGAAAAACCCGATATCATTCTGTTTACGGGAGACCTGGTAAACAATCGCAGCGATGAAGTAGGCGCATATAAAAACATCTTCAGTCGACTGTCGGCCCCCCTGGGTGTTTTTTCCATATTAGGCAATCATGATTACGGCGACTATGAAAGATGGGAAAGTGCCACCGCAAAAGCTCAGAACCTCGAAAATCTGAAAAAAATTCAAGCAGAAATGGGCTGGCGCTTATTATTAGATGAGCATGTTCCCATTCAGAAAGACGGAGCCACCATAGGCCTCATAGGCGTACAGAATATCAGCGGAAAAAGCAATTTTCATTCTTATGGCGATCTGGCAAAAGCCATAAAGGGAGCAGAACAGTACCCTTTCAAAATTCTCATGAGCCACGACCCCTCCCACTGGGACAAGGAAGTGAATACCATATACACTGATATCGATCTCACACTCAGTGGTCACACACATGGTATGCAATTCGGAGTGGAAGTTCCCGGCTTTCGATGGAGTCCGGTACAATATGTGTATAAGCAATGGGCGGGACTATACGAGCACCGACATCAGAAACTCTATGTAAACCGGGGGTACGGCTTTATCGGTTATCCGGGACGAGTAGGTATTCTCCCTGAAATTACTGTCATAGAGCTTGTATAATGAAATGAAAAACAATGTATTTTTGCCCGCTTTTTATTAAAAAAATAGTGTCTGTTTCAGAAACTAATTGTGATGAACCTTTAAACTTGTTATTAATACCTTTAAACGTTAAACAAAATGAATCGCAAATTTTTATTCACATCTCTAGCTCTCTTAGCCCTTGCTGTATGTTCTAATCTTAACGCACAATTTCATGTGGGTGTAAAAGCCGGTGTGAATGCCGGTAAAATCACCGGTAAAAGTTTCAAAGAAGAATTTAAATATAGCTATCTGGTGGGAGCTTTTGCTGAAATAGGTATCGCGGATCGCTTCAGCATTAATCCCGAAGTGTTACTCTCTCAGACAACCTCCACTACCGATTCCTCTTTTACACATACGCTTCCCGGCTTTAAAAACCACCAGCTGAAAGCGAAACTTACCTATCTATCAGTTCCCATTTTACTGAATATGAAATTGGTAGGACCGTTACACATCGAAGCCGGCCCTCAGTTCGGCATAAAAATCAACAAAGAAAAAAATCTGCTTGAAAACGGCGAGGATGCATTCAAAAAAGGAGACTTCTCCCTCGTAGGAGGTGCTAATGTACACTTAAACAAACTGAGAGTGGGCGCGCGCTATGTAATCGGTCTGCACGATGTAAGTGATGCCACAAATCAAGACAAATGGAAACATCAGGCACTACAGCTAAGCTTAGGGCTTGCTTTTTAATAAGTTAGATATATTTGGCTCCCATCTTTTGTGCTGAGCACCTGTAATAATGCCACCTAAAAATTTTTATACGACAAGTTTTCGTGAAATTCTTAGGTGGCATTAATATTGCCAATTATTAAGCTATCCATTTCTTGTACATCCAACGGATGTATTTGATACAAGAAATGACATTTTGTCTCTTAAAACTATATAATGCAATTTGATAAAGTGTTTTTGAAACCCGAAGATGACATGGACTTCATGCCAATATTACCGCTTAACGAAAACGATACCAATGAGAACCTGGATGATATTCCTGATGAGATTGGTTTGTTGCCTTTAAGAAATACGGTTTTATTTCCGGGGGTAGTATTGCCTATCACAGTAGGTCGCGATAAAAGCATTCTAGCTGTAAATGAGTCCTACAAAGGAGATAAGTATATTGGTGTTGTAGCACAGAAAGATTTCAATATCGAAGATCCCGCTACCGAAGATTTAGTGCGCACCGGTACTGTGGCTAAAATTATTAAGCTCATCAAAATGCCCGACGGAGGCACTACGGTAATTATTCAGGGCCGCAATAAGTTCACCATCGATGAGTTTACTGCTACCGAGCCTTACTTCAAGGCCAAAATAACCAAGATTGTAGAAAATCCGGTTCCTGATGATCCTGACTTTGAAGCTTATATTTCCAATATAAAGGATATTGCGGGAAATATTATTCAGCAGTCCCCTAATATTCCCTCCGAGGCAACGCTTATTCTTAAAAATATCGAGAGCCCGGTATTTCTGATTCATTTTGTCAGCAGTAATCTGAATACTTCTTTACAGGAAAAACAACGGTTGCTGGAGCTATCGGATATCAAGCAAAGAGCAGTGGAGCTGATGCAGATTTTGCAAAAAGAACTGCAATTTGTTGAACTGAAAAATAAAGTCACCAATAAAACACGCACCGAGCTGGACAAACAGCAGCGAGAGTATTTCCTGCAACAACAGCTGAAAAGTATTAAAGAAGAACTGGGCGGCGACCCCAATTCTCAGGAAATAAAAGAAATGCAGAAAAAGGCCGAATCCAAAAAATGGCCTGAAGCTGCAAAAGAAGCCTTCCAAAAAGGTATCGAAAAGCTGGAACGCATGCATCCGGGTACCCCCGACTATTCGGTGGTGTACAATCATATCGACCTGATGCTCGACCTTCCGTGGGAAGAATATACCGAAGACCATTACGATTTGGAAAATGCCCGAAAGATTCTCGATAAGGATCACTACGGCATGACCAAAATCAAAGAAAGAATTTTGGAATATCTGGCAGTGCTGAAGCTAAAAGGCGATATGAAAAGCCCTATTCTCTGCTTTTTAGGGCCTCCCGGTATTGGTAAAACATCCTTAGGAAAAAGTATTGCTAATGCTTTAGGACGCAAATATGTACGCCTGAGCTTGGGTGGGCTGCATGATGAAAGTGAAATTCGGGGGCACAGAAAAACCTATATAGGAGCCATGCCTGGCCGTATCTTGCAATCCTTAAGAAAAGCCAAAAGCAGTAACCCGGTTATTGTGCTAGATGAAATTGATAAAGTGGGTAATGATTTTCGTGGCGACCCCAGTAGTGCTCTTCTGGAAGTATTGGACCCTGAGCAAAACAATGCATTCTACGATAATTACCTGGAACTGGAATACGACCTCAGCAAGGTAATGTTCATTGCTACCGCCAATAATCTGCAGAACATACAGCCGGCCCTGCGCGACAGACTGGAGATTATCGACCTAAGCGGTTATGCAGTGGAAGAAAAAATCGAAATTGCCAAAAGACACCTTATACCCAAACAAAAAGAAGCACATGGTATTGCCAAAAATAGCTTTAAAATCAGTGACAAGGTTTTAGAAAGACTGATTTCGGACTATACTCGCGAAAGCGGTGTACGTGAGCTGGACAGGGTGCTGGCAGCCATCATGCGTAACCGAGCTAAAAAAATTGCTCTTAACGAAAAATTATCCACTTCTTTAAGCATTGAAGAAGTTGGACAGATCTTGGGCAAACCCAAGTTCAATAATGATATTTATAAGGCCGTAAATATTCCCGGTGTGGCGGTGGGACTTGCTTGGACTTATGTAGGAGGCGATATTCTGTTTATCGAAACCAGCCTCAGTGATGGCAAAGGCGAACTAAGCCTTACCGGTAATCTGGGTAATGTGATGAAGGAAAGTGCCTCCACAGCACTCACTTATTTGAAATCGAATGCCAAAAAGTATAAGATAGACGAATCTCTTTTTCAAAAGAAAAACATTCACATTCACGTACCAGAGGGTGCCACTCCTAAAGACGGTCCCAGCGCTGGTATCACCATGATGACCGCTATAGCATCGGTATTGACAGGCAAAAAAGTAAAGCCTTACCTAGCCATGACTGGCGAAATCACACTCCGCGGACAGGTGTTGCCTGTAGGTGGCATTAAAGAAAAAATACTAGCCGCTAAACGTGCCGGACTAAAGGAAATCATTCTGTGTTCACAAAACCAGAAAGATGTGGGGGAAGTAGAGCAAGCATTTATCAAGGGGCTCACCTTCCATTATGTTGACAAAATGGAAGATGTGCTTAAAATCGCTTTGAAATAAAAATATCTCGATACATGAAAAAGAGGTGTGGTATCACACCTCTTTTTTCTATACAAAAAACTCAATTTACTTGGTTGCCGAATAAATACAACACATTCCGAATGTCAGTGCCCTATAATCGGGCTGCACAAATCCTACCTGCGATAAAATCGCCGTGAAGTCTTTTCTCTCGGGAAAAGCATTGGCTGACCGGTTCAGATACTGATAGGCCTTTTTATCTTGATGAAACAATTTAGCTATCTGTGGAGCAATATTGCCCATATAAAACTGATAAAGGCTATTGATAAAAGCCGGCTTTGGACGGGAAAATTCAATAATACATAAGCGCCCACCAGGTTTTAATACGCGTCGCATTTCTGAAAGGCCCTTTTCCAGATTTTCGAAATTGCGTACTCCGAAGGCTGCCATCACTACATCAAAAGAATCATCTGCAAATTGCAGATTTTCAGAATCGCCTAGTTGCAGGTCAATTTGCGAAGACAATCCCAATTTTTCTATTTTTCTACGTCCTTCCTCCAACATCTGTGCAGAGATATCCACTCCGGTAATTTTTTTCGGTTGCAACATCTGCATAGCCATAATGGCCATATCGCCGGTACCGGTAGCAATATCCAAAATATGTTGAGGCCGGTATTGTTTTAAGGCCTTTATGGCTTTTCTGCGCCAGCTTACATCAGTTCTAGCCGAAAGAAATCGATTCATAAAATCGTACTTTCCGGCTATTTTATCGAACATTTCGGCAACCTGCTCTTTCTTACTCTTCGCAGATTCTTCGAAAGGAATAATATGGTCGTGCGGCTGTGACGGCATAGCCACAAAGATAGGGGTTAGGGCCGGACGAGTGGTAGATTTTTAATTGCAGATTGTTTTAATTTACTTTATGCTTCGCTGTAGTACGTGACTATATTTGCATTAATTACACAAAAGCCTGCGCTAATGAAAGACTTTTTCAAGTATATAGAACTGGATGTGCTTTCGTCCACGCCCAAATATCTGCAACTGGCGCAGTCCATCATTAAGGCCATTGCTACCAGCAAAATAAAAAAGGATGATGTACTGCCTTCCATCAACGAGATGAGTTTTGAGCTGGACATTTCGCGGGATACAGCCGAAAAAACATACAAATATCTGAAAAAATTAGGCGTACTGGGCTCCGTTCCTGGCAAAGGTTATTATGTCAAAAACAGTGAGGTTAAAAGCGATATTAAAGTCTTTCTTTTATTTAACAAACTAAGCGCGCATAAGAAAATCATTTACGATGCTTTTGTAAGAACACTGGGAGATAATGCCGTTATTGATTTCTATATATACAATAACGATTTTAATCTGTTCAAGCGCCTCCTTACCAATGCCGGCAAGCATTACACACATTATGTTATCATCGCTCACTTTCTAGAAAGTGGGGCCAATGCTTACGAAATCCTTAATACAATCCCAAAAGAGAAACTGATATTGTTGGACAAATTGGTACCCGGCGTAAGCGCAGACTGCAGTGCCGTGTATGAAAATTTTGAAAAAGATATCTATTCGGCATTGGAGCAATCACTTGCTTCACTAAAAAAGTATGACACTTTAAAAATCATCATACCGGCATATACTTATTTCCCCGATGAAATCCGCAAAGGGTTTAGAAAGTTTTGTACCAATTACGGATTTTCTGCATCGGTGGTGCACAATATACAGCGAGAGAAGATTCAGAAAGGTACTGCCTACATCTGTCTTATGGAAGATGATCTCGTTATCTTAATTGAAAAAATAAAAGAAATCGGATTAAAAATAGGAAAAGATATAGGGGTGATTAGTTATAATGAAACCCCACTTAAAAAACTGATATTGCAGGGCATTACTACATTTTCCACTGATTTTGAGTTGATGGGTGAAGAAGCTGCACGACTGATTCTGGAAGGGAGTAAGAAGCATATTGAAATTCCATTTCACGTACGGCTAAGACCTTCCCTTTAACCAAAAACACACCTTTGATGTGTATACTGAACTTATCCTTTCAAAAATTGTATATCTTACACATTCCAATCAGCGCCTATTATGCAAATTATTTCAGCGACATACGTAAAAAGTAGTGCCAATTACACGCAATGTCCTCCACCGGATAAAGCCGAATACGCTTTCATCGGCCGAAGCAATGTGGGTAAATCTTCGCTGATTAACATGTTGTGTAACAAAAAAAACTTGGCCAAAACTTCCGCAACCCCCGGGAAAACACAGCTAATTAATCATTTTCTTATTACCTCAGCCTCTAAAAACAATACAGCTAAAACCACAGACTGGTATCTGGTGGATCTTCCAGGATACGGATATGCCAAGGTTTCTCAAAAGCAGCGCAAAAGTTGGAGCAGCATGATTGAACAATACATCGTACGTAGAGAAAATCTAGGCAATCTGTTCGTGCTTATTGACAGTAGACACGAACCGCAACAGATTGACCTGGAATTTATCAATCAGTTGGGAGTTTGGCAGGTTCCCTTTGCCCTCGTATTTACTAAGGCTGATAAAAATAAACCTGCAGCTACAACTAGAAATGTGCAGCAGTTTTTAAGCTCCCTTCAGGAAAGCTGGGAGGAACTCCCCCCTCACTTTATTACATCTGCAGTAAAAGGCGATGGACGCGACGAGGTATTACAGTTCATTGACCAAATGAATAAAGAATATAAAGCCCTTCAGAAAGGATAACATTTACGGATAACAACTTATATGGCCCGCATTATGTACATTTGATCGAAAACTCTTTTTATAAAACAAATTGTGATGCGGCTTAAAGCAATTATATTGGGAGTTAGTGTGATTTGTTGCAGTTTATTGGCCTGTGTAAAAGACGAACCGTTTATCCCTTCTTACACAGTACCTCCTACCTATGATTTTGAAGATATTGATTCTATTATAACAGCCCGACTGATAATGCTGCATGGAGTTAAAAATTATTTGCTTTCCGGTACAGATAGTGTATTAAATGCAGAGATAGCCACAGCACTCTGGACCAATACCGATAGTGCTTTCACGCCTGCAATGGTACCCAATTTTATATATAAGGCAGAAAGGCTCAACAGGATGCGAAGCACGAACCTCTCTGGAGATACCCGTGATGCAGACATTTTAAAATCGTTTATCGATTCGGCAGTAACTGTAAGTGCATCTCACAATGTAGCAGGTAGCAATGGTGTGCCCGGCTGGCAGATGCTCTCCAATCCGTCAGAAAAACGCTTATTCAGCAGTATCGGTATTGAATACACGGAAGTATGGGAAAAAGCCATGTTGGGTGCCATGTGTTTGTACCGCGTCAACTCACAATTGAGCAATCCGGCCAATGCCACCGCATGGGCGCAGGCGTTTCATTATAGTGGTATACCACGAGACTATGATCCCACTATCAATTATGGTGATTCTCCTAACCGTCCCTTAGCAATAGCCACGCTTTTCCCAAATGCAGAAAGTATTCAGGCAGGATCAAAAATATTTGAAGATTTCAGAAGAGGTAGAGCAGCCGTTAATGCAGGTGATCTACGCGTAGCCACACTTGCCAAAGACAGCCTACTATTAAATATTGAAAAAGTTTTTGCGCTGAGTGCCATTCATTATCTGGATGCAGCAAAAGACGGTAACACAGCGGACAAACTATATAATCTTTCTCGTGCATTCGGCACTATTATCGCGCTGAATTATCGTAGTTCAAAGCAGCTACTTAATGATGAAGCTTATATTATGATTTTGGAAGTATTTGACAATAATTTTTATACGTTGATTCAAAACCCTACCGCCATTACGAATATTCGCAACGTGCTCGCAACTGCTTACGAGTTTCATTAAACAAGTACAGCCTATAGTCGCTCCAACATATCTACGACGTTTTCTCTTTTCAATATCAGATAGCCCAGCCTGTCGCTACTAATACCATCCTTAAGTTGATAACTGAAAGAAAGAGCATCGTCCTGCACAATGGTTTCAAAATATCGGAAAGCTATGGTAGGCAAATCTGTAAGCTGATCGGCTATTTCGTACAAATGTGTAGATAATATAAATAGTGAGGTCTTTACTTTTATCAGTCCTTTAATCACCGTTAAAGAACAACGCATGGCATCCTGCACATTAGTTCCCTTAAACAACTCATCCATCAATACCAGCCATTTTTTACCATCGCTTACTTTTTGCACTGTATTTTTTATACGCTGTACTTCGTTGAAGAAATAGCTTTCGCCTTTGGCGATATTATCCACCACATTGATATTACTGATAAGCCCGTCGAACATCGTCAGCCGCATTTCTTTGGCTGGTACACCCATGCCTATATGCGCTAAAAAAACAGCCGCCCCAACTGATTTGATAAGGGTGCTTTTCCCAGCCATATTGGCTCCGGTAAGAAAAATAAAATTCTGCTGGGGATGCATTTGCAAATGATAGGGAACCGGATTATGCAATAGTAGATGATACAGCCCACGAGCTTCAATAAAAGGCTGCTCGTTATCTATAAACTCAGGAAATTGCAGATTGTAGGTTTTAACGGCATATGCCATCGAGTACCACGCATCTAAGCGGTAAAAAATATCCATCAGTTCCTGCACCTCCGCTCTATATACCTCCTTAATATTCGCAGCAAAGTAAAGTATCTTTTTAAGCGCAATTGTTGCATCTTTTGGCGTATCCGCCATTTGGCGAAAAGGCTCTATATGTTGCACCAGGTGATCGATTCTGTCGATATAGTTTTTAAAGTATACCGGCAAATCAGCAGCGCGTAGAATAGAGGCTATTTTTCTAAGTCCTCTGAAAAAATCAGTAAAATGCTGCACGGAGAACTTGGACATGGAATAATCCGCACTATGAAATATCCGATACATCATGGCATCCACAATGCTAGGATTATTGCCAATAGCATCTAAAGTATAATCCAGAAACTTCGCCATCACCAGCATGGTACCATTAGATATCTCTTCGGGCCATTCGTCTACATGCTCCGCCAGTTTTTTTAGAATCTTCTGAGTACCTCTTATTTTGTTGATATCATTAAAAGGTGATGAAAAGTAGCGCCGCAACCACTCCCGCCCTCCTTCCGTACGTGTGAAGTTGAGCCGATGAAACAGCGAATAATCTTCTTGCGAATGAAAAATAGAGATGTCGCTGAAGGATATTTCGTCTATCTGCATATATAAAAAATTGGTCAGTGCCGAAGTTGCAGTGTCCTCAAGCCACTACCCTGTTATCGGTCAAATAAGAGCCGCTCTCCTTTTATAGACTCATTCCACTGTCCATTTCCATAAACCAAATTACCGTTCACGAATGTATGTGTAATACTGGCGGGGAATTCGAAAGGATCGCCCTGGTTGCCTGCTTTTTCAAAAGGACTCCATCCACACTTATACAGAATATTTTCCTTAGATATCGTAAAAGATTGGTTGAGATCTACCATTACCAGGTCAGCCCAATACCCCTCTCTAATATAGCCTCTGTCCTTAATAGCAAAACAGTCGGCCACGGCATGGCTCATCTTCTCTACTATCTTTTCTAAAGAAATTTTATTTTGTTTGTGATAATACAGCATTAAGGGTAACGAATGTTGCACCAGAGGCAACCCTGCATGTGCTTTCAAATAAGGTTCACTTTTTTCTTCCCATGTATGTGGTGCATGATCTGTGGCAATCACGTCCAGCCGATCATCCAATAAAGCCTTCCACAAAGCTTCCTTGTTATGAGCCGCTTTAATAGCTGGATTACATTTAATGAGATTTCCTTGATTTGCATAATCATCTGCCGTAAAATGAAGATGATGTACACATACTTCGGCTGTAATTCTTTTTTCTTTCAGCGGAAGCATGTTGGAAAACAATTGCAATTCTTTTTCCGTACTGATATGTAGGATATGCAAACGAGAGTTATGCTTCTTGGCTAATTGTATGGCATAAAAAGACGATTCGAAACAGGCTTCTTCATTACGAATGACCGGATGATCAGCAGCAGTAAGTTCTCTATTTTCACTCAAAGCTTTTTCAAGATTTGCTTTAATGATGCGCTCTTCCTCGCAATGGGTGGCGATGAGCATTTCGCTTTCGCCGAATATCCTTTCAAGTACTAGCGGATTATTTACCAGCAAATTGCCAGTACTACTGCCCATAAATACTTTTATGCCGCATATGCGATCCTTAAACTTATTAGCAGCGAGAGCATCATCAGCATTTAGATTATTAGTGCCGATGTAAAAAGAATAATTAGCCAGCGAAGTTAAAGCCGCTATATTGTATTTTTCTTCCAATAGTTCTAATGTAAATGCAGGTGGAACCGTATTGGGCATCTCCATAAAACTAGTCACCCCCCCTGCTACCGCAGCCTTACTTTCGGAATAAATAGTAGCCTTATGTGTCCATCCTGGTTCACGAAAATGGACCTGATCATCTATTACTCCGGGAAGCAGATATTTATTGGTGCCGTCAATTTCCATTCCCTTCTCGGTAATGTCTATCCGATCATCGATTTTTTCGATCCGGCCGTTTTTCAATAATACATCCTTAACGGCGATTTCTCCTTCGTTTACAACATGTATATTTTTTATAAGATATATTTGCATGGTTTTTGTTATTTAGCCGCATATGCGGTAATTCGTCCCACATGGAGGGGTAAATACCCGTCGGGAGGTAAAGCTAAGACTATTATTAAACCTTATCAATAAGTTATGCAAATTAATAAATACCTGCTTACACTAGCGATCGCATTGCTACCTATGTATCTCTTTTCGCAAACCACATTTCTGCCGCTGGGTGATAAGCAGGAAATCATTTTGAACAGATTGGAAATTAAAGCGCAAAACGATTCTGCGTTAAACTTCTCAAAAACCAAACCTTATAGCCGCGAAACATATGTAGAGGTAGTGCGGCGCTTATTAAGCGGAGACTCTGCTCTAGACAATCTCACCCGCGTGGATGAATATTATATGAAAAGCCTTTTAAAAAATAATATAGAATGGCTTCCTGAAGATATAAGAGAACAATACAAAAGCAAAAAACGTGTAGGCAATACGTTTTATCAGTATCCGGCAGGTTTATTCGAAGTACATAATAAAGACTTTGACTTAGTCATTACCCCGCTGCTGAATATAGGGTATATGAAAGAAAACAGCAATGACCAGAATTTTTTTTATAATTCGAGAGGGATCGCAGTGCGCGGACGCATTGCCAAAAAAATAGGATTTAACGCTTCAATAACCGACAATCAAGAGAGGCCAGCTACATATGTACAGGACTGGACTAGAAAGTGGGGAGCCGTTCCGGGCCAGGGGTATTATCACGATTTTAAAGCACCGGGCGGTGTTGACTATTTTGATGGGAGAGGATATATCACCTTTGGGGTAACAAAGTATATTGATGTGGCATTTGGATACGATAAAAACTTCATCGGTAATGGACAACGTAGTCTGTTTTTAAGCGATTTCAGCAATAACGCACTATTTCTGAAACTCAATACACGCATTTGGAAGTTTAACTACCAAAATCTTTTTATGGAGCTGCATTCCGATTATGTGCATAATGGTGGAGACGAGCTTATTGACAAAAAATATGCAGCAATGCATCATCTGGACATTAACCTTACCAAATGGTTGAACGTAGGAGTATTTGAAGGTGTGATTTTCGGTCGTAAAAACCGTTTTGACTTTGGATATTTGGTACCTGTAATTTTTTACCGCTCTGTAGAAAGAAACAGTGGCAGCCGCGACAATGCATTGGTAGGATTTGACTTTAAAGCCAATGTTGCCCACACCGCACAAATATATGGTCAACTATTGCTGGATGAACTAAAGATGTCCGAACTAACCTCCAGTCGTAACTGGTGGGGTAATAAATATGGATATCAGATTGGGGCTAAATATATTGATGCCTTCACAATCCCTAATCTGGATATTCAGTTAGAGTTGAACAGAGTAAGACCTTTTACCTATTCGCATAAAGACTCAGTTGCGAACTACTCGCATTATAACCAGCCGCTGGCACATCCATTGGGCGCTAATTTCAATGAGTGGATTGGTTTGGTTCGTTATCGCCCTATTCCAAAGCTCACCATCGAAGGTCGAGGTATGTTTTACACCCAGGGACGCGACAGCACTAATACAGTAAACTTCGGCAGCAATATTTTGCTTCCCTATACTATGTATCGCAATGGCGATTATGGATTTAAAGTAGGGTCAGGCTGGCGTAACCAAGCCGGTATGCTGAATCTGCTGGTAAGTTATGAGCTGAAAGAAAACCTTTATATTGAGGCAAATGGTACCATCAGAAAACAACGGGCAACTACGCCTCCCCCATTGACAGGTAAAACCAGCAGTACGATATTTAGCCTAGGACTGCGCTGGAATATGGCAAGAAGAGATTTCTTCTTTTAATTGAGGGGAATATATCACTAAAATTGGTTAAAGCAGCTACTGGAGAGGATTCCGTTCTTTTTGTTTAAATTTAAAGTTAGGAATATCAGATCACCTCTAAAACTTACAAAACATGACAGAATCAACAACCCCATTCGAGCCTCAGGGAACTCCCTCATCACCTCTTAGTTTTCCCAAATATGGAAGTTTCTGGGAGCGATTTGCAGCCATATTGATTGATATTATCATTCTAGCAGTTGCAGGGCAATTTATTTCAAGAATTTTTGCCTCACCCTCTCCGGAAGAAATAAGAGAAATCATGGAAGGTGAGGGCCTAGGTAGTGCTTTAAGAGCATCCTACTTTAGTACAGCCAGCAAAATGACTTTACTAATGCAATGGTTGTATTTCTCGCTGATGCATTCTAGTTCTTGGCAAGCCACTTTAGGCAAAAGAGCACTAGGGTTGAAAGTTACCGGCATGAATGGTCAGCGTATTACCTTCATAAATGCTACCGGACGTTACTTTGCCAGTTATATCTCCACTATTATTCTTTTAATTGGTTATCTGATGATGTTGTGGGATGACAAAAACCAAACCTTACACGACAAACTGGCCAAAACACTGGTAGTAAAATCTAAATAATCGATAGCGGACTCATAAGAAACATAGATAACTATACTAGATAGAATAATTATTCATTTGTCGTTATATAATTCAAATAAAAAAGCTGCTCAACGTGTGAGCAGCTTTTTTTATCAAAAAGGAGGTCATTCTTATTTTTTGTCAGCATCAGCATCCTTTTTCGCTTCGGCATTTTTAGCTTCCTCATCCATTTTCTTTTTGAGGTCGGCCAGAATACCTAAGTCACCCAAAGTAGCTTTTTCTACTTTGCTTTGAATGCTTTTTACTGCTTTTTTAGTTTTTTCCGCTTCAGCACGCTCAGCTTTTTTAGCGCTTTCGCGTTCTTCGGTTTGTTCGTGCTCCCATACTCGGGTATGAGATACAACAATACGCTTTTCGTTGCGGTCAAACTCAATCACCATAAACTGATCAGTTTCATCCAGACCTAAAGATTTACCCTCCTTAGTAGCTAGATGACGGTTAGGAGCAAATCCTTCCAAGCCATAAGGCAATTGGATAATAGCACCTTTATCATCTTTACGCACTATAGTTCCTTCATGAATGCTACCAATCGCGAAGGTTTCTTGTAATGCGTTCCAAGGATCTTCTTCAAGTTGTTTGTGACCTAATTGCAGTTTACGGTTTTCTTTATCGATACCCAGAATCACCACGTCGATTTTTTCACCAACCTTGGTATACTCGCTTGGGTGATTGAAACGCTTCAACCAGCTAAGGTCGCTGATGTGAATCATTCCCCCGATACCTTGCGCCAGCTCCACAAACACACCGTAGTTGGTGATATTTTTCACCTCTCCAGTATGCTTGGTTCCTTCTGCAAATTTATTTTCGATATCGGTCCATGGATCTTCTGTCAATTGCTTGATAGAAAGACTCATCTTACGGGTTTCTTTATCGAGCGTTACGATCTTAGCTTCGTGCTCATCACCCAGTTTGAAGAAGTCTTTAGCATTGATTGGAGTGTTAGCCCAAGTGATTTCACTTACGTGAACCAGACCCTCTACTCCAGGATAGATTTCCAAGAATGCACCGTAGTCTTCGATATTAACAACCTTACCTTTTACGATGTTGCCTTCTTTGATATCTTCAGGCAATACATCCCAAGGATGTGGAGTTAATTGTTTCAGACCAAGGCTGATACGTTTTTTCTCGTCGTCGAAGTCCAGTACCACTACGTTTAATTTCTGATCTAACTTCAGTACTTCGCTCGGATGAGAAATACGTCCCCAAGAAATATCTGTGATATATAGTAAACCGTCTAAGCCACCGAGGTCCATAAATGCACCAAAGTCGGTGATATTTTTAACGGTTCCTTCCAATACTTGACCTTTTTCCAGTTTACCGATAATTTCGGCACGCTGAGCCTCCATATCGCTTTCGATAAGCGCTTTGTGAGACACCACAGCGTTCTTAATGGTTTCGTTGATTTTAACCACTTTGAACTCCATGGTTTTACCCACGAACTGATCGTAGTCAGTAACAGGCTTAACGTCGATTTGAGAACCAGGAAGGAAGGTTTCCATTCCAAATACATCCACGATAAGACCGCCCTTAGTTTTAGAAGTAACCAAGCCGGTAACCACTTCACCAGTTTTGTTAACCTCAACAATTTTTTCCCAAGCACGAGTAGTGCGGGCTTGTTTACGGCTCAGGTTCAAGTGTCCGTCTCTGTCTTCTTTTTCAACGATCATCACCTCAACCTCATCACCTATTTTGAGGCCGGGCATATCGCGAAATTCGTTCAAAGGAACAAGTCCATCGCTTTTAAAACCAATGTTGATGACTACATCGGTCTTGGTAAGGCCTACCACAGTACCTGTTACTAACTCACCATCGTTCAACTGAACGAAAGTGCTGTCGTAAACTTTGTCGTACTTTTCTTTTTCTTCTTTTGAGTAAGAAGAAACGTGGCGCTTGTCGATACTCCAGTCAAAATCATCGTGTGCTGACTCATCAATTTCAGCTACTGGAGTTTGTGGTTTTTCAACAGGCGCAGCCGCTTGTGCGGTCTCCACAGGTGTTGTTGGTGTCGCTGCAGAAGCTTCTCCTACCGGTTCGGCAGAGCCAGCATTCTCCTGTGCATCAGCGTTTAATTGTTTAACAAAATACAAATTCATAAAAAAATCCGAAGGGTTTAAAAATTCGGACTGCAAAGGTACAAAAATCCTTCGTATAAGCCCAATATCAATATTTTAACAGATAAGTAGTTGATAATCAATAAAAATCGCTCTTAAAATGGAGCACTCCCGCAAATCATGCATCGATAAGGGCTTATACCCGCTATCTTTAAATGGCTGTAGTACCATATCGCTTATAATAAGCGATAAGCCACATCACTACCTCGTTATAGGAGGCCTTCCCCTTTGGTTGATTATTGGCTTTCAGAAAATAGCTGTATGCCTCGGCAATATAGGGCTCGATGGGGTTGCTATACTTTTGGTAAAACTCTCGACACTCCCTGATATCTTTCTGCACTAACGGATGCAGTGTTTGCAGATAGGACTGTGCACGTACAGAATCTACATAATGTAGCTCCTTGATCGCATACTGAAACATTTCAAAGTATACCGAATATTTAAAATGCTCAGAAGGATGCAAGCGACAGGCCAAGAAGCCTACAAAATTGGCTTCACTTTCTTTTGCATAACCTAACTGGTGCGCTATTTCATGGGCTGTAACAAATGGCTCCAGACATAGCGGAATGGTGGTGTTGACCTGAGCCTCTCCCGTAAAGGGATTATAATACCCCTGAAAACCGAAATAGTTGCCTATGTAGCTAAACAACGATGGTTTTACTGAATAATTTTTATACTTGAGAAAAGGATATTGCTTTTCGGCAATTGTGTACATCTGCGGCGCACTCTTAAACAAATTGCGCTTTGATTTAAAAGAATCTCTTATTGCAGGAGTGATCTGAGATGCATGATGATTCAGTCGAGTATGAAGCAAATGCACTAAAGTATCCAGATCGTTATACGCATATTTTTTTTCTTCGAGGTTTAATTGCGAGGCTATTCCCTGACGAGAATAATTAAGTCCCCACAAACCGTAAAACGCAACAAATATTAATGCCCAGAAAAAAATCACCCTTACCACCCCTCTTCGAAATGTACTTCTTGAGATACGGCGTTTGTAAAACGCCTTGAGCCCTTTAATACAAATAATAAAAATGCTCAATAATACGAGAACATAGAAAATATCACCTATACTAAATGGCACCCATCCCAATAGAACTCTTTGCACACGAGCGATAAAAGGATATACACCGTAAGTGTAGATCGTCTCCACCCATGAAGGTTTTATGGAAAGAACCTTTATTGCTACCACCAGCAATATCAAAACCAACCATCGAACACTTTTGCGCTGTTTATAATTCATGCCCTTTCTACTGAAAACTATAACAAGAATATTACACCTAGTGGAGAACTTTTGTTTAGTGAAATACCGCTGAACTGCAGTTAGCAATACGGATATTTATGGTATACAATAGTATCAAAAAGTTATTATAGCTCAAATTCAAGTATCGTCTCCTCTTCTAATAAAAAGTTTTCGAAAATGGAGAGTTTTCCTTTTCGAATGGTAATATCATAATACACATATACTTTATCTCCTTTTGCGGCCAGTTTAATTTCATCCACCTTTAACAGTGCCGACTTCATTTTCGCAACTAAGGTATTGCGCAAATGGGCCTGTTCTTTCGCAAGACAAATCATCAGCATTCTGGTACGCTTATAACTGGGAACAATTCTATTAATAATACTACCGAAATGAATAACCAAAAAGGCCGTAACTAAAAATATGAAAGCAAGATAAGCCTGTCCAAATCCTATTGACATCCCTACGGCACTGGATACCCATATTACACTCGCTGTAGTTAATCCGCTTACTGTTACACCATCTTTAAAAATGACCCCAGCACCCAAAAATCCAATACCACTTACGATATATGAGGCAATACGAGTCGCTTCCTGATTGGGTTGTCCCATTCTGTAAGATACAATAGCAAAAAGCGCAGACCCTAGCGTGATTAATGAAATCGTTCTAAGGCCTGCGGCTTTATCCTTAAGTTCTCTTTCAAGTCCTAATACAACACCTGCACCCAGTGCAATAAGGGCTTTATAAAGGTCATCGATATGGAAATATTCAAACACAACCTAAATTTAGCAAAAGCATTGCTATTTTGAGCACTCTATTACTCACTAAACAATTCCTGCTGGGGCGACTCATTCTCCTTCACCTCTATCCACTCCATGGTAACGCTTTTGTTATAGTCCGTCAATTTGGCTCCTACGGCTTTCCAACCCATCACATCGGTCACCTTGGCCAACTTAAACTTAGCTTTTCTAACCTGTTCACCACGGCCACTTTGCACCAGCAATATCGGATCGTTGGCAGTGGTAACACACTCTACATAGTTACCCTCTCCCTCTTTAATGAAGAAGAATTTATTGCGCAATGTAGAGGTTTCTATTTTGAAACGCTTTACATTAAACTGCAGCTGCTTCATATCCACATACACCGCAGTGATGATTTTCTCAGGATCAAAGCGCTCGATATGCATCACTTTTTCGGGATCAAATTTCTGAATCAGCTCCTGGTCGGTTACCTCGTAATATCCATCGCTATAAATCACCAGTATTTGATCATCGGGCTCAAACACCCCCAGGTAGGTACCTTTTTCTTCGGTGTTCAGACGACCGAATTTATCATCAAACCACAGTTTTCTTCCGATCAGGGTAGCTTTTCCAGCCTCCTTAAATTTAACGGATTTTATAGGGTACTTGGTAACCTGATTGCCGATACTGCTGCGACCTTTGATGGCAATCTCCTCGAAATAAAAATCGAATTCCTTAATACGCGCAGTACAATTAGGACTTAAAAGCACTTTTACCACTTCAGCTTCTCCATTGGGATTGGCTGAGAAATAATGAACACGGCTTTTATCGTCACCTTTAGTGAGATCGTATTCCTTATCGCGAGTAACGCTGGTGACGTTAAATCGCTTTGCATAGCTAACGCCCGTCTTACCATCCACATAAATCATATTGTAAGTGGTACGATCATCATTTTTATGAAACACAGCAGCATGAATAATGTCCTTCCCTACAAACACTTTATCGGCCACTTTTACCACTTTCATAATACCACGCTTGGTAAATACGATGATATCGTCCAGATCCGAACATTCAAATAAAAACTCATCTTTTCTAAGACTGGTACCGATAAATCCTCCGGACCTGTCCATATATAGCTTAGTATTCGCAATGGAAACTTGCTTAGCTTCGATTACTTCAAACTGCTTAATTTCTGTTCTTCTTTCGCGACCCTTACCATATTTTTTTAGCAAGCCCTCATAGTAAGCGATGGCATATTCTACTAGATGCTCCAAGTCATATTTCACTTGCTTTATCTCGGATTCCAGTTCCTTAATCTGGGCATCCAACTCATCAATATCCAGTTTATAGATACGGCGTACCGGTTTTTCGGTAAGCTTCAGGATATCCTCGCGGGTTACTTCGCGTTTCAGTTTCTTTTTGAAAGGCTCGAATGCTTTATCAATGGCATTGATGACTTTCTCCCACGACTCGTGTTTTTTCTCCAACTCTTTATATATCTTCTCCTCAAAGAAGATTTTTTCCAAAGAGGTATAATGCCATTTATCATTAAGCTCGTTCAGCTTGATATGTAGCTCTTTCTGCAGCAGGTTTTTGGTATTGTCTACGGAGATGCGCAATAAATCATGCACCGAAAGGAACTTCGGTTTCATATCTACGATCACACAAGCGTTAGGCGAAATGGAAATTTCGCAGTTGGTAAATTTGTAAAGCGCATCTATGGTTATATCCGAAGAAATACCAGGAGCTAAGTCAACTTGTATTTCAACGTTGGCCGCAGTATTATCGGTTACTTTTTTGATTTTTATCTTCCCCTGATCATTGGCTTTGATAATAGAATCAATCAACTGATCAGTGGTAACTCCGTAAGGTACGCTTTTTATTACCAGTGTTTTCTTGTCTACCTCTTCTATATGGGCCCGTACTTTAACCCTACCACCTCTCTTACCTTCGTTGTAGTCGGTCACATCAATCATCCCTCCGGTCTGAAAATCGGGATAAAGCACAAATTTCTTCCCCTTCAGATACTTGATGGAAGCATCAATCAGCTCACAGAAGTTGTGCGGAAGGATTTTGGTAGAAAGTCCCACAGCGATACCTTCTGCTCCTTGAGCCAACAACAAAGGAAATTTCACCGGAAGTGTTATAGGCTCTTTATTACGTCCGTCATAGCTCAACTGCCACTCGGTGGTTTTAGGATTAAAAACAACCTCCAGTGCAAACTTGCTCAGACGCGCCTCAATATACCTTGATGCAGCTGCATCATCACCGGTTTCAACATTACCCCAGTTACCCTGTGTATCAATAAGCAAATTCTTTTGCCCCATGTTAACGAGCGCATCCCTAATACTCATGTCTCCATGAGGATGGAAGGCCATCGCCTGCCCCACAATATTTGCCACTTTATGTAGACGGCCATCGTCCATTTCCTTCATAGCATGAAGGATACGACGCTGTACGGGCTTTAACCCGTCTTCTACAGCCGGTACTGCACGCTCCAATATTACATAAGAAGCGTAGTCGAGAAACCATGTTTTAAACTGCCCCTGTATACCGGAGCCTTCACTATGTTCGATATTGTCTTTAGTCTTTTCTTTCATCTTTTTTATCAGCCGCTTTTAAGCTATCGTTTTTACAATTCACTTATATCGTCTGAGCCAGAGGTGTTACCTAGGGCTTTATTTCCAATCATACCCAGATGTGTATAGGCAAATCCTTTATTATACTTCAGTCCATATCCAAAGATCCTATCCATGGCCGCATGCCCAAACAACACTATGCCTATTTGCTGCGTGAGTACATCATTCAGATATATACCCATCACAAAAATGGCCAGCGCTATGCCTTTATGATGAAACACATTGTAGACAGCAGCTCCTACGCTGTTATTTACCATATAGCCTAACATGCCGATATCCGGACCTATTAATAATAATAAATACCAATACCAGGACGCGTTGGCGTTCCATAACAAGAACAGGCTTATTAACAGCATGGCCAGTTCTTCCAGCTTAATCAAGACTTTCATTACTAAAGGCTTTCTGTTTGCGCAGTGTTCTCAACTGCCTGTTTATTATTTCCCGACAGTTTAATGTCGAAGGATTTCCAGTCTTTGTTTAAATCACCTTCAGCAAGAAGTTTTCCCTCTTCTATCAAAGTCTTTACCCGCCACATTAAAAACACGTCGCTGGTTTTGACTTTCATTCTATTCAAGGTGTTTTGCAATACGCGTGAAGCTTTTTGCCATTCGCCCGTAATATTCTTTAAGATCTCCGCGTCATAATAATCTTCGCCCTTACTGATAATTTTTTTACCACCCTCCAGAATGCGTACCATAGCATTTTCTTGAGTAAGCTTGAGCCACTCATCGGGGTCTACTTCATATTCACTAAGCGTAATGGGTCTCGCCAGCTTCTTTGCTTTTAAAAATTCTGACGGTTGAATTTCGTACAACCATGAAGGATAAAAAATATTTCCTTTTTCGTTAATGAACGGAAGATTATTCATATACAGAATCATCACCCTCCCCTGAAACTCACGCAGCTGGGGCATTAGCCAATAGTAGCCGCACACATCGTGTTGATTCTGCCCCATCCATATCCATGCCTCTTCTTCCGGGTTCTCCTGCAGCATCTTTATCAAATTGTGCACTGTCAGCTTATCATCAACCATATTCAACTGGTCTTTGTAGGGGGAATGCTCTAACAGAGCGTTCCACCAATCGCGACGTTGCTGATAGCCTTCTGTTTCGTAAATGGAAGCAATCGGTCCCACCGAATAGTCATCCTTTATCTGAATTACCGGACCGGCAAGCGTTTCATCCAACTCCTGCACTTTTTGCATCAACGCTACTTCGGCCTCATTAAAAACTATATGTATCATCCACTATGTATAATTGAGGATTAAGAATATGATTTATTAATCATCCACCCGCACCAATTCTTCTTCTTTATTGAGCTCGATAACAAGATTATCGATAATAAACTCCTGACGTTCCGCAGTATTTTTACCCATGTAGTATTCCAGCAACTGATGAATATGGTCGCCTTGTTCCAAACGCATAGGCGATTTACGCATGTCAGGGCCAATAAACTGAGCGAATTCATCTGGGCTTATCTCACCCAAACCTTTGAATCGGGTCACTTCTGGTTTTCCTGAAAGTTTTTTAATCGCAGCATTTTTCTCTGCTTCATTGTAGCAATAAATGGTTTCTTTCTTATCACGCACACGGAACAGCGGAGTTTCTAACACATATACTTTTCCTAGCTTTACCAAGTCGGGGAAAAACTGCAGGAAGAAGGTCATTATTAGTAGACGAATGTGCATTCCGTCCACATCAGCATCGGTAGCAATCACAATATTATTGTATCGTAGTCCTTCCAACCCTTCTTCAATATTTAGAGCGTGCTGCAGCAGATTGAACTCTTCATTCTCATATACCACTTTTTTAGTCAGCCCGAAACAGTTCAATGGTTTTCCGCGTAGACTAAACACTGCTTGTGTTTCCACATTGCGAGCTTTAGTAATAGAACCACTCGCACTATCCCCCTCGGTAATAAAAATAGTAGTTTCGGACTGCTTGCTGATAAACTCCTCTTTATTTCTAGCTGGGGGGTCGTCATTCAGGTGAATGCGGCAATCGCGCAGCTTTCTATTGTGCAGGTTGGCTTTCTTGGCTCTTTCATTCGCCAGTTTTTTAATACCCGCCAGCTCTTTTCTTTCCCGCTCGCTTTGCTCAATACGCTTCTTAAGTGCATCGGCAGTAGTAGGGTTTTTATGCAAATAGTTATCCAGCTCGCGCGATAGGAAATCTCCTACAAACTGGCGCATACTGGGACCATTCACATCGACGTTCTGCGAGCCCAGCTTGGTTTTAGTCTGACTTTCGAACACCGGCTCTACTACTCTTACACTTATTGCAGCCACTATACCTGTGCGGATATCAGCCGTATCATAATCTTTTTTATAAAAGTCGCGTACTGTTTTTACAAATGCCTCACGAAATGCCTGCTGGTGCGTCCCTCCCTGTGTGGTATACTGACCGTTTACAAAACTGTATAGTTCCTCGCCATAATCGTTGCCATGCGTAATGGCCACTTCGATGTCATCGCCTTTTAAATGAATGATGGGATAACGAATTTCATCAGGATTGGTTTTGCGCTCCAGCAAATCGCGAAGGCCGTGTTTACTTATATATGTTTTACCGTTAAAAACAATTTTCAAACCCGCATTCAGGAAGCAATAGTTCCATATCAGATTTTCGATAAACTCATGATGGAATTTAAAGTTCCTGAAGATAGTATCATCGGGAATGAATGTTACAGTAGTACCATTAGGCTCGGATGTTTTACCCTCTTTATGCTCGGTAATCAATACGCCACGTTCAAATTCTGCAACTTTTTCTTTTTTATCCCGAACCGATGCCACTTTGAAATAAGTACTCAAAGCATTTACCGCCTTGGTACCTACTCCGTTTAATCCTACAGATTTCTGGAACGCGCGGCTATCGTATTTTGCTCCCGTGTTAATTTTGCTTACAACATCAACCACTTTACCCAAGGGAATTCCACGGCCATAATCGCGTACGGTTACCGTTCTACCTTCTATAGTAAGTTCGATGGTTTTGCCATAGCCCATGGTATATTCATCGATACAGTTATCGATGACTTCCTTTACCAGTACATAAATACCATCATCCGGACTACTACCATCGCCCAATTTACCGATATACATCCCCGGTCTGAGGCGGATATGCTCCTTCCAGTCCAGACTTTTTATACTGTCCTCATCGTAATCGCTTCCCGGTGTAATAACTTTTTCCTTTGCCATTGATTAGTTCCTTTTTCTCCTCGTACCTAAAGGAGCGTGTTCGAAAATAGATGCAGTCCCTTCCGATGCATAGTCATAAGAAATAAGATGTTAACCTCTCATGCTGCAGCATTTAAGTGCCTCTGCATCGGATTCAGAAGTATGTATTTCACCTTCTGAGTCACGCAAATATAATAAAACTCAATACCTGGCAATATTTGAGAGTTATACACAATATGTGAAGAAAAATGCTTTATTATTCCTTAAAAACCTCTTGGACATGCCTGTCTGGGACAAATACGACTCTTGATATGATACGTTTTTTTTAAAAACTCAAAGATGAAGACCGCTCGCTATTTCGTCATCAAAACCTAAGTTTGCCACAGATTTATTGTTTATGAAACTATTTCAACCTCGTCATCATTTACTTTTACTCACTTCAGCATTATTTTTTATTGCCGCGTTTTTTACCCTAAAAAAAACATTAGACATGCACATGAATCAAACCACCTATGTGGTTTCGTTTGCCCGTATTTTCATGTTCTGTGCCGTTTATCTGTCCATATTATGGCTGTTGTATACTTATACTTATTCCATGATTGGCTCTAAAAGGATTTATCATTTCCATATTGTGCTCACCATACTGCTTTTCGTTATTATTATCATCACTGCATTGTGGAGTAATCAATGGATAGAGGCTTATAGCGGTCAAGATTTTATTAAGAAAGCTACCCTTTCGGCAGAAACAGGACAATTTGTAGTAGGCGCACTACTTACGCTTGTTACCGCACAATTACTAGTGCCTATTAATCTGATTATGGGGTGGTTTAAAAACCGGAAGCGCAAGGCTTCATCCCGATAAATATTTATTCAAATTTTTCCAGTCGCCTGAAGTGTTTTTTAGCTGCTCTTAAAAAATCTCTTCCTTTTTTATAAGGCCAGTAAGGATGCCCATTCCTCGCATTGTATTTACTGATTTGATACAACACTCTCCAATGATGCAGAATGGTTTTATACGCCTGCCACAAACTCATGTTACAATCATAAATATGATTAGGTTCGGCGCCGGAGCCGTTATACTCCAGAATCATAAAATTACGTCCTTGCTTCAAGTCTTCAATAGACTGTGTTTTAATGTCGTAACGCCCATAATAGAATTCCGTTTCTTTACTGATCTTGTCAAAAACACGAACCAAATTATCATCAATCAAATCATGTAGATTGGTAAACCGTGCGCCTCGATTATGGTTGCCTGCAAAAGACAGATAAAAAATTTCCCCCTCGGGAATAACTCTGTCGAATCGATGACCGTGTTTTTTTTCCATTTCTTCGAAGCGGTAACGGGCTCGGGGATGTGCCAATATATGTTCTTTGAGCGTGCGCTTACCATCGCCTCTTACCTGTAAAAGCTCTTTATGTATAAATCCCGACACCACACCTTTTTCTTCCCAAGGATAGCGATAATAAAATACACTCACCTCTACAGGATAATCCACCTTAGCTTGAATCAGATATTCTACGGGAATACGCTCATGATATCTTTTCAGTTGCGCTTCATCTTCAATGATTCTGAATAGAATTCCCTTCATACCCACATCGGGCTTTACCACAAATGGATACTGCAATCCCGAACGCGCAATTGCTTTCAATACTTCTTCAAAGGGTATTCCTGGTTGTATGTAGATGGTTTGCGGAACGATTTCTGCTGGGAGCAAATCGTACATTTCTTTTTTTCCTTCGCCTTCAAAGCCACCAAAAGTAATTTTAGGATTTGAGGGAGTAAAAAACCACACGGCTTTGCTTCTCATACAATACCAAAACCACATGGGAGATAATGGGGCATATAGTACATAGAAGTCCCACAGCTCCCAATTAAATAACCGCTCAAAAAATTTCTTAATCTGCATCAATAATCAGTAAATATACCTGTTGTGGCCCAAAATAAACTAATTTTATATAACCGCTCAAAGATATGGTTGAGTATTTCCGAGCCTAAAAAATAACATATGCAAATACCTACAATAGCCGAGCTTTTCTCAAACGGAAAAACGCCCGAAATATTGTTTTGGGTAGGATGTGCTGGCAGTTTTGACCAACGCGCACAAAAGATTACTAGAGCGTTTATTAAAATTCTGAACATTATCAAAATAGATTATGCCGTGCTCGGAAATGAGGAGATGTGCACAGGAGACCCCGCCAGACGCGCCGGAAATGAGTTCATCTTTCAGATGATGGCATATCAGAACATTCAGCTTTTAAATAACTACGGCATCAAAAAGATCGTAACAACCTGTCCTCATTGTTTCAACATTTTTAAAAACGAATATCCAGAACTAGGCGGCCATTACGAGGTGCTACACCACGCCACTTTTTTACAACAGCTGATTGACGAGGGCAAAATAAGATTGAAAGAAGGTGGCAATTTCAAAGGCAAAAAAATTACTTATCACGACAGCTGTTATCTGGGTCGCGCCAATAATATTTACGAAGCACCTCGAAAAGTACTCGAGGCCCTGGATGTAGCACTTGTAGAAATGAAACGTTGTCGTAGTAAGGGATTATGCTGTGGTGCCGGTGGCGCCCAGATGTTCAAGGAAGAAGAGCAAGGTCTCCATCGCATCAACTTGGAGCGTACTCAAGAAGCTTTAAACACTGAGGCTTCATATATAGCGGCAGCCTGCCCTTTTTGCAATACCATGCTTAGCGACGGCGTCAAAAATGCGGAAAAAGAGGATGCTGTAAAAGTGCTAGATATTGCCGAAATTATTGCCGCTTCATTAGAAGATGAGGACTAAAACAAGTCCCTTAACCAACTATTTACCCTGTGTTGATGTTGTTATATAGCCATGTACTGGCAATCATTTGATATTTTTGCAACATGAAATTAAACTATAAGGAATTATTACCCGGGGATTTTCATCCGAATTCGCGTGTGTGGGTATATCAAGCCAGCCGTCTTTTAAGCCTACAGGAGGCCTTTGATGCAGAAGACAAAATCAATGCTTTTGTTGAGGAATGGCAAAGTCATGGAGCCAAGGTTAAAGCAGCAGGCTTTTTGTTTTTTGGACAGTTTGTAATTCTGATGGCTGACGAATCTATAGCCACCGTAAGTGGTTGTAGCACAGATAGCTCTGTACGTTTTATTAAATCATTGGAGGCCAGGTACGGGGTAAGTTTCTTCGATCGTACCACTTTGGCTTTTATTATTAAGGACAAAGTACAATTATTACCTCTTGCACAACTGCAATATGCATTTGATAATGGGTTCGTCAACGGAGACACCTTGTATTTCAACAATCTGGTAGCCACCAAAGCTGAGTTGGAAAACAATTGGATCATCCCTGTGAAAGAAAGCTGGCTGAAGAGCCGAATTCAGGTAGTATCCCAATAAACAGCTCCATAACCAGAATGTTTTTGGCTAACCTTATTGTTTCTACTTTAATGTACAAACGGGAACTATGCATTAGCTAAAACCTTATTATAGCATAATTGTTATTTATTTGATTTGCAAAACAGATGCACCTCCCCCGTTAAACTCCATCAGGTATATTTCAGACTGACAAGTCCGAATTCTTTAACTTTGTTAAAATTACTGCGTAGATGTTCAACTCGATTGAAGAAGCTATTGAAGATATCAAGCACGGTAAAATGGTGATTGTGGTGGATGATGAAGACCGTGAAAATGAGGGAGATTTCATTGCTGCTGCAGCTTCCATCACTCCGGAAATGGTAAACTTCATGGCTACCCACGGACGTGGGCTTATTTGTGCTCCACTGCCGGAGGAACGTTGCGATGAGCTGGGGCTGGATTTGATGGTTACTAATAATACAGCCCTCCATGAAACAGCCTTTACGGTATCGGTAGACCTCTTGGGACATGGTTGTACCACCGGTATTTCTGCACATGACCGTGCTAAAACGATACAGGCTTTAAATGATATTAATACCCGTCCGGCTGATTTAGGTCGTCCGGGACACATATTCCCTTTACGTTCTAAAAGAGGTGGTGTACTACGTCGCGTAGGCCACACAGAAGCCGCCACAGACTTAGTAAGGCTGGCAGGGTACCCTTATCCTTATGGAAGTGTGTTGGTGGAGATTATGAACGAAGATGGAAGCATGGCGCGCCTGCCGGACCTGATTAAAGTAGCAGAAAAATTTAACCTTAAACTAATTTCCATAAAAGATTTGATAGAATATCGCTTGAAGAGAGATTCCCTTATCGAAGAAATTGTACGCGTAAAGATGCCCACTAAATACGGAGATTTTACGTTAGTGGCTTTTAAAGAAAAAAATGGTGGCAACGAGCATCTCGCCTTAATAAAAGGCGAGTGGGAAAAAGGAGACCCGGTACTAACCCGTGTGCACTCTTCTTGCTTCACCGGAGACATTTTAGGCAGCCTACGTTGCGATTGTGGCGACCAGTTGCACACTGCCATGAAGATGGTTCAGCAAGAAGGTAAAGGTATTATCCTATATATGAACCAAGAAGGTCGCGGTATCGGGCTATTGAACAAACTGAAAGCCTATAAACTGCAGGAGGAAGGCATGGATACAGTAGAAGCTAATCTGCATCTGGGCTTCAAGATGGACGAACGCGATTATGGTGTAGGTGCACAGATACTGCGTTACCTGAACGCTACCAAACTCCGCCTGATGAGTAATAACCCTCGCAAAAGAGTGGGGTTGATTGGCTACGGACTGGAGATTGTAGAGAATGTTCCCATTATCATCCCGCCCAATGAGCATAACCAAAAGTACCTAAGTACCAAGCGGAAAAAATTGGGGCACGATTTCTAGCCTCACTACACTAGCCTGGATGGCACATAGGAAGGGGTAAGGTGCACAGCATAACGACACACTGTATGTTTATTAATGATTTGTACCAATTCATATGAACAAGCCCACCAACCTTGAGGAATACCTGCAACAGGTACCTGATGCATCCAAACCGCTACTGAGAGCGTTACGTGCTCTTATTAAAAGTATTGTGCCCGAAGCGGAAGAAACCCTTAGTTATGGCATCGGCGGTTTTAAATTCAATAATAGATTTTTTATTTACTATTCAGGGAACAAACAACATATAGGCCTCTACCCCGTGCCACGTACGTATAAAGATTTTGAACAGGCATTACAATCTTTTAAAGGAGGGAAAAGTACACTACAACTACCTTTGGATAGGCCACACTTCCCGTAGATTTAATAAAACGTATAGTTTTATTTCGTATTGCTGAAATAAAGAACAAAAAACAACAAAAGCAATAAAGCATCCTCGTCGGCCTAATGTTATCCATTCATCGGAAGATAACAACTACTTGTGCTTTCATTCAATTTAAAAATATTATATTGCCGAAGCTTTATTTGCTTTGCCCATACCTTAATATTCTATCATTATGTCATTTAGAAAAATCTTTATTCAGAAAAAAACATTGCTAATAGCATTTTTAGTAACTATTGTCAGCTTTGCCCAAGCGCAAACTTTCACCGTAGCTACTTATAACCTTCGTTTTGACAACCCTAAAGATATTGGTAACCTGTGGAAAGACCGCATGCCTTATGTAGCAGCACTTATCCGCTATCACGATTTTGATGTAGTAGGCACCCAGGAAGGAAGGCCTAATCAACTCCAAGATCTCATCAAAGCATTACCTCAATATGCACGCTACGGCAAGGGGCGTGATGATGGTAGCGACAAGGGTGAACACTCGGCAATCTTTTACAAAAAAGATAAATTTCAATTACTAGCCTCTGGCGATTTTTGGCTTTCGGAAACACCTGATAAGCCTGGGTTAGGATGGGATGCTACCTGCTGCAATCGTATCTGCTCATGGGTATATCTGCAGGATAAAAAAACCAAGAAGAAATTTTACTTCTTCAATGTGCACTTTGATCATCAAGGTAAAATTGCCCGTAGAGAAAGTAGCCATCTTATGCTGAAGAAGATTAAAGAAATAGCGAAGGGAGAACCCGTTATTCTGACTGGCGATTTCAATTCAGAACGGGAAGAAGAGCCTTACAAAATTCTTAGCACTTCTGACATTATTCATGACAGCTATAAGGACGCTCAGCACCCTTACGAAAACAATACTTCTTTTAACGGCTTTAAAAAAGAATTTACCGGCAACGGTGTAATCGACCATGTATTTATTACCAAACACTGGAAAGTTCACAAATGGGGTATTCTCACCGATACCTATTTTGGTAAATTCCCATCAGACCACTTCCCTGTCGAAGTAGTGTTGGAGCTTAAATAAGGCAAAAAATAGTACACTCTTTTTAATCGCCCTCTGGAACCGTTTTAGGTACCAGGGGGTCTTCTTTTGGTAGTGATAAGGCCGGAGGTACTTTTTGTATAGAATCTGTTGAAGAAGGCGAGGGTGGCATGCTTCTTTCTGCACGTCTTCTTACATTGGAAAACACTTCCCGCAAAGTATTGAATTCTTTCTTAAAGGAAATACCCCCTCCGGTTCGTTTAAGTTTTGCTGCACCGGTACTTTGTGTGGTGAGATAATCCAAACTTTCTCTATAGAACAAATTTAAGCGTATGCTGCCGCTTGGATTTAAAAGCCACTCCGCGGTTACATCAGGCAGAAATTGTACTGTTTGCTGAATAGTTGACTGCAAGGGCACTTCGAGCGAACTCCCCAATGTAATAACTAGTCTATCCTGAAACAAAGGCACCAAAAGAGAACCATTCACGTTCGCTTGGTTGATATTAAAGTTATTGGAAGAAGTACCCAATACGTTGCGGTTGTACACGGACCCACTGAAGACTACACTCACATTATGTCCTAGCAAAGAAGCCAAAGCACTATTGAGCTTTTTATTGATTTCGTTAAAGAACAGCCCAGACAAACTCGATATAGTGTTATAGGTAAATTCTACCGCAGCTCCTACGCCTATGTTAGACACCCCTGTCTGCGGTGGAGCAAAACTATTGAATACGATAAGGTAAGTTACCTGACGGGCTACTTCACTCTGGCTTCTTTCAATCTGCTGTAAAGCATTAATAACATTAAAATCGTTGTTGTAACGACTGTTCTGGTCAAGTTGCAGTTCAAACTTAAACTCAGGCCTAAACAGTTGGCCGGTAAGTGTTGCATATACGTACACATTCTCGCGAGTATTGGCATAGCTTTGATCGATGGTAACACCTGCCAACGGAGCAAAGCTTACCCGCTCCGCCCGATAGCGTGCCTGTATATTGATATTAGCCTTTAGCGGATCGCCGGTCCATGAAATATAATTCTCGGTTCCTTTTATGATTTCGAAAGGCTTCGGAAAAAATGATTTGAAGGTGTAATTGTAAGTTCCTTCTTCTATATCCAATCTTCCTTTAATACTTAAAGGCTCCGAGCTGCCGGATCTGATAGTTAATGTTCCTGAGCCACGGCCTTCAATTTGATCTCCGGTAAGATCGTCCATCACAAATCGCATCAGCACTTTGGGATTTGCCGTCACATCCACCTCATAAATCATGTTTGATACGGGGAGTTCAGGCAATACACTGTCAGAAAGCTCATCGCCAAACTTTCTTTCCACCAGCCATTCAGGCATTCTTCCTGCCTGATTGTTAGAGGAAGCAATAGTGAAATAACTTTCATCCTCGTCAGAAGCTATAGCATCTACTTTCATATAGGTGTTCTCCTCCGACCCCACCAGTACAAACGATCCTGTAGCACGTACATTTCCGTAAAAGAGCTTGTTGTCAGCATAAGTAGTATTGAGCACCTGTACCGGACGGTTATTGGCTCTATCTCTAGTGCCCGGCTTACGCGTAGATACTAGGATATCATAAAACATATCCTGAAAAGCATGATGCAAAATACTTCCCGTAAGATAAACGGGATTGTTGGTTATGGTATCGATGAGTACAATGCCGTTTAGATTAATCTCATTTTCGTTAAGTTCAATCTCTCTGTCCAAGATTTTATAATAACATTGTGTAAACTTTACTTTGAGTCCGGCATTATGCAATCGCCCTTTACCCACTACCTCCAATTCATCCAATGGACCTTTTAAATCAAAGTCCCCTGTTATGTCTCCAGTTAAATCGGAAAATAAAGTATTCAGAAAACGGGTGAGATACTTAAGATCAAAATGATTTGCCTTCAAGGAAATAATATTATTGATTTGGCTCTCCCTATCTTTCAGATAAAGGTGAATATCGTATGCTAAGCTTTTTTCTTCCCCGCCTAACGTTTTGCCCTTTACTAAAAGTTCCTGAGTCTGCATATCAAATTCCACACGTGCATTTAAGTCGCCGATAGAGTCGTTATCAAACCAAACTGTCCTTGCCACAAAATCTTCCGATACAATTTTCATTTGCTTGCCTGGATTATCAATGAGCACGTAGGCCGAAACAGTACCCTCCAATCGATTATTGGAAAGCAAATAGGGACTGATATCTCCCAAAATAATATTCTGAAGTGATATGGAAACATTATTCCATTCTCCTTCTTTTGATGGCAAAGTTTCAATTTTGATTTCCTGCATGCCCTCTTTAAGTACTAGGGAGCCAAATGCAGGCGCATGCTCTCTAAATTCTAGTTTACCATTATCTTCTATGGTCCAAATTTTTCCATTAACCACAAAGGCCGAGGGAGCGAAGCGTATACCCACTCCATTATGATAAGTATTTACCACCGCATTGATGCCACTTTGATCTACTGTTGCATTACCACCTGTATAAAGACTCACGCGGGACACATCATCACGTGCGACAATATTGAACATCGCCAAATCGATACTCATACTGTCTGTAATCCGTATATCAGAAGTCGCTCCGGTCACTTCAATACTATCGTAAGTACCCGTAACATCAATGATAGTACCTGAAAAACCAAACTGTTTATACTTAAAGTAAGGAATATTTAGATTCAGCCCCAGCGTATTCGTGTTCATATCTATACTGCCTAGTATACTGCTGTTGTTGAATCCATACAGATTACTATCAATCAGCGAAGCCAATCTATCAAAATTGCGCGTAAAAATGTTGAAGGAGAAAGACTGAACCGGCACATCGCGCGTGGGCTTATTGATATACGAAGGATAATATCTGTTTAAAAACGCAAGCACAGAGTTTGGCAAATCCCGGATATTAAACTGTCCGTATAAGCTAGCATTGAATTCGTTGGAAGATATATTTAGATGTTTCAGGGAATCGGACAAAAAAGAACTAATTACCAGAGAATCGAAAGAAAGCGGCCACCCGTCCTTTGTTAAATAAGCATCGGAAACACGGGCTTTGCCGAGAAAGTCATCAATAGTATTACCCGAAAACTCAGCATTCACTTTTCCGCTGAAAGCTAAGTCCACACCCAGCAGATTGGTATTTTTAAAATTTAGTGTATCGATGTTGGCCAGAAAATTAAACTCCGGTTCCTTTTTGGAAAAATCTATCAAACCATTCAAGTTAAAATGGGCGTTAGAATCATTAATGATAAAGCTACCATCAAAGATTTTCTTATTCAATTCTCCGTCCATAGTAATATCTCTGTACCGATATCCTTTATAGTCGAAATATCGGACACGCGCATCCAACATCACATTGCCGCTTTGTGTTTTGAAACCTGCGCCCTTCAGCGTCGCATTCAAACTTATAGCACCAATGGCACTATCTTTAATAAACTGTCCGAGTTGGAAATTATCGGAGTGTACTGTTCCGGAGTAAATAGGGTATTCGGCCTGTTGCAACTTCAAATTTACATCAGCCTTAATGGTACCCAATGCAGTATGCAAGGTGCCGTAAGTTACAAAGTCATTAATAAAACCCGCAAAGTTTCCGTTAAAAACAATATGTCCTAACTTAGCAAAATCGGGATTGGTAACATTTCTAAGGCTGGGAATAATATCCTTAGCATCCGCATAAACCGTCTTAAACTCGTTGGCTTTGATATCTAAAAACGTACTTTGTATCTCGGGCAAACCTGTAAGGGAGGCATCTCCGGCAAAAGATGTTCCCACGCCTGCCTGAATGTTCAGGTCTTTTCCAATCAACGCTGCCACAGGACCTGCAATGATACCATTTAACCTTATTCTTTTTTTCCAACTCTTTACATCAGGAGCAAAATAGGCAATATCATCACTATTAATTTCGGTATTGATAAAATGGCCTTCCATACGTACCTTTTCCTCAAAATCATTCATATCACTAAACCGGTCGAAACGCATGCTGAAGTAATTGCGCAAATGGCTATCATTAGTAAGAATGTCGAGCTGCTCAAAAGTCATCTCCGTAGGTGTAAACCGAGCATCAGCAACCAGACGTTTTACTTCAAAGCCGCTACGCTCTCGTGTTCTTAGCGTCATCGATGCAGTAATCGTATCCCCAACCCATTGCACATTTTTAAAATTGCCATAAATCTTAGCAAACTCGATATGCTTTCCATCAAAACCGGAACTATCCAACGGACGTGAATCATTATCTGTTTTGAAGGTACCGTTATTCAAAGCAACCTCGCTTACCAGTATCTTCCAGGTGTTATTGCTATTACTTGCCGTATCAGCAACTGCAGGTTTGGAAACAGCACTCTTAAAATTAGGAGGCCGGTTCCCATCGTAATCAAAAATGGCAAAATAAGGTTGATTAATTTGAAGCGAACTGATTTCAATGTTTTTATTAGCAAAATCTACTTTTCTGGAAACCGTATTGAGTGAAGCGAGTGAAACGGTCATATCCTGCCCAATCCATCCGTCCTGTTGACGCACAAAAATATTTTTCAGGTCGATTTCCCGTAGGGCTAGATTAATTGCATTATCCTTCTTCTTTTCGGTGCTTGCCGGAGTGGAAAAGTAGTCTAGTATAAACTGATAGTTCCATATGGAATCGGTGCGTTTGAGATGCACATAAGTATCTCGAAGACCGATATATTTTAACTCTATATCTTGTTTAAAGAAAAACCAATCTGTAACGTTTACGGTGATGGCCCCTGCACTTAGTAGAGTATCCTGCCCACGATCTTTAACCAACACCCCTTCCAAATGCATTTTATTAAAAAGAGAAAAATCTACACGATCGATACTGATATGCGTTTTCAAGTCGCGGGACAGCCGTGCCGTTACTTTATCAATAAGCCAGTTTTGCACCGGCGGTAACTGAACGATCATCCATACTGCGACCAGCAGCGCAATCACAGACGCCAGGACAACAAGTGATATTTTTCTTAATTTTTTCAGGAAACCACCAATTATTACTTAGTTGTAAAAGTAATTTATTCACCAGCATCCGGCAAATTTCGCCGTTGCTTTAAGCGTAATTTTATATTTTTATTGTTTACGGGTTATTTGCCCTTTTATTCGATAACAGGAACATTCTTTTTATCCATAATAGCCCCCACTTAATCGCGCAGCTATGAGAACTGTATTCATCTTGGTACTTTGTTTTTTTTGTCTAAGCAATATCAAAGCACAGCAGTTTGGAGGCAACCCTCCCTCTACACGCTGGTACCAGATGGATTCAGACACTGCAAGAATTATTTTTCCTCAAAAAATGGACAGTATGGCCGCCAAGGTTGCAAATCTCGTAACGCATCTGGCACGCCACAATCCTCTCAATTTGGGAAATCAGTTGAAAAAAGTGGATATTGTACTACAACCTCAAACGATTAACGCTAACGGTTATGTAAGTTTAGGACCTTTCCGAAGCGAGTTTTATACCACGCCTCCTGCAGATAACTTTGATTTAGGAAGCCTAGAATGGCTTACCCAACTTACGTTACATGAGTACAGACACGTACATCAGTACAACAATTTCAACCATGGTCTCAGTACCGCCATGCGCTATCTATTTGGGCAGGAAGGCTATGCACTGGCTATCAATACCGCTATTCCCAACTGGTTTTTTGAGGGCGATGCCGTGTATCAGGAAACCTCTCTATCGCCACAAGGAAGAGGTCGTATGCCCTCTTTTTTGAAAGGATTCCCGGCACTATGGCAGTCTGGAAAAGAGTATGGATGGATGAAGTTGCGCAATGGCTCTTATAAAGATTTTACACCGAGCCATTATGTACTAGGATATTTACTAGTAAACTATGGCATTCAAGAATACGGCCCCCAGTTCTGGAAAAATGTCACCCACGATGCTAGTGCTTTTAAAGGCCTATTCTATCCTATGCAAAAAGCTATAAAAAAGTATTCCGGTTTGAAGTATAAAGAGTTCACCCACAAAGCACTGAACTATTATAAGCATCAGTATCAAACTTCGGCTTTTAAAAACAATTCATTTATAAAAGACGAAATGGAGCTGTCGCCTTTGTCGCAAACCGTTACCCATTACCAATATCCGTTTCAGATCGCGAAAGACAGCCTGCTTTATTTGAAAACGGGCAATAACATTCGGCCAGCTTTTTATATTAAGGATAAACATAAAGAGCACCGGCTTCGATGGAGAGATATCAGCATCGACAACCAATACAGCTATCGTAATGGGAAAATCGTTTATGCTGCATTGGAATCAGACCCTAGATGGAGATGGCGGGATTATAGTGTTATCAAAATACTCGACATTCATTCGGGCAAACAACGAACCTTGCAACATAAAACACGCTACTTCTCTCCCGATATCTCTGCAGACGGAACGCTTATTGCGGCCAATCATGTTAAAGAAGACGGGAGTTCCGCACTTGTAATATTGAATGCAACGGATGGCTCAATCCTTAAAGAAATCAGCCAAAAGGATATTGCCTACTTTACCAATCCCAAAATAATCAATAATCGTACTGTGATAGCCGTACTTCGATACACTAACTCCCGTACATCTATTGCTAGTATTGATATCAACTCGGGGAGCATCGAACTTCTTATACCACCATCTTTTACACTTATCGGACAAATTGACGCCAAAGAAGACAAGGTGTACTTTTCTGCAGCACAGCATCTAAAGGATGAGATTTTTTACTATGATATTTCAAGTAAGCAGCTCTACAAACTGCCCACCAATGGTGTAGGTAGTTATTTTATCAATGCTGATTACGATAAAATCACCTGGAGCAGTTTCACTGCAAGCGGGTACCAATTAAAACAGGTAGACATAAGTAAAGCTGTATGGGAACCCGTTTCGTGGTCCACTTTCACTAATGTGCACAATGGCTTTTCGGCAGACACTAGTCATCCCTCATTTCTGCATAATATACCTACCACTATACATTCTGTTAAGCCCTATCGCAAGCTGACAAAGCCTTTTAACTTCCATAGCTGGAGGCCCGATTATGAACAACCGGAATTTCGCTTTACCCTTTATGGCAATAATATTTTGAACACTACCCAAACTCAACTCTACTATTTATATAATGAAAACAACCGCACTCATACAGCAGGAGGAAGTTTTATATACGGCGGATTATTCCCCTATATTCGGCTGGGAACCCAATATACTTTTGATAGACACTCTATAATTAATCAAAAACTTAAAGAGTGGAACGAATGGAACAGCTATGTAGGGTTAAGCTTACCCTTAACCTGGACCTCAGGACGCACCTATAAAACGTTGACATTATATAGCGATTATCATTATCGTGCCGATTTCCACAGGGGATCTACGCAAAATGATTTTCGCAATCTCAGATTCAACTATTTGAGACATGGCATCAGCTGGTCGCAGCGCGTACCTACTACTGTTCAGGATATATTTCCAAGATGGGGCTACCGAATTGCATCGCAATATACACATGCCCTCAATATCTATAAAAGCTGGCAAAGCTATACAGGAATCAGTCTGTATTTGCCAGGTATAGCCCCGGCACAGCATCTAGTATTAAATGGGGGCGTTCAGTACAGCGGTAATAGCACCCGTATCTTCTCTAACAATTTGCCCTTTGCTAGAGGTTACACTACCGTAGATTCCGCAGGTGCTTATACTGCATCGGCTAATTATCATCTAACCTTATTATACCCTGATTGGGGCTTTGCCAACATTCTTTATCTATCGCGAATTCGGGCGAATATTTTTTTCGACCATACCCGCCCGTTCGATAAATACGGTGTTAACGGTCATAGCATGCAAAGTGCGGGTACAGAAATTTACTTCGATACTAAGTGGTGGAATCAGCACCCCATTACACTGGGATTCCGGATAGGAAGACACTTAACTCCAGCACCAGCCAATCCGCGCAACTTCTTCTTTGAGTTCTTGCTCCCATCACTGCTATAACTACATGCCTATAAAAAAGCCTCATGAATATTATCTACTCATGAAGCTTTGTATGTATCATGGAATACAGTTTTATAATGCTGCTAACGCTTCCTTAATAGCAAGGATTTTTTGCTCGGCATCGGCTTTTTTCTTGCGTTCCATTTCCACCACCTCCGGCTTTGCATTTTGAACGAATTTTTCATTACTTAGTTTCTTCTCCACCATTGCCAGAAAGCCTTCATAATAAGCTAGATCCTTTTCCAGCTGTTGCTTTTGGGCTGCAGTATCCAGTTCTACATAGGTTTCGACATACAGTTTGTCCTTATCCACCAACACACTAATAGACTTCTCCACCGGTTTATCCGTAAAGCTAATTTTATCCGCATTCACTTGTTTCAATAAAATAGGGAACAGCGGTTGGTACATCGCCTGGTTATCTGTCTGAATATATAATCCTACCGTTTCTTTATTTTTAATATTATTCTTAACTCTTGCATCCCGTACGCCACTAATCAGCTGTTTCAACAGTTCTCCTTGCTGAATGATGTTTTCGTCTGCAGGAGCAATTGGCTCAAACTGTTTTATAGAAAGATCATCATCCTGCTCTTTTAATAAATGATATACTTCTTCCGTAATGAATGGCATATAAGGGTGTAGCAATTGCAGTAATTGCTCAAAGAAATAAACAGTTTTTTGATAAACAGCCGCATCTATTTGCTGCTCAAATCCGGGTTTAACCCATTCCAGATACCAACTACAGAAATCATCCCAAATCAGCGAGTAAATAGTTTTTAAACCTTCGCTCAGTTTAAAGCGATTGTGTAGTTGCGCTACTTCTTCTTTTACTTTGTTTAAACGCTGCTCGAACCACTGTACGGCAAAATGATCATTAGCTTGGTTATCACTCGCCGTATTCTGTTTCTCCTCCCACATTTTCACAAGCTTGAGCGCATTCCATATTTTATTATTGAAGTTACGCCCCTGCTCCAATGATGCTTCATCAAATAGCAAATCATTACCTGCAGGAGATGAAATCATAATGCCAAAACGCACAGCATCGGCACCGTATTTATCAATCAGCTCTAATAAGTCCGGCGAGTTACCTAAGGATTTGGACATTTTTCTGCCCAGCTTATCCCGTACCATGCCGGTAAAATATACATCCCTGAAGGGAATTTCCTTCTGATATTCCAATCCTGCCATTACCATACGTGCTACCCAGAAGAAGATAATATCCTGCCCGGTTACCAGTACGGATGTGGGATAATAATATTTCAGTTCCTCATTGTCGGGAGTAGTAATGCCTTTAAACACCTGAATTGGCCAAAGCCATGAAGAAAACCAAGTGTCCAGCACATCATCATCTTGCTTCAGATCATCGATGGACCATTTGCTATCAGCCGGCAATGTTTTAAAAGCATCTTCTTTAGTTTCGCCTACAACACAGGTACCATCGGGAGTGTACCATGCAGGTATCTGCTGTCCCCACCATAGCTGGCGGCTGATACACCAGTCTTTTACATTTTCCAGCCAATGCTTATAAGTAGCTAAGAATCTGTCTCCGGGATGAATACTGATATCACCATCTACCACAGCTTTCAAAGCCGGCTCTGCCAGTTCCTTCATCTTCAAAAACCACTGAGTGGATATCTTCGGCTCCACTACGGCATTGCTTCTCTGAGAGAATCCGTTTTTATTGGTAATATCTTCTACTTTTACAAGATTACCGGCAACCTCCAAATCCACAGCAATTTTCTTACGCACTTCGAAACGGTCTTCACCCACATACATTTGGGCAGCTTCGCTCAGCGTACCGTCATCATTCAAAGTATCTATAACCTCCAGGTTGTGTTTCAAACCGATATTGTAATCGTTGATGTCATGCGCAGGCGTAATCTTTAAGGCACCTGTTCCAAACTCCATATCCACATACTCGTCAAAAATGATCGGTATGCGACGGTTAATTAGTGGAACAAATGCATAAGCACCTTTCAGGTGTTGATAACGCTCATCATTAGGGTTTACACAAATAGCGGTATCACCTAAAATGGTCTCCGGCCTGGTAGTAGCAATAGTAATGTAGCCATCCTGCCCATCTAACTTATATTGTACATAGTACAATTTACTCTGTACTTCGCGATATTCTACTTCCTCATCACTCAGTGCTGTTTTAGCAACTGGGTCCCAGTTAATCATTCTGGCGCCGCGGTAAATCAACCCTTTTCTATACAGATCTACAAACACCTTAATTACCGCTTTATAATAATCATCATCCATAGTGAATGTAACCCGATTCCAGTCCACACTACACCCCAATCTTTCAATCTGACTATAGATGATACCTCCATATTTTTCTTTCCACTCAAAAGCATATTTTAAAAACTCCTCGCGAGTAAGGGAGCTTTTTTCAATACCTTTTTCACGCAGCATTTGCACCACTTTGGCCTCAGTAGCAATGGAGGCATGGTCGCTACCGGGTACCCAGCAGGCATTATATCCGCTCATACGGGCACGACGCACCAATATGTCCTGCACGGTCTCGTTAAGGGTGTGTCCCATGTGCAGCACACCTGTAACGTTGGGTGGTGGAATAACAACCGTAAAAGGCTTACGGTTATCGGGTTTGCTCTCAAAATACCTTTGTTCTTTCCAACGTTTTGTCCAAAACTGTTCTACCTGAGCGGGTTCAAAATTTTTCGATAATTGCATAGGGTTGCAAATTTACTGTTTGTAATTTTATTTTTTAGAGCAAAACAGGCCGACCTGATATATTTGAGGGGCGGTTATGCTTTTCAAGCTTTATTTTTACTCTATGAGCACCTCCGATGCCAAAAGGTTTGACCGTCTGACTTCGATTCTGATACAACTTCAATCGAAACGGGTGGTAAAAGCCGCCGATATAGCCGAGCGCTTTCAAGTGAGCTTGCGCACAGTGTATCGAGATATTAAAGCCCTTGAACAAGCAGGAATACCCATTTACGGAGAAGCTAGCAAAGGCTACTCGATAATGGAAGGCTACCGCCTGCCTCCGGTAATGTTTAGCGAAGAAGAAGCTTTTTCGCTGCTTACCGCCGAGAAAATGATGGACCGATTTGCCGATGCATCGTCCGCGAAACAATTTAAAGCTGCTATGTATAAAATAAGAGCAGTATTGCGGTACAAAGAAAAAGATCGTCTCGAAGCGGTAGAAAACAGTATTAAAGTGCTACCCAACGATTATATTCCTAAAACCAAGGACGATCTGTATATACAGCGGTTGCTAAAAACTATTGCCGACAAACAAGTAATTAAAATAGGCTATACCAAGGCTGATGCAGAAACCTATACCAATAGGACATTGGAGCCCATAGGCATTTATTATCACGGTAATTACTGGTATCTGGTGGCTTTTTGCAGACTGCGCAACGATTATCGCACTTTCCGAACCGACCGCATCAGCTATCTGAATGTAACCGATGAGGTATTTCATGCCTCCCATCCCACACTAGATAGTTTTATCAACAAACTCAAAAAGGAAAAAGAACTGGAGAAAGTAGTGATTGAAGTGGATACATCAATTCTGAAATATCTGGGGGATCAGAAATATTATTTGGGTTTCCTAAATCAGGAGATTAATGGTGATATTACACGGATGACTTATCTTACCAGCTCCTTAGAAAATTTTGCCCGATATTTTATGATGATAGGCGAATTTGCCACCATTGTAGAGCCACAAAGCTTAAAAGATATATTAGTGAGAAATTTAAAAAATATAGAAAAAAGATTACAATGCTCTTAATTGTTGACAGGGTGCTGTCATAACCTCTTCGTTACTTAGTGTAATAAAAATTTAAACTTATGAAGCATCTGCCAATTTTTGCTCGCGAATTCGAAAATGAAGTATTAATCACCCGAAAGTTTTTAAGTATCCTTCCGGAAGAAAAATTCGACTGGAAACCACATCCTAAAAGCATGTCTTTAAGAGACTTAGCTACACATATAGCAGAGCTGCCCTCATGGATTGTCTCCGTCTTTGATACTACGGAGCTTGATTTTACCGCAGCTGGGAATGCTCCTGCCCCGCTTACAACCCTCGATTCGTTATTGAGTTTTTACGAAAATAACGTCGCTCAAGCTCGAGCTTATTTAAATAATCCGGAAAATGAGTCCAAGTTGCAAGATTACTGGGTTTTACGTACGGGTTCAACCATTCACAGCAATCAGCCCAAAGCAGAAGTTATTCGAATGTGTTTTAACCAAACCGTACATCATCGGGCACAGCTGGGAGTATTTCTCAGGTTATTAAATATTCCCATTCCCGGTACTTATGGTCCCAGTGCAGATGAACTATACTAACCTTCTGCATCAATTGATATAATAAAAAAGCCCGTCGATTTACGACGAGCTTTTAGCTATAATAAGTTTCTATTAATCCATCTTTTCATCTACATTCACAGCAGCACGTAAATATTCTCTATTCAATCTTCCGATATTGGTAATCTTGATTTCTTTCGGACATACGGCTTCGCAAGCTCTGGTATTGGTACAAGCACCGAATCCTTCCTTATCCATTTGTGCCACCATGTTTAATGCACGCATTTCTCTTTCGGGGTCACCTTGAGGCAGCAATGCCAGGTGAGAGATTTTCGCCGATACAAACAGCATGGCCGAAGCGTTTTTACATGCTGCTACGCAAGCGCCACAACCGATACAGGTAGCTGCAGCGAAAGCCTTATCTGCATTTTCTTTCGGTATAGGAATCACATTCCCATCTACCGTAACTCCGGTATTTACCGATATATAACCTCCTGCCTGTATGATACGATCAAAGGCTGATCTGTCCACAATCAAATCCTTTACTACAGGAAATGCATTCGCACGCCAGGGCTCTACTACAATAGTATCGCCATCTTTGAAAGCACGCATATGCAGCTGACAGGTAGTAGTACCGTGCCAGGGACCATGCGGGCGTCCATTGATATACATGGAGCACATACCACAAATCCCTTCCCGACAGTCGTGGTCAAATGCAATAGGCTCTTTACCCTCTTTCACCAACTGCTCATTCAGCACATCAAACATTTCCAAGAAAGACATTTCCGAGGAAATATTTTTTACATGATAGGTTTCAAAACCACCCTTGCTATTTGCATCCTTTTGTTTCCACACCTTCAAGGTGAGGTTCATAGTATAATGTTCCATCTTTAATTAGTTAATTTCAAACTTTGAAGAACTGAACCTTTTGTCAATTCTCAAATAAATACCACGATCTACGAACAAGTAAATATCAATGGTTACAATGAACTATTTATAATTACGCTGGCTAGGCTTAATCACTTCGTACACTAGGTCTTCTTTATGAAGCTCCCAATTGCTTTCGCTGATATATTGCCATGCAGCTACATACATGAATTCGTCATCATGTCTCAAAGCTTCCCCGTCCTCGGTCTGGCTTTCTTCACGGAAGTGACCACCACAGCTTTCTCTACGGTTTAATGCATCAATACACATCAGTTCTGCCAGTTCCAAAAAGTCCGATACCCGATTAGCTTTGTCCAGCTCCGGATTCATTTCATAGATGCCTCCCGGAATGCGCACATGTTTCCAAAACTCTTCTCTCAGTTGTCTTATTTCCCGGATTGCTTCTTGTAGTCCTTGCTCATTACGTGCCATGCCGCACTTATCCCACATAATTTTACCCAGACGTTTGTGGAAGCTTTCTACAGACTGAGTACCCTTCACATTCATCAGGCGCTGGATACGCTCGTTCACGGCAGCTTCGGCTTCAATAAAAGCCTTATCAGTAGTAGGAATGGGCTTCACGGAAATTTCATTAGCCAGATAGTTACCCAAAGTATATGGTAACACAAAGTACCCATCAGCTAAGCCCTGCATTAATGCGGATGCTCCCAGACGGTTGGCTCCGTGATCACTAAAGTTACACTCACCAATTGCGTATAAGCCCTGCACCGTAGTCATCAGCTCATAATCCACCCAAAGACCTCCCATGGTATAGTGAACGGCAGGATAAATACGCATAGGTACTTCGTAAGGATTTTCGCCGGTAATCTTTTCATACATATCAAAAAGGTTACCGTACTCCTCTTTCACCACTTCTTTACCCAAACGCACCAAAGTTTCTTCATCGGGATTTTGAATACCACGCTTATTAGCTTCGGCACGGCCGTATTTATTGATGAGATTGTATCTAAAATCAAGATATACAGCCTGCTTGGTGGTACCTACTCCGTAACCGGCGTCACAACGTTCTTTCGCTGCACGGCTGGCCACATCGCGAGGTACTAAGTTTCCGAACGCTGGATATCTTCTTTCCAGATAGTAATCTCTTTCTTCTTCCGGAATATCATTAGGCTTACGGGTATCATTGGGATTTTTTGGAACCCAGATGCGTCCGTCGTTTCTAAGCGATTCAGACATCAAAGTCAGTTTACTTTGATGATCTCCTGAAACCGGAATACAAGTTGGGTGTATTTGAGTGAAACAAGGATTGGCAAAGAAAGCACCTCTTTTATGTGCTCTCCATGCAGCAGTTACGTTACTTCCCATGGCGTTGGTAGACAGGTAAAATACGTTACCATATCCACCTGTAGCCAGTACTACAGCATGGCCAAAGAATCTTTCAAGTTGTCCGGTTACCAGATTACGAGCTATGATACCGCGGGCTTTACCATCGATGATCACCACATCCAGCATTTCGTGTCGGCTATACATCTGCACATTGCCCAATGCCACCTGACGTTGTAAGGCCTGGTAGGCACCTAATAACAACTGCTGACCTGTTTGTCCCGCAGCATAAAAAGTTCTTTTTACTTGTACACCACCGAAAGAGCGGTTGTTCAACAATCCACCATATTCGCGTGCAAAAGGTACCCCTTGCGCCACGCATTGGTCGATAATATTCACGCTCACTTCGGCCAGACGATGTACGTTGGCCTCACGCGCACGGTAATCGCCTCCTTTGATAGTATCGTAGAACAGACGGAAAACAGAATCTCCATCATTCTGATAATTTTTGGCGGCGTTGATACCACCCTGCGCCGCAATCGAGTGCGCGCGACGAGGAGAATCCTGAAAACAGAAAGCCTTCACACGATACCCCTGCTCACCCAAGCTGGCTGCTGCAGAAGCACCTGCCAAACCTGTACCCACAACAATTACTTCCAGCTTTCTTTTATTGGCCGGGTTCACTAACTTACAATGGCTTTTGTAATTGCTCCATTTTTCTTCCAGCTTGCCCGCCGGTATTTTAGAATCAAGCTTCATTCAATTACGATTTATGATCCGAGATCTGTGAATTCGTATTTATCTCTTCTTATAAGGTCAGCTTCCGTGTAATAACTTACACTTAGCTGTAGTTCTATTACAAATAACTGCTTAGCTAATCCACCCTGCCATAAAACTGATGGGCATCATAATGAATGCACCACAGATAATAATGGCAAAAATCCACCCTGCAACAGTCAACAAATTAATATAACGCTGATTGGTTACACCAAACGTGCGAAAAGCGCTCTGAATACCATGAACTAGGTGCCAGAACAAGGCGATAACCCCGATGATGTAAATAATGCTAATAACAGGGAAGCTGGTAAACTTATACGCCATTTCAGCGTACAGATTGTGAAACTCTTTAGCACCTTCGGCGCCTGCAGGCACAATCTGATTCGTAGCCAGATCTATATATACAGGCTCCAGCCCTCCAAAACGGGAAGGTATCCAGAAGTCTGTAAGGTGTACCACCAGAAAAATCAGAATAATAGAACCTAAAATTCCCATGGCTCTGCTATACCACTTACTACCTCTGTTGCCCAGTTTTATAGCGTAACCTATTTTACGTTTGCTGCGATTTTGTACTTCCAGTACTAATCCCTGTATAATATGTAAAAGGAAAAATACAAAAAGACCAATCTCTAAGATACGAGGAACGATGCTAGCACCCATGAAGTGAGCAGCCTTGTTAAACATCACCCCACCGTCATTAGCCCATATACAGGCATTTAAACCGGCATGTACTACCAAAAAGGCCACTAAAAAAAGCCCCGAACCGGCCATTATAATTTTCTTTCCTACGCTCGAAGTAAAAATTTGGGACCACTTCATATATGATTACTCTAAATTGTGAATGCCACAAAAATAGCACAGAATTGTGAAAAGTTTACAAAAATGTGACAAATCGGTATGAAAACGATTGAAGGCTACAGTGGTAGCCTTCGAGATAACTCATCATCTATCTTCTTAAAAAGATGATAGGGCTTGTATACGCGCCAGTTCTCAATGTTCATGAGTTCCACATATCGGTTGAGTCGCAACCTGTTGAAATCATATTGGGTCTGAATGGGCATATTCAGGCAAATAATCCACCCTTCTTGATCAGCTAACTCATCGTACAATTCTTCATAATACTCGCTATCACTACTGTGGAAGTTCATTACGTTTTCTACAATTAAAATGAACTTATAAATCCCCTCCTTCATAAATACTTCCAGCACCTTCCTCTTCAGTGTCATGATATCATTTTCTACAGCATCATTCCACTCACCTATCATTTCAATGATAACATACCCTTCATCGTAATCGGCCATCAATACCTTCAGATATAACGTATTGCTACCAAAATAATCCCATTGAGGATGTATATAATAATTATAGATAGTGGATGAATATTCAAACTGAGAATGCTCTATACCGTAAAAGGGAGAACGTTCATCCTCTTCGCTCACATAAATGTGTTGCCAGTTATAATATGGTTCCAGATCGTGCATTTGTAGGGCAAAGTAAATCCATTTACACAAATCTTGATGAACTTACCAACTTTTAACAATATGGTTATTTTCTTTCTTCGAGTAGCCAAGATTTCAATGCTTCAAATTCAGGCTTCATCAATATTGATTTTTTAGGACGATGCATCATCTCTTCTAAAACGGCAGGCACCTCAACATCTTTTCCGGTAGCCTCCTTTACAGCATCGGGGAATTTTACCGGATGGGCTGTTTCCAGTATAAAGCCTCTTTCTGTAGAATGGTTCTCAAGATAGCGTTCCAATGCGAGATATGCTACTGCACCATGCGGCTCTAATGTATATTGATACTTTTCAGCCACTATTTTGATAGTAGCTAGTGTCTCCGCATCTGTGATAGTATATGCAGATAAGTTGTTCTTGAGTTCGGGAAATTGTTTATTATAGAGCTCGATAATTCTTATAAAATTGCTTGGATTGCCTACATCCATGGCGTTGGATAAAGTAGGCGTAGTTTGCTTAGGCACCAGCTCTTGTGTCTGCAAGTAGTGCGATACGATATCATTGACATTACAGGCCGCGATGAAGTGCCCCAAAGGTAATCCCGTTACTTTAGCCAGCATCCCCGCGCAGATATTTCCAAAGTTACCACTAGGCACACAAACCACAGGCGAAATAGATTTTTCTTTCCACTGCTTATACGCTAAGAAATAATAAATCTGTTGCGGTAACCAACGAGCTACATTTATAGAATTGGCCGAAGTAAGAAACTTTTGCTCATTGATTTCCTTATCGGCAAAAGCCTGCTTCACCATGCGCTGACAATCATCAAAGCTGCCATCTACTTCCAGTGCCGTAATATTATTACCCAGTGTAGTGAGTTGCTTTTCCTGGACAGGGCTCACACGGCCTTTGGGATACAATATCACCACATTCACATTCTCCACATTATAAAAGCCATTAGCCACGGCACCGCCGGTATCACCGGAGGTAGCTACCAGTACTGTTACTTCGCGATCCTCATTTCTTAAAAAATATCCCAAACAACGACTCATAAAACGGGCACCTACATCTTTAAAAGCAAGTGTAGGCCCATGAAATAACTCCAACGAAGCAATTTGGTCGTTGATGTTATTTAAAGGGATGGGAAAACTGATGGTTTCTTTTACAATTCTGTAAAGATTTTCATCATCGATGGAACCTGCCACATAGGGCTTCATTACTTCAAATGCAATATTAACATCTGCAATGCTTTCGATGTTTTTGATCAATGTCTCATTAACTCTAGGGAGTTTCTCAGGAAAATACAATCCTTTATCCGGAGCTTGTCCTTGTATGGCAGCATCTTTAAACGAAACAATCGGTGATTGCTGATTCAGGCTATAATAATTCATTTCAATTTACAATTGTAATAATACAAGATTCGTTATCGCTTTATAAGCACTTCATACTATTAAGCAATTTCTTCTACACCGTTTTTGTTAATGGTGGTCACATACACATAGTTTTCAATACCGAGTCCATCGTACACACTTTTCATGATCTCTCCTACCTTTTGTGCTGTAGCTTCTGCATCGCTTAACATAAATATAGACGGCCCCGAACCGGAGATACCTCCCCCCAGAGCACCTGCTTCTTTACACTTTTGTTTTACTTCATCAAATGCGGGGATTAGAATACTACGCACCGGTTCTATAATTACATCCTCCATCGAACGACCGATTAAATCCTTATCGTTACTCATAAAACCGGCTACCAGCCCAGCAATATTTCCCCATTGCTTAATAGCATCCTTCAGGTAAACCTGTTTCCGCAAAATCTGACGGGCATCGGATGTCCGCACTTCTATCTGTGGATGCACTACCGTTACATACAAATCAGGACTTGCCAATGGCACAATATCTAGCGGATGAATAGAGCGAATTAGCGTAATTCCACCCAAGATACAAGGAGTAATATTATCAGCATGCTTTACGCCGGTAGCCAGTTTTTCACCAATCATGGCTAGCTGTACCAGCTCATCACGCGAAAAAATGTTGCCCAGTAATTTATTTGCTCCTACTGCAGCACCGGCTGCACTAGCCGCACTAGATCCCAATCCACTACCGGGCTTTATGTGTTTTTCTATGACAACCTTTATTCCTTTATTAATACCTGCCTTTTCCAAAGCAGCCAACAATACCACCCCAGCTACGTTATTCTCAGGATCGGTAGGTAAATTAAAATCGTCTCTGTTTTCAATCACTACACCCGGTGTATCAATAAGCTCAAACTCCATAATGTCGTAAGGCTTATCGAGAGCCAATCCTAGGATATCAAATCCACATACCAGGTTGGCTACTGTTCCGGGAGATTTTATCTTAATACTCATAATTACTTCAGTTTACTACCAAAATTTAGGAGCTTATTGGGCCGCCCTTACTATATCAGCAAATACGCCACTAGCAGTCACATCAGCACCGGCACCAGCGCCTTTAATTACTAATGGCTGCTCGGCGTAGCGGGAAGTATAGAACAGCACCACATTGTCTTTTCCATATAGATTGTACAAATCATTATCTGGGCTGATATGTTGCAGACCTACTGCCGCTTTTCCATTTTCAAAAGTGGCTACAAATTTAAGCTTGCAATTTTTCTCCTTTGCCTCCTCCAACAATTTCCTGAAGTGTGCCTCATGGCGCTGCATACATTCGTAGAACGCTTCTACCGAACCTTCCATGCATTCAGCAGGCAGGAAAGCATTATTCACAATGTCCGACATTTCCATCTCATATCCAGCCTCCCGTGCCAGAATCAGGATTTTTCTCATCACATCAGTACCTCCCAAATCCAGTCGAGGATCAGGCTCAGTATAGCCCTCGGCTTGGGCCTGTCTTACCACCTCAGAAAAAGAACGACTACCGTCATAATGATTGAATACGTAATTGAGAGTTCCGCTCAATACTGCTTCTATTTTATGTACTTTATCGCCGCTATGTACCAGATCATTTAAAGTACCTATTACCGGCAATCCGGCGCCGACGTTGGTTTCGAACAAAAATTTGCAGTTATACGCGCTTGCCAGCTCTTTCAATCTTTTATATATTTTATACTCCGATGAAGCAGCAATCTTATTACATGCCACCACAGATACACTTTTCTGTAAAAATCGATCGTATACTGCCGCAACCTCTGCATTAGCCGAAATGTCTACAAATATGGAGTTACGCAGATTGTGCGAAAGTGCTATTTCTACAAAATCCTGCAGTGACGCGGGTTGTGCCTTAGGTAGCTCTTCCTTCCAACTTTTTAGATCGATACCCTTTTTATGGAACATCATATTGCGGCTGTTACTAATCCCCACCACATTTATCTTCAACTTTAAACGTTCCTGCAACCAAGCATTTTGCTGATCGATCTGCTCCAATAATTTAGATCCCACATTACCCACTCCTACAATAAACAGGTGCACCTGTTTGTAAGTGGTTTCAAAAAAGTCTTCGTGCAATACATTAATAGCCTTTGCTACATCCTCGGTCGACACAACGGCACTGATATTCTTCTCAGAAGAACCCTGTGCAATAGCCCTCACGTTAATACCATTTCTTCCCAAAGCACTGAACATACGCCCGCTTACACCCGGATGGCTTTTCATCTGCTCTCCTACTAAAGCCACGATCGACAATCCGGTTTCAACTTTTAAAGGATCCACCAACTGCAATGCCTGCTCTCCTGCAAAAGCTGCATCCACGGCTTGCTTAGCGAGCTCTGCCTTAGAGGCATCAACAGCCACACATATGGAATGCTCCGAAGAACTTTGTGTAATCAATATGACATTGATGCGCTCCTGACTCAAGGCCTCAAACAATCTTTTGGAAAATCCAGGTATCCCCACCATACCGCTTCCTTCCAGGCTCAGCAATGCAATATTATTGATGCTTGAAATGCCGCGCACAATATTCTCAGATGCAGCGGCCACTACCGATTGTTCATCATTTACTATTAAAGTACCAGGATCTTCGGGAGCAAAAGTATTTTTAATCCATACCGGTATATTTTTGTTCATCACTGGCTGTAGTGTAGGCGGATATATAACTTTCGCACCAAAATGCGAAAGCTCCATAGCTTCTCCGTAAGAAATGCGGTCAATCACCTTTGCATTGGCAGCCAAACGTGGATCGGCGGTCATCATACCGCTCACATCAGTCCAAATTTCAAGCGTGTCGGCATTCAGCGCAGCCGCAATAATAGCCGCAGTGTAATCCGAGCCACCACGCCCTATGGTAGTGGTAATACCCTTCTCATTGCTTGCAATAAATCCGGAAACGATATATACATCACAAGATTTATGATCCAATGTACGCGCGATATTGGGCAAAGTCAAGGAAAAATCAACTTGCGCCTGTGTGTAATTACTATTGGTTTTTATCATCTCCCGGGCGTCCACCCATTGCACTTTTACACCATCAAATTGCATATAAGCTGCAATAATCTGCGAGGACAACCATTCACCGTAAGCAGCTAGTCTGTCCTTAATACGGGGTGTAATCTCATTCAACAGAAAAATCCCGTTACAAATGTCTTCAATTTCATTAACTGCAGTTTTCACTATACTCAATAAGTGACTTTGATGTGCTACTGGGATGAGCGCTTTTACCGTATCGAAATGCCGTTTTTCAATTTCAGCAATCAATTGCTTGTAATCTTCATTACCCTCTGCAGCAAAAGCAGCCGATTTTAAAAGCATATCCGTCAGTCCACCCAAAGCCGATACTACTACAACTGCTTTATCCTCTCTGATAGTATTCTTTACAATAGATACAACCTTACTGATATTTTCCGCATTGGCTACAGATGTGCCACCAAATTTTAAAACCTTCATGGTTTGAAACAATTAAAGTTAAATGTTTAGGATTTTCTTTCAGAACAGCCTCCGAGGGCCCGAGAATGGTAATATAATAGCGTACAACCCTTAACGGGTTGTGGTAATGGTGGTAGTGGTGGTTGTGGACACCACCAAAATAATAGCAGTAGTATGTGTATAAGTTACTTGCATGAGCGGCACAAGATAATACAGGAATTGATTACAAACAAATTTTTTTGATTTTTTTTCTACGACAGCTTGACCAAAACACATATAAAAAACGGAAAAGGACAATTATCGCCCTTTTCCGTTTAAGCTAAAATTAATTTAGCGAAACGTCGTACAGTATTAGAAATCCTTTACACACCTGAATCCTACCGTAGCATTTCTTTCAAATCCCGGAGAAACTCTTAAAAGAAACTGTCTGAAATGCACCTCACGCGGTCCACCCTGAACATACCACCAGCTAGAAGTGGGATTATAATAAGAGCCGCCTTTCATAATTATATAGGTATAATTGCCTACCTGATAAATATCATTAGTAAGCTGCCATACACAGCCACTTAAATCATACAGACCATTGGGATTTACACCGTTTTTATACTTCCCTACAGGATACAGCTTGCCATCGCCTGTATTTGCTTGTGTACTATCCACTCCTTTTATTTTAAAAACTGTAAGGGTTCCTGTAACCGGCTCTTCTTCTCTCACAATGCCTTTTGCATCTTTTGTCCAGGGCCAGTCTCGGTAATCCGTGGTTTGCGCTGCATACTGCCATTCCACCTAAGTAGGCAATCGCTTACCGGCCCAATTAGCGTAGGCAACAGCATCTTCATAACTTACATGCACAACAGGATAGTGTTCCTCCCCAGAAACAGGTTTTCCATCTTTCCAATGCTTTAAGAAATTTACTGTATCCTTAGGCTGATAGCCACTGCTTTTCAGAAACTCATAATACTGTGCATTCGTTACGGGATATCGGTCCATCATGAAAGACGGCATATGATATACCTGCCCTTGATTGTAGGAGGGATATGGGATAAATTCGTCACCATTGGTAGCCTTAAAGGTAAATGTCCCTGCTGGAATTCTCACCATATCTTTTTCCTTGCCATTGGCTTTAGGTGTTCTACTCACTTTACTATTCAGCCTGGGAGTACCGGGTAAAATCTCATGAATATTTTCATCCAATAATATACCATTTGAAAATAGCTGCACTACAAATTTCCCCTCAAAAAGACCAAAATGCTCTAGCAATTTTATGGCATGCTTGCCGGCCTTTACCGTATAAGGAGTCTTTTCATATGAAGGATTACCGGCCCATATGCAAATACTATCACCTCTATCAGCATCTATATAAAGTGTATCGCCGAACAGTTGCGTACTAAGTAGAAGAGGAAATTGCGCTATACAATCCACAGCACCTTCATTATTAGTTCCTAAATATTTTTTGCTAAAGGCATCCGTTTCTACGGGTATATACACTTTACCGTTAATTACTTTCGGTTTTATTTCCTTATGATGCCAGATATCTACAAAATGCTTATCTGCAGCCGTATCCACTTCAAAGAGATAATCCATAAACCCTTCGGGGATGATGCTATAAATCGTATAAATGGTCTTCTCCTCACCAGGCCATTTATTGACGTATATAGAATCCCTTAAGGTGGGGATTAGTGGGGTGTAGTTCTTAGCGGTAAAATTATAGGTATTCTCTCGCAGAATACGACTCGTACGCCCGAGGTATCTGTATTGTTCATCTGCCCACTCTGGCTTACCCGGCCTGAAAATATTTAATTCAGTACCGTAGCCATTAAAAAAAGCGGTAGCATACTCTCGCTGAATAGGCTCCTTGAATAATTCTGCTACACGAAAAATAGCAAAATCGGGCTTTATAAATTTTGTAATACTTAGCAAAGGGGGATAATATAATGCATTATGTACTCTTCCTGATACAATTCCTTGCATATCCTTTGGCACCGCCATTCCCTCACTGTACATGATCACGTCCTTCTTCACTCCATCTGCAGCCTCTTGCAATTCCTTACTCGACTCACCCTTTGTATCTAAGATGGCCCCATCACTATTGGTATTACGAATAATATCGGCTAGACCCAACACATGATCTTCAGCACGCGTACTCTCATCCCAAGGATTATATGCCACAAACATCTTTGTGTTCATCATGTGACAGGTATCCACCAATCGTCTAATCTGCTCCATTCCACCAGGGAGATCCCTAAACATGTCAAATTGATTACGCTGATCCAAACCCAACGTTGGCCAAGTAGGCCAAATACCAATTACATCATCACCACCGTATAATTTTCTGCCTTTTCTTAAAAAATCTCCTAAATGAAATTTACCATCCGCTGCGTTATAATAATCCTTATCCCATGCCATCATGAGATGCATCACATACGCATGACGGATCCATTTTAAATCCTCTCGCTCAAATAATGAACTATCGAAGCTGTCAACATCATAAAGATAACGTTCTTGAAACATGAGTCGTAAACCCTCTTGCCAAGAACCTTTATAATAATCAACATACAAATGATAACTAAGGGAACCTCCCGGTTCTAACACATTTTCAAATCTGGATATAGCAGTTTTTACTGCTGACTTACGATCTCGTCGCATCAAAGCACATATAGACTTTGATGTGGTAGCATCCCAAGCACTAAATCCAAGTTCCCATGCATTATCGGGCAAAATACAATTGACAGGAGTGCGCCACGAAAGAAAAATATGAGAGCGCGATAAGCCATGTTCCCCATAGCCTGTTATGTAAGCATTTTTGGCCTGAGTACCGAATGGCACAACATTTCTAAGATTTATTTTTTTATCAGAAACGTTTTGAAACGTAACAACTGCTTTATATCCGGGAGAAAAATCATTCTCTGGACGCACCGTTACTTTTATCAATGCTTTAACTTCAGAAGGTAAAACTGGTTTTTTGTCAAGCTCAAAAGACACAATTGGTAAAGGCGTAGGCAATAGAATATCATCAATTGCTGTAACCGTAGCCTCGTCGCTTATCTTTATCACCTTGGGGCTTTGGGCGCCTACAACACTTACGATAAATATACATAGCGTAGCAAACCATGTATGACGATAGGTAATTCTCATATAATTTATCAGTTTCGTATTACCGGAAATTCAGCAACTCTCAATATAGTGCATCCAAAAGGGATCAGTACTATTTTGTGCTCCGGCAACTCGCGCAACAATGAGCTACCTGAAACGGTGTTACCATTAGGCTGTGGCCCTGCCATATTATTATACATTGTCCAAAATGGAAGTTGTCGACCGACTGTTTCTATGTGTATAGGAGCATTTTGCGCGCGCCATGGATAAACGTCTTTAGATATATGTTGCTTTACCACCTTAAAATGTTCCTTTACATTTCTAACAGCATTTTCGGTAAATCCAAAATTCCAGGGCGTAGTAGGCTCATAGGTCACATATGTTGTACCGAATTTTGAATCTTTATCGGAGAAACGATGCTCTTCCTTTTTTCCATCCACCTTTAGTGCGTACACCAGAGGACCTCTTTCTACTGCTACCGATTGTTCATACCACCTAGACAGCGTCACTTCCATGGACAATTGCAGCTCAACTACATCGCCATTTCTCCATTCTTTGTCAAGTATGATGATGCCGTCTTTAACATCCACTGCTTGAGAATGACCATTTATTGAAATTTTAGGAGAAGAACACCACTTGGGGATACGAAAATGAAAAGGAAATCTTACCGCTGCATGCTTTTCAAATTGTATTGTGAATCGAATCGTTTCATCGAAAGGATAAAAAGTTTCTTCTCTTATAGTTACGGGAATACCCGGCCCCACTTTCAAGTTCACCACACTTGGTGCGTATACCAATGCAGCCACACCATTATCGCTAGTAGCAAACCACAAGTGCTGCGTAAACTTAGGCCAGCCCTGATGCATATTAGATGTACAGCAGGGAAAACCTGTTAAAAATCCATAGAGAACATCAGTCTCTGCATGATTAATATCAAAATTGCGAATATCTCTACTAATCTTTACCTGATTTATTTGCTGAAAGTACTGTCTATTGATAAAATGCTCATCAATCTGAGAAGGTAATACATTAAAGGCGATACGCTCTAAATGATCTGCAAAATCGACATCTCCCGTAATGACCAGCATATTCTCCAATGAATACATCAACTCCACAGCGGAGCAGAGCTCCGACCCCTGCGTAGGATTTGCTCCATGCATCATTTCGTCGGCACCGTACATACCAGTTGGAAAACCATGATAGTGCTTTAAGAGTTGTAGTCCAGTCTTTACAGATTGCACATCACTTATATCACCTGATTTTTGATAGTAAATAATGGGAGATTTTAACCCTTGAGCAAGGTTCACTCCGTGCATATTGTTAAATCGGGATATAATGGCTTCTGTTGTGAGATATGTTTTAAAGTCGAAAGTCTGCTTATGAATTAGATCTCCCAGTTCTAACAAGAACTTCTCTCCCGTAATATTATACAGCCAGTACACCACATTCAGATTATCTGCAGCCCTATATTCGGCCCAGAAACTCCAATGGCCTAAGGGTTTTTGCGGTAGCGTATTCAGCTGATATCGGAAATACTTTAATAATAGATCTATAATACGTTTATCATTAGTAGCTGAATAATATTGTTGGAGCACCTTCAACATCACCATCTTCGGCCACCAATCTTGTGCACGATCGCGCTGTAAACCAGGCTCCGGACCATAATCGGTCAAGGGCCCAAAATATCCGTTAGGCTGTTGACTCTTTATTGCCCACTCAATCCAGGGCTGTGTTTTCGCAATCAGCTCCTTTGAATCGAGAATATAAGCTAAGGGCAATAACCCATCGATCCAATAGGGCCCACGCTCCCATTGATCGCCATCTCCACCCAGCCAACCATTTCGGGGCCCCATTACACTGGGATAAAGTTCATCGAGCTTTCCTGTAGCACCATTTTTTTGTCTTATAAGCATCTCTTCCAACCAGCCACGTGCTTTGATACTACCTAGAGGTAATTCAATGTACTTTTTGGGCACTAAAGGTGGTCGATTATTCATATAATTTTGTCCCATAGTATTATAAACACAACTTAAAAAAGCACCTAGTAGTAAGAATATTTTCCATCCTCGCATCATAATTAAGTCCGTTTTAGATTAAAATTTATCTGCTTTATAAACTAGTTTTAAACTCATAAACATCCATCATCATGCGATTAATAATACCAGCCCAGATGTATGTTTTATGATACCCTCCCCAAGCTTCATCCGGACTATAGAATTCCCACAGATTATGATCTTTTTTCAGTACCTCAATCATTCCTTCACATATCTTATCAACTAAGGCAATAGCCTCTTTTTTATAACCATAATTCAACAGCCCCCGCATTATAAGATAATTCCATTCTACCCATACAGGTCCATTCCAGTATCCCTTAGGATTATAATAAGCATCTTGTGCTGACAGAGAGGGGACGCCATATTTTCTCCAGAATGCTGTAGTATCGGTTAGCTTAGCCACGAGTCTTTGTGCTTGTTGAGGAGTAGCTATTCCTGCCCATAAAGGAAGAAATCCGATAATCTCATCGCGTTTCAGATCGTTGCTGACTTTAAATGTAAAACTATGATCAACCTTATTCACATTGTAGTAAAAACCATTGACTTCATCCCAAAACACTTCATTAATCAGCTTGCTCCTCCGGGTATAATCTTCCGCCATGTTAAAGCCTCATCTTTTAAGGACAGTTCTTCGGCCATTTTCTCAAGGGCTTTAGCTTCGTTTACAAGCATGCAGTTTAAATCCAAGCTTTCAAAATTGGTGGGATAGCCTACCTGATCCCATACTGCTACCAATGCGTCCCTTACGGATTCTAGTATTGCTTCGCCTCCCCATTCACAAAGACCATCCTTATCAGAGTCTCTATTGGCCACAACAAATTGGTAAAACTTCTTTGAAGACTCATACATTTCTTTAAGAAAGGCTTTATCCTTAGTAATCAAATACACCTCCCAGTTCAGCCAAGCATACCATGGAGCGGAGGAAGTAAGTTGCCCATTATGTTCTATGATTTCATCCAGATAGGAACCTGTTCGATAATTGATATATCCGTTAGGATATTGCCTTTCTTTATATACACGCTGCGAATTCATAGCGCTAACAGGGTCGATATATGCATAGGCGAGCATTGTAATACTTTCATGAAAAACCTGTCCCCCATGTCCCCAACCCCAGGTAGGCTCTCTCGAAAACACATAGTAGTTATACGAAGATTTACCTTCAGGCGGATAAAATACCTGACGCATCATGTTATTGCAACTCCAGTATAATGCTTCCTTATCACTGCTTTCAAACGGCAATACGGGAGTTTTACTAAACAGGCGCTCATTAGCTTTTAGAAATAAATTATGATCTAATGCCCATACATTGTTCGACAATTCCAATAAATGATTTATAGGCTTACTAATTTCAGCAACACTTCTTTGTATATGTATTCTTTGCTCCTCAGCTGGTGCTAGCGTTATTCTTTTCTCAAATCCCACAATACGGGCAAATAACGACGAAGCGTGTTTTTGTAAAGAGGGTTGTGATAAATATTCATCAAATCGGGATTGTGGCAAATTATACACCTCATCAGAATGTATGCTTCTATTTCCTTGTTGATCTTTTGCAATAATAATGTAGCTTACTATTTGTCCTGTTGGGTGGCTCTTATCCACATAAAAGTTGCGCGAAATATCAGAAGCAATTTTTTCAAAATAAAGTTTTGGATAAACCCTTTTATATACATCAAACTTATTGGAACCATTTTCTTTCCAAAATATTTTTAATCCACTTTTAGTTCTTTCAAGTTTTACATTTATTGGCTTTTGCGGTCCCTCACAACTGCCTAGTTCAATATCATTTCGCTGCGAAGCAATTTGTGTTTTACTAATAACACCCTTATAACAAGAGCCCGATTGGGCATCCGCAGCCATAATGGTATATTGATCTACAATACCACACAAACCTGCATCTAATCTAAAATAGCCATCGTTAGTAAGAGCAGCTTGGTTACTCCCCAGTACAGGAACATTTTCGGTAATCAATACCCGATCATTATCAGAAGGAAACAGTTGTAATCTTAAATGCTCATCTGCTTTATCGAAACGAACTTTGCCGGGCAAGAATGCTCTTCCATGGAAGAGTAATTGCGATTTTTGTTTTTTCAAATCGGGAAACGGATATTGAAAAGCCTCTCCGCTTTCACTATAAAAAATAAAATAATCATCAGGCTCCTCTAGCATAGAAAAGTAATTCCGGATGCTATCTACATAAGGAAGATTATGAGAGCGTGTCCAAGAATCAGGGAGCTCCTCATGCAAAAAACTAAATCCTGTTTGAATTCTTGATATTTCACGAAAAGGAATGCCTTTTTTTCTCATAAAAGGCAATACACTTAATTGTACAGGCTTTTCTCCTTCGTTTTTAACTTTTACGCTAAGTATTGCACTAACAGAACTGTACACTAAAAATGAAACATAAACCTTAATATCTTTAAAAGGATACATTTCATATACTACCATATCTGGGTAGCTAGCTTTAATAAGTATCGGACGGTGCATGTCCTTTATTTTATAAACCCATTTCCCATCCATCAAAAAGCCAATACCAATATCCCCACCTGTATCAGTTATAAAATCAGCACCTGCATTAGGAATGTAATATTGAAAATGATAACCTTCGTCCAGAATAAAGTTAGAGCGCTCCATTGCTGCGGCATATGTAGTATAAAGCGGAAAATTACTGTCAGCACTAAGGTTTGAAAGGTACGGCCTTTGAGCATACGCATAAAATCCAATCAACCCATAAAACAATAGTAGTAGTATTTGTCTCTTTGTGCCTTTCATTATAATCAATCCAAGTATAATGTAAATCATTTTGCGCACAGAGCAAGGCGCCTTATATCTCGCATAAAATTAACCAACAACGCTTATCCAGAGCGGTTTTTGCATAGTGTTTTCTACTACTGCCACCGGGAACGTTTCCGGAAACGTTCCCGACTTTATATCATTTTGTAGATTCTCTTACAACAAGACTGGTTCTAAGTTTATAAGTTTTATGTTGAGATAATCCAGTAAGTATTTCATCGATTAGCAAACCCATAGCTAGCTTTCCTACTTCATAAGCTGGTTGCATAACAGACGTAATAGTGGGCTGCGTGATATTGCAGACAGGGTCATCATTAAATCCTACCACTTGTACATCATGCGGAACTCTTATTCCTTTTTTACTAAAATACTTCAAGGCCACAGCGGCACATAGATCGTTCACCATAAATATCCCATCCGGCTTTTGTGGTTGTTCCATTATTTTACGAATGGCCTTGAGTGCATTATGTTCAAATGACTTTGTTACTGCAATCATTTTTTTATCAGCCCTCATTCCGTGCGCTTCCAGCGCATCTTTATAGCCTTTCAATCGATTGGCACAAACTGTTAAATTTTGAGGTCCTGCAATATGCGCTATCCTTTTGCATCCTTTTTTTATAAGCAGCTCTACAGCCTTATAGGCGCCTTCATATTCATCCACAATAACTTTTGTGCAATCATATTGATGTAATATCCTATCAAACATTACAACAGGAATATTCATATTAGCAAGTGAATCATCATTTTTTGTTTCACTAGAAACAGATATTAATAACCCATCAACATTACAAGCTACAAGCCGTCGCACGCCCTCTTTCTCCTGTTGAAAACACTCATTGCTTTGATAAAAAATAATATGGAAACCCGCTTCATTGGCAACATCGGTCATCCCGCTTAGAGCCTGTGAAAAATAATGCGATTGGATAGTTGGTACAAGTACGCCAATAAGTTTAGACTGCCTGTTTACCAGACCTTGTGCAATAGCATTAGGCTCATAATTCAGTTCCTTTGCAAGGCTTACTACCAATTGCTTAGTTTTAGCACTCACATCTGGAGCATCATGCAATGCCCTATATACTGTAGAAACTGAAACATTAAGTTGTCTGGCCAGGTCTTTTATTGTTACCCTTTCCGGCTTCATTATAGGCAGTATAAAAATCTAAGAAAAATTATCAAAGGCGCACATTTCGAAATACAACCAAAAGATAAGCAATTCTAAGAATTTTCAAATATATAAAGCATACTGCCCATATAATTATATACCTATAATCAAAGAAAACTTGCAATATTAGGTGCTGCAATATTATTTTTTCAAAGAGGATTCGTATCTCATAGCAGCATTATAATCTACAACATAGCGCCACCAATTATTTAAATGGCCATCTTTTTTGTTGATTCCCTTGAAATGAGGAATATGTCGATACCACCAACACATATATCCCAGATGGCTACATTGCCACTCTTTACAATCCACCTGACGCGGTGCCGCAGAATAAATGTCGGGATAGTTCTTCCACCCATCTGCATGCGTTGGTACGATTAAGGAATTTTTCCAATCATAATCGGCCTGCGCATTGGGTGGAAAATGTATATTTCCAATGTGTGCTTTTCCAGCATCCACCTTATCGTATGTTGTAAAAAGCTCCCAATTATTTTTATCAACAGCCTTATTATCCCATCTTCCATACACTTTGCGCATGATTGACTCAAAGCGATGTCCGTAACTTTCAAGAGCCAAAGACATTTCCCTTTCATAGTTAAGCCCCATGATAGTAAGTAGATCTTTACAAGACGTATTCTCTACAGGGGTAGAATTAAGCCAAAATGCATTCTGTCCCGCAAAAGTAGACTCCCATGCTCCTGCATAAGGGAAGGTCCAAACCCATACTTCATGAATTTCACCTTTATCACGCATTTCACAAAATCCATAATAATCTAGAAATGCATTATAGTCAAATCGTGTACCATGTTCTTTAAAAGTTGTCCAACCAGGCTCATTCAATAGCTCCACCACACGCTCCAAGCTCAACATCTCATCAGAACCCTTAAGACGCGTAAAAAACTTATCGTCGTCATATATTTTCACTATCTTATAATTGATGGTGCCATGACTCACAGAGAATAAAGTATCTCTATACTGCTGTGTAAGAGCATAAGGATCATGCCACGAAAAAGTATAACCTGGAGTCTTAAATATTTCATGCAATCTTTTATTCCCCATAGAAGGTATTCGAGGATCCTGTATTACCACCGCTACCTTTATCTCCTGCTGCTCATCAACAGGTGGAGAAGAATTAGCTGTTCTTGAACCTGTATTTTGGGTAGAACAAGCTATCAAAAAAAATACAAAATAGAAAAGGGAATAATATCGATGCAGCATGCTACAATTATTAATTAACTTAATTAAAAGTACCATCTAAATAAGTACAAGGGAAAGTGACTGAAATTTTATACGTTCCGCTCCTCAGGAACTTCACCTGAGATCTCAATTGGGCATACCATCTGATAGCCCCCCACTCAGGTTCAGGCCATGGATTTAAAGATGCATATTTCATCTCTTCATATACTTCTCTTCGCAAAGTAGCCGTATCTAGTATGGAATAATCGTAGGTGCCACTTTTTTCAAATGTTGTCATAAATCCCGAGCTAACAGGCCATGGAGTCATTGGAAACTCAACCATGGCACCTTCCTCGGTATTCACCCTGTTCAATCCTAGTCTAAAATAACTATCCGTAGTAGTACTATATATGTCATAATCTCTAGGATCGAAGATGCGGCCTTCAGCATCTTTAAACTGAAGTATTAAACGCACCCCAACATAAGGTGTATCAGCCACTCTGGTTAGTTGAAATAATTCCTTACCATTATTATCGTAAATATTTTGAATACGCTCCGGTGCTGTGGCCGCCTGAATATCATCGTATAGCGTAAAGGTGGTTTCCCCATTAGTATTTACTAGTAATATAGCAGTAGTTGCCATATTAATATCAAAATCTCTTCCACTTTGTGTTAGACGAATTTTTGCATAGTCCTTAATAATGCGCTCACCTTTTGAATTTTTTACTCTTACATCAATATGAAACACATCACCTGGATTTTGTAATGTACTTGTTGTCTCCAAAAAATAGAGAGAACCATTTGTTTTATTAATAATTATCGGTGGTGCTTTTTGCTCAGAAATCTTGGCCAAAACCTGCTCCAATGTAGTATCCGTCAAATAATTATAGGGTTGAAGCCATGACCGATAAGGTAGTTCCTCAAAAAATTGTTCTGATCTATTACCATTAGCATCCCTAATATTTTCAATATAGAACTCAACAGGCTGAGAAGAACCATCCAGCCAGGCCACATCAGTGTTGGTTCTAATTCCTATAGGCACATCAATAGTATCAGCTCCTTTCAGCCGAATCTCATCACTTATAAATCCTTTCTCCACTGGATCTTTCTTACATGCGTATATAACTAGAAACATCATGATATATACAAGTAGTTTCTTCATCTGTTACAGTTTTATATTTTACAATAAATCATCCGCCCTGGTGCCTAAGAAAAACAGGGTGTGATAATAGTAATGCTCATTAAAATTGTAGTTCCCCACATATAGTATATGAACAACACCTGTGGTGGTCTCTACATCTGACAAGTACATTTGATACACTTGATCACATTCGGGATTATCATACCCTAAGGCAGCTCTTTGCTCCCCAGTAGTTTCCCAATTTGCGCCGCGTTTAAAATGCACAAATACCTTTTTGGGAATGGTCTGCATAAAATTGGGGTATTGATATCCGGCACCCGATACGTTTGACCCATCCCATGCAGCCGCAGGCTCAGCCGTGGACTCTCTTAAAGCTAACAGAACACTATCGGTACCATTAAGTGTTGCAAGTTTGATACCTTCACTATTTAACTCATTGCTAGTATATTTACCTCGAACCACATACATTTTCAATTGCTGCAGATCCTCTACTGGAATGTCTTCTACCGTCCACAATGTGGCTCTAGGATCTAATCTTAATCGTCTATTATTAATTCTTCTTAAATATCTGTTTACCGAATATTGGTTGGGAGATATAAGTGTAACGTCTCCATTAATTTCATTAATTAGATTGGCGCGCTCAAACAAACGAGCTACACTTTGAGTAATTTCCTGAGACTTAAGAAATTCATAGGTAGTCATGTTTACCTTATTGGTTTCATTGCGGGTACCACCAATAATGTAGTCTTTTTTGCAGGCCATCATTAAAACGGCTAACAACCCAATGAATAATATCTTTTTCATTTTTACATTTTTTTGTTAATAGAACCTCCGCATGCAAAAAGTCTTGACACTATAATTACCAGCTTGTTTTTCCATTCCAGTAAGGAGTTTGCTGAATCATTTTATTCCGCAATAAAATATTACTACCTACCGGCCAATAATAACCTTGCTGATTATAGCGAGCGGCGTCTATATGCGGCATATTTTCAATAAATCCGTTACGTATGTAATCAAAGAACAGTTTACCTTCTCCCTGTAGTTCACTTGTGCGCTCTTGAAGGATAGCTTTTAATACATCACTACCAGAATAGTTAGACAAGCCTGCTCTTTGTCTTATTTCATTGATAATAGGAATGGCTTTACTAGACTGGTTAGTATAATAATATGCTTCTGCAAGTAGTAGTTTTACATCAGTAAATCTGAAAACAGGAATATTAGCATCTGCAAAATACCCCAGATATTCGTTCCACTGGCGCGAGGGATCTGGAGTGAATGAAGCAAACTTTGTTAACCATGTTACTAGCTCTCGATCTACCGCCGTTTGACTCACGTCAGAAAAAGGATCGTTATAAGGCGACTCCCAGGCTGCGAAAAACCAATCAGCTCTTTTATCCTGGGGATACTCGGGATACATCATCGGTTTCTTAATGGCCGGAACCCAATTGATACTACTGGCTCTGTCTTTTTTTACATCCCCATCGAAAGGCGGAATTTTACATGTCAAATACTGTATTCCTCCCGCGTCTACACGATAACTCTCTCCCAACGCTGCAGAAACACTTAACTCAAAAACCGATTCAGAAGACTTCCCTTTAAAAAGATTTTGTACCGCCTCTCTTGATCCATAAGAAGCTAATACATACCCCCCGTTAGTAACAACATTTTCAAGATCTGTAACAGCTTGCGTATAGTATTCATTAGGAGACGCTCCATCTCTTTTCTTTAAAAAAGCCATCCACATATTGGCATATCCTGAAAGTGCTAGAGCGCTTCCTTTATTTGCAATCACACCCCAATCATCCGACCCCGGTCTTCCAAAAGAAAGCAAAGAAATGGCCTTAGCAACATCCTCGAGCACAGTATTCATAATTTCGACATCAGGTACGCGTGCTCTATTAATTAATAAATTATCAGCATCTATCACTTGCTCAGAGCTTTCAATAGGATCTAAAATAAGAGGAGCATGCCCCCATATGGTAGCGATATTATAATAAGTGAGCGCTCTTAAGAAATAAACTTCTCCCAAAAGTCTATTTTTATTTCCGCTAGAAAATAATCCGTCATCCATCTTCTCGATACGCGAAAGCGTTAGATTAGCCATTGCAATCACCTTATAATAGTTACCCCAATTAGCCATACCATCTAAGTTTCCCCAAGCTCTCTGATTTGCAGGTATATTAACCGTCTGGTATAATGCATCAGGAGATCCACCATTCCATCCTCTCCTATAATATCCTGTAGTTACATCTCCTCGCTCATACATTTCCGCCGTAACCATAATACCCCTATATAATGCATATACGCCTAATACTGCTTTTTCAGCATCATTCTCATTTGACCAGAAAACGTCATTATAAACCAGATCTATCTGTTCGGGATTGAGAAAGTTTTTGCCGCAAGAAAACAGTACAAAACTGAAAGTGATTGCAATAAGGAGCTTTTTCATTCGTGTAAGATTTATATAATGAAGGCCCGAATAAAGTTTTCTATATATGAATTCAACCTTTTTCATAAGTAAAAAAATTAGAAGTTGATGTTTATCCCCAAAGAGATATTCTTGGTGATAGGATATCCTTGCCCTACATAATACCCAGTCTTTGAAACCTGTCGGGGATCCGGAACATTTGATTTCTTCCACATATACACATCGCGCATGGTACAATAAACCTGAGCATTTCTCATATACAACTTAGACGCTATTCTCGCAGGCAAGGAATAAGCAATGGTAATATTGTCAATATTCCAATAATCACCTTTCTCTATAAACATAGAAGACCTTCTAAATGAGCGTGCACTACCGCCATCGCTGTAATTAATAAAACGCATGGGATAATAAGCATCATCGCCCGGATATTCCCAGAAACGAATTTTATTACCGAAATCATAAAGTGCATTCTGAAAAAATGCAATATTATCATCATACTGAGCTAACATCTCCTGCAAAGAAGTGTTGAAAATGTAATGGCCAAACGCAAATGAGCTCTGAACTCTGAAAGAAAATTGTTTCCATCTAATATTGGTTGAAACCCCTCCCATTACTTTGGGCTCTGGAGATTTGCCCGGAATAATTTTTTTATCATACCCATAATCCGCTCCATCTATCTGGTAATCTCCATTTACATCAGTAAATAATGGCATACCGGGGAATATTTTGCCAGATCGTCCAATAGCCAACCCAGCGTCTGCCCACAAATACGTCATGGGAGTCCCTGTCATAGGATTCACAGGCAAGTCGTCCTCATTTTGAAGAGGCCCTAAATATTCATAAGTATAATACTGGAAACTGGGTTCCCCTACTACAAAAGCATAATCACCATTAATATAATCACGACCGCCGTTACCCAATTTAGCAATAACAGTTTTGTTTCTTGCCAGATTCACAGTCCAATCCCACTGAAAAGAATGGTTCTTGGAAACAAATACCCCATAATACTCAACTCATATCCGTTACTAATCATATCAACGAGATTGGAGCGAATAGAATTAAATCCCATAAAAGGAGAAAGTGCTGAAGTAAAAATGAGCCCTTTTTCGTATCGCGAATAGAGGTTAGTATTTATATAAAGACGTTCCTTAAAAAATTCTAGGTCCAGACCATAGTTTACTTCCTCCGAAGTGCTCCAAGAAAGAGAAGTATTCGCTATTTTATTGAAATCGGAAATCAGAACTGTTTTACCATTATAAGTCTTAACGTCTAGTTTATTACTATATATATTTCCTATTCCAGAACCTATATTATTAATTGCAATAAAAGAGTTATACTGTAATAGCGGATCCGGATCTATCTGTCCAGCTCTACCGTATGAGAAGCGTAACTTACCAAATGTTAGTACATCGCTCTTCATCCAAGGTTCTCTAGTAAAAATCCAGTATGTAGATAAGGATGGGAAAGTGGCCCACTTATTATCAGCACCGAATCTAGAATGTCCATCTCTTCTGATAACACCCTCTATTTTGTAGCGATCTTTATATCCATAGGACAGGTTGGCAAAATAAGATAGCATGTTTGACTTTACTACGTCCGAGCCGCCGTTGATAGATTCCTTTTTATATCCTTTAATCACTTTTATATAATCACTCGGACCATCTTCTGCATCTACCCAATCGGTAGACTGACGATCTTTTTTCATCTCTGTACCCAATAAACCCGCTATTTCATGATCATTCACCTCTTTAAAATAACTGAGAACTGAACTTCCCGTAAAAGAGAAATTTTCACTATTCCAACTCTGTGCATAAGATAAGCTATTGTAAGCGGCCGTGGTGGGAACGAAGTATTGCTTTCTTCCTAAATCAATAAACAACGACCCCTGATTATCCCAAGTAAAGTTTTTCAAGAATTTTATCCTCAATGCATCGCTAAACCGCAATTGATAAGTCCCATTTTTCTGATACACATCACTCAATCTACCCGATAATAAATCCAGTTCCTGTTGGGTTCTGTAATAAAGAGAAGAAGGCAATTGTGTTGGGCTTGTTGGGAAAGTGCGCATTCTATCTGTGCTACCTCCTCTTCGATCAAGCAGTGCGAAGTTCATAACAAAGTCGTTATGCACATATTTACCAATATCACTTACTACGCTAGAATTCACCGAAAACCATTTAAAGCCAATTCCACTCAAAATTCCCTTTTCATCATAGTATCCTAGCCCAATACGATAAGCCCCTAGTTCGTTACCGCCATCAATAGCAATATCGTGTCTTTGATTAAACCCATTTTGATAAAAAAGAGCTTGATAATCGTAGGCACCATTAAAAGCTGGATTATTTTTATCGGTAAGTACGGGTGGCTGCATATACCCATAAACCTCAAGCCCGTTACGAACATCGATCCAAGCCTGATCGCCAAACAATGTTCTCATACTAATTTCATATAGTCTTAGCTTTTCTTCTCGTTCTGCCTCACCTATAAATACTTTTAACTTCTCGGGCTTCAGATTTACACCATAGGCTCCATTATAAGCGATCCTTGTCTTTCCTTTACGTCCTCTTTTCGTTTTAATAATAATTACACCATTTGCACCTCTGGCTCCATATATCGCAGTAGCTGCTGCATCCTTTAGTACATCAATAGATTCAAAGTCATTAGGATTTAATGTTGCAAAAAAATCGTTCTGTGTTGCATCGAAGCCAGCTAAATCACTAAGCGACATAGGAACACCATCTACTATATATAGCGGATTGCTCAAGCCGCTTGCATCATCTGCAGCAGAGAGACTACTGTTACCTCGTATAACCAATCCGCCTGTAGCACCTCCCGGAACGCCTGCTCTTACAATTGTCTGCATACCTGCCACTTTACCTGCCAACACATCTAGGACCGTGGATGTAGGAATATTCTGCAGATCTTGCATATTAACAGAAGCCACCGCTCCCGCCACATTCTTTCTTAAAACATTCTTATATCCCATTACCACCACTTCACTAAGACCGGTACCTAACTCATCTGCACTTAATTTAATAACACGATTGTGTACTTCGGATACGGGTAGTATTTGCGATAAATACCCAACAAATGATATCATTAATGAGTCGGAAGCTACAGCATTAATCGTAAAGCTCCCATCATCTGAAGTCATTGTAGTTGTTCCTGATTTAATCGCCGCTACAGTAACACCGTGTAATGGTTTTCCGGCCTGATCAGTAATCGTTCCTTTAATAATCTCATTCTGCCCAAACATTACCTGAGGTAATACACTGAGAAAAATCAACAATACTGATCGTAAAATTGAGAGAATAACAAGCGAACATCTCATAGCATGAGGTTTATGTCAGGCAATAATTTTATTACATCTAAAATTATGACAAGCCATGATATAAACGCTCGATCTGACATAATTGATGATCGGGAACGTTTCCGGAAACGTTCCCGAATGCTAATAATTGCATCTTAGACATGCTACCACATAGAGAGTAAGTACAAAACTACTCCCTACGCATCCAATGGCGGATTTCGTTACAACAACTATCTATTTTTATTGCAAAACAAAAGCAACTCTGTAATGAGCATCGAAATGAAGCATCAATCAAAAGCAGAGGCAGCATGAAATCTGCGAAGATTAATCATATTATTAGACAGTTCAAAACGGTTCCAGTGCCGATGAAGCACCATAGCTGCTCCTATGGCAGAAGCCTGTGATACAGATGCCGCATACACTTCAATATGAGGATAGGCATCGGCCAACAATTGCATATAAACTTCATTCTTTGCGAAACCTCCATCCACAAACAGTTTTTTTATTGTATTATTTATCACCAAATCAGTGGAGGCCTTCTGCGCCAATACGATTTGTTTGATGAAATTCATATAAGCTTCTTCGTAACTCGCATACGCTGACACATCAAAAGAGGTAAGGTCTTTCAACGGAGGTTCTTTTCTGATTAAGTTTTTATCAAAAGCAATCTTCTCAAAATAATTCAGTTCAGTACCGAAATAATCCGACAATTTTTTAACCACAATTTCATGAGCATAGCCAGCCATCAAGCGGGAGGATTTCACCGTAGCTCCCTCATAGGTCATATAACACAGGCAATCGTTCTCCAGCTCACTCTGGGTAAGGGGTGTATTATTAAAAGCATTCATGCTAATACACCAGGTACCGGTAGAAATCAGCAAGAATGGCTCATTTACATGTTTAATGTAAGGTATAAATGCCGAAGAGCTGTCATGTAGTCCTACTCCGCATTTTAACGGCTTATTATTGTAAACTATATCTATTACATCTGTTCCGGGAAAAAGAGGTGGCATCTTTTTATCAATTCCTTCCTTAAACACCCAGTCATGATAATTACCTGTAGTAAAATCCCACAATGCCGTATGACACCCGATACTGGTGATATCAGCGTAGTGCTTTCCCGATATCAGAAAACTCATATACTGCGGCAGATGTAAGGATGCGGCAATTCTTGAAAAAATTTCAGGGCGATGATATTTCAATGCATACAATTGCAATCCGGAGTTCAGGTTGCCCAATGCAGGAGAGGCAGTTGTCAGTGATATAGCTTCCTTTGTGCCGTGTATATCATAAAACTGCTTTTCAATTTCAATAGGATAAGGTTTCAGATAATTGTATAAAGGTGTAACTATATTATTTTCTCTATCAAGATGCACAAAGCTAGCCCCATATGCAGAAAAATTGATAGCCTTGATGTCGTAGGTGCTATCTTGGAGATATTCGCTCAGTGTATTTCTCACCCATTTCGAAAGTACCTGTAAGTTTTCACATGGAAAACCATCTTCATCTTCTATTTCCGTAAATGTTTTAGAAGACTCCTCCACGATCTTATAATCCTCATTAAAAAGAAAAAACTTTTTATTGGTTTTTCCAATATCAAATATAGCAATTACCGACACCAAGACTATCTATATTTAAACAATGATTAATCACACAGCTAATATGACTAGGCCATCCTTATAGGCCAGTAGCCACCGTCTTCTCCCCGCGTTTTCCTATAAGTTGTTGCCTTACCTTAGCATCTCTAAATAATTGTAGGGGCTGCAAAGCACCACCGGCCCTCAAGCGGGCTTCTGCTACCAGTGGCCGCAAATCGGTTCGAAATGCATGTTGCAAAATCTCTTGAGCAGCTGCCACATCATTACTCATCTGCGCTTCATTAAGCGCTTTAGTATCCACCAGCAGCGCTTGTGCATAAGCCAGTTTAATAGCTTCTACACTTTGCAATAAATCCTCAAGTGGGTCTTTTACATTATGACTGGCATCAATCATCCATCCCAAATCCGTTGCATGATTCATACCACGAGCATCCATTCCCTCTACCAACTCATTAAATATTAAGAAGAGCTGATACGGTTTAATACTTCCCACCGTCAAATCATCATCACCGTATTTACTATCATTAAAATGGAAACCACCCAGCTTACCTTCGCTAAGCAACAACGCAACAATCTGTTCAATATTTGCATTAGGCAGATGGTGCCCTAGGTCTACCAATGTATAAGCCTTATCACCTAATTTACTTGCATATAAAAATGATTGCCCCCAATCACCTACTGTAGTGGAATAAAAATTAGGTTCATAAGCTTTATACTCTACAAACATCTTCCAGTCGTCGGGTAACGCTTTATATACCTCTTGCAAGCATTCCAGCGTATTATTAAACGCCCGTCTAAAGTTCAACTGTCCGGGGAAGCAGGAACCATCGGCCAGCCACACTGTTAGCGATTTAGAGCCTAATTCAATACCATAATTTATAACTTCAATATTATGCTCAATTGCTTGACGACGCACAGCCTTGTCTACATGCTGCATAGAGCCAAATTTATAACTCAAGGCCTGCCCTTCCTGATCCTGAAAGGTATTGGAGTTCATAGCATCAAAGCGAAGTCCCAAATCCGCTGCTAAGTTTTTAATAGCCTGCGGATCTCGGGGAATATCCCAAGGGATATGCAATGATATCGCACCACTGCTGCGATTCAACCGATGTAGCAATCCTATATCCTCCAGTTTTTCTTCAAGGCAAGAAGGTTCGCCACCTCCACTAAAACGCCCGAAACGAGTACCTCCACTTCCTAATGCCCACGATGGAATTGCAATCTGAAAATCGATTAGCTTGTTAATAATATCTTCAACCCCTTCAATTTCCGAAGTTAAAAACTCCAACCGCTTCCTATGCGCAGCAAGCCCTTTCTCGTTATGTGCATCTATCTGCGACTGACTTATAATCATATAACCAAGCTTTTTTACAATTTAGTAAATCTTTTTAAACCGATATATGCCCAAAGTGCTTATCGCAGGAAAGCCTGCGCCACGCCACCATCTACATTCAATACGTTTCCTGTAGATTTATTCAACAATCCACTTACAAACACAAAACATGCATTGGCTATATCTTCCGGAAGAATCACTTCTTTCATGAGCGTGCGTTTAGCATAAAACGCTGGCAATTCCTCCACTGTAATACCATAAGCTTTTGCACGTCCCTCAGCCCAACCGCCGGCCCAAATATTGGAGTCAACAATTACAGCATCTGGATTTACAGAGTTGACACGAATTTTATCATCCCCCAGTTCTGCAGCCAATAAACGCGAAAGATGCGCCTGAGCAGCTTTTGCCGAACCATAGCCAGCGTTATTAGGACCAGCCACTACAGAATTTTTCGACACAATATTTATGATATCGCCACCTATATTTTGCTTACGCATTACTGCTACTGTAGCTTTCGATACCATAAACTGCCCTTTCACCAGTATATCGTACAGGCGATCCCATTCCTCTATCGAATGTTCTGCAATACTCTTCGAGATGCTAATACCCGCATTATTCACTACAATATCCACACCGCCAAAAGCCAGTATAGCGTCTTCCAGAGCGGCATCGATAGAGGTTGCATCTGTTACATTCAGAGTTACGGAAGTTACCGCATCTTTACCATACTGTTTGGTAAATTCCTCTACCGTAGCCTTCATTCTTTCTTGATGAATATCGCTGATAATTACACAAGCTCCTTCCTGTGCAAATTTTTTAGCTATAGATTTACCAATACCACCACCGCTTCCGGTTATCAGTGCTACACGTCCACTTAAAGGTTTAGGCTTGGGCATTCGCTGCAATTTAGCTTCTTCCAGCAGCCAATATTCAATATTGAAAGCTTCCTGACGGGGTAGCGATGTGTATTCGGAAATAGCTTCAGCACCACGCATCACATTAATGGCGTTAATGTAGAACTCTGCCGCTACCCTTGCCGTTTGTTTATCTTTCGCAAAAGCAAACATTCCAACTCCCGGGTAGAGGATAATTACCGGGTTAGGATCGCGCATCGCCGGACTATCAGGATGCTTACAGGTTTCATAATACTCCTTATACATCTGACGGTAATCTTCAAACAATGGCTGCAACTTTTCTTTTACAACCGCTACATCATCTAAATTCTCATCAGGAGCGAGATTCAATACCAGCGGACTTATTTTCGTACGAAGGAAATGATCCGGACATGAAGTTCCCAAAGGCGCCAGTCGTTCCAAGTCATTGGAATTAATATACTCTAATACGCGTTCATCATCGGTAAAATGTCCTATCATTTTTACATGTGAGGAGCAAAAGCCGCGCAGCACAGGGGCCAGAGCGGCAGCTTGTTTCAATCTTTTTTCCTTGGACAGGGGCTCCATCTTAACGCCACCAAATACAGGCCTTTTTTTACCAATATTTTGCTCAATATATGCTGCACATTTTTCAATTACCTCCAATGTATTCATATAGCTTTCGTAGGCCGTATCTCCCCAGGTAAACAAACCGTGAGAACCGAGCATAATTCCTCTGATACCGGGGTTCTCTTCTACACAACGTTTCAACATCAGCCCCAACTCAAATCCTGGTCTCTGCCAGGGCACCCAACCTATAGTACCTCCAAAAAGCTCTTTAGTAATCGCTTCCCCATCCTTAGCTGCAGCAATGGCAATAGCTGCGTCAGGATGCAAATGATCGATATGTTTAAATGGTAGAAAAGCATGTAAAGGCGTATCTATGGAGGGTGCCTTAGACTTCAAATCATAAATGCAATGATTGAATAGCTCCACCATTTCATCCTCATACTCCACCCCACGGTATACTTTTGTAAGGCTACGCAGTTTATCTACATACAGCGCAGCAAGGCCGCTCTTTTTTAATGTTCCTAGGTCACCACCGCTGCCTTTCACCCACATCACTTCCGTATCTTCACCGGTAAGGGGATCTTTCGCAGTTACTTTGCAAGAGGTATTGCCTCCTCCATAGTTAGTTAGTCGCAAATCTGCACCCAATAAATTGGAACGATAAATCAACAATGCCACCTCATCTCCGGCTAATTCCGCCGCTTTGGCTTCATCCCACAAATAACTTACATGTTTAAACTTCTTTGCTTCTGTACCCATAATCATTAATTTATAAAACGCCTCTAAGAGTATTTGATATACTATTACTAAATCATTTTAATCAACCTACCGCATCGAATTGCCCCAGCCTACTAACAGCACCGATAGCAGTATTACCAGAATTCCTGCAATTACAGTTACTAATGTTTTTTTACTTACACCTTTCCACTCTTTCAGTATTAGTCCCCACACATTGGCAATAAGAATAATAAAGGCCATATGTAATATCCACGAGCTGGCACCGTTTCCTAGCTTGCTTTCCCCCATGCCGTAAAAGAAAAATTGCAAAAACCAGGTAGTACCAGCTAGTGCACAAAAAATTATATTACGTATAACAGGTGCACTGCTATTAGCGTAGTCGCCGTAAGTTTTATTACGCACATTAAGCAGCAAGCACCATATCAGATTTGTAGTAAGTCCTCCCCACAGTATAACGATGTATGATACATTATTCTGAAAAAGAAATTCACCTTGTCCCGGATGTGCTTCTTTCCATAAACTATTAGCTACTTCGGCCATGGGCTTTGCCGCTTCTATACCAAAGTTGAAACAAGCGCTTAATATACCTGAAACAATTGCTACAAATATTCCCAGCCCAAATTTATACTCGTCCTTACCGGAAAGATGCGCCTCAGCATCAGAATCAGGACGCGCTTCCTTTCCTCCTACACCCGCCAATTCTTTTTCTTTCATCATTCCTGCCTTGCCACAAAGTACTATCCCCACAATACATACTAGCAATCCTGCCAATACGGTACGTCCCCAGCCGGTATGGGTAAGACTAGTAATCATATCCTTGCCTTCGGCCGGATTGAACTGATAATAAATAGCCGGAATCAGCGCACCAAACACCATACAAAGTCCAAGAATAACACTGCTTCCTAACGAAACTCCCAAATAACGGACCCCTAATCCATATGTTAACCCCCCAATGCCCCATAATACACCGAACAAATAAGCGTATCCGATTACCGATTTATCTGCCTCCGCAATAATTTGTGTGAAATCGGGAATCGTCAACCAAGCTGCTATAGGCGGAACAACCAGCCAAGAAAACAAACCTCCGATTAACCAATAAGTCTCCCATGCCCAACCCTTTACTTTTTTATAGGGTATATAGAAACTACCGGAAGCAAATCCGCCGATAAAATGAAAAATAACTCCTAATAAGGCATTCATATGAACAAGTGTTTCGTTTAGCTATTATTTACAGATTGACAACCCGAAAATAGGCAATGTAAAATCCGCAACCATCATGCTCCATCATGACTATTTTCATAGGAAAAAATTGTTATACCTGATATTGCGAAGAATTACTTTTGTAAGAAATTCCAGAGTCTTTGCTTTATCAGATTTTAAAAATATATGCACGGCTTGCGAAACCACTGTTTTTCCACTCTTTGATTGTGGACAAACAAAGCATGCTCAAGCTTAAAGGTCCGTTGTTGATTGCTAGCAATCACCCTAACTCCTTTCTGGATGCAATCATATTTGATATATTGTTTGACCTTCCCATCACTTCATTAGCCCGTGGTGACGCATTCCAGTCCAAACAGGTTTTTCGCATACTGCGTATTTTAAAGATGCTTCCTATCTACCGTATTAGGGAAGGAGCGGAAAACCTCCACATTAATTATCAGACATTCGACGCCTGTATTGAAATTTTTAAAAAGAATGAAGGGGTTCTGATATTCAGCGAGGGGTTATGTGTAAATGAATGGCGTCTACGACCTCTTAAAAAAGGAACTGCCCGTCTTGCATTGAAAGCCTGGAAGGGAGGTATTCCCTTGAAAGTACTACCCGCAGGAATTAACTACAGCTCATTCCGGCGTTATGGCAAATTGATTCATGTGCGCTTTGGCGAACTTATTGGAAAAGAACATTTCGATCTTTCTCTTGCAGAAGGCAACGTCTATAACCAATTCAACGAATTGCTACAAGCACAACTACAGCAATTGGTTTATGAAATTCCAGGTGGAAACTACAACCTCCTACAGGAAAAATTCGGAAAAGCATCCCGAACCACAAAGAGGGTTCTGGCCCCACTTGCTCTCATGGGTGCGCTTCTTCATGCACCATTGTATGTATTAGCAAAACTCATTACACAATTATTCTTTTCGAAAAGCATCCATTTCGACGCAGTCATTTTTGCACTGCTCTTTTTAAGCTATCCTGTTTACTTACTCGCAATAACGCTTCTGGCATGTAGTATCTGGGGCGGATGGGGTTTACTATGCTTGTTACTATTATTCCTTACGGCAGCTTGTTATGTAAAATATGATATCAGGCTAGACAAATAGGTTAGTTGCTATTAATTACAGCTTAGCATTTTTTATATATGGTTAGAATAAAAAAACCCGGCTTGAGGCCGGGTTTAATATGATGCTAAAATCACTTTTCATTAAGCAGTGATTTTACCTTTTGCTTTAGCAATTACTTCTTCGGCGATGTTGTTAGGAGCCGGAGCGTAATGCGAGAACTCCATAGTAGAAGATGCGCGGCCAGAAGTCAGCGAACGCAGTTGGGTTACATATCCAAACATTTCGCTCAGTGGCACTTTAGCCTTAATAACCTGAGAGCCTGCACGGGTATCCATACCTTCCATCAAACCACGACGACGGTTCAAGTCACCAGTAACATCACCCATGTATTGCTCTGGAGTAATTACTTCTACTTTCATGATTGGTTCCAGCAGAATCGGCTTAGCCTTGCGAGCAGCTTCGCGGAAACCTTGTTTAGCACAAAGCTCGAAAGACATAGAGTCGGAGTCAACCGGGTGGAAGCTACCGTCGAATACACGAATCTTCATGTTATCTACTGGATAGTTGGCCAACACACCGGCAGTCATAGCCGACTCGAAACCTTTCTGAATCGCAGGTACAAATTCACGAGGAATAGCACCACCGAAGATATCGTTAACAAACTGGAAGTTCTTATCAGGATTTTCTTTCTTCCAATCTTCATCTACAGGACCGATACTGAAGAAGATATCAGCGAACTTACCACGACCACCGGTTTGCTTTTTCAGGATTTCGCGGTGTTCAATAGTTGCAGTAAAGGCTTCTTTATAAGCCACTTGAGGAGCACCTTGGTTTACTTCTACCTTAAACTCGCGACGCATACGGTCTACAATAATATCCAGGTGCAACTCACCCATACCGCTCAGAATGGTTTGTCCGGTATCTTCATCGGTTTTTACACGCAATGTGGGATCTTCTTCTACCAGCTTAGCGATGGCCATACCCATTTTATCTACATCGGCTTGAGTCTTAGGCTCTACCGCAACTGAAATCACAGGCTCGGGTATGAACATGCTTTCCAGTACAATGGGATTATTTTCGTCACTAAGGGTATCCCCAGTTTTAATTTCTTTGAAACCAACAGCAGCTCCGATATCACCGGCTTCGATGAAGTCGATGGGGTTTTGTTTGTTGGCAAACATTTTCATGATACGGCTGATACGCTCTTTCTTACCACTTCTTACATTTAATACATAAGAACCAGCCTCAAGACGACCAGAATAAACACGGAAGAAAGCCAGACGACCTACGAATGGGTCGGTCATGATTTTGAATGCCAAAGCGGCGAATGGTTCTTTTACATCCGGCTTTCTGCTCAGAATTTTTTCAGGATCTTTAGGATCTGTACCTTGAATAGCCTCGATATCAACTGGTGAAGGCAGATAGCGACAAACAGCATCCAGTACGGTTTGTACCCCTTTATTTTTGAAAGAGGATCCGCACATCATAGGAACGATGCTCAGGTCGATACAAGCCTTACGTATAGCTTCATGAATTTCGTCTTCAGTAATAGAATTAGGATCATCGAAGAATTTCTCCATCAGGGTATCGTCGTACTCCGCTACCGCCTCGATAAGGTTAGCTCTCCAGTGCTCCACATCAGCTTTCATTTCTTCCGGAACTTCAACCTCTGTATAGGTCATTCCCTCTGTAGCCTCGTCCCAAATAATACCTTTACCGCTGATCAGGTCTACAACACCTTTAAAGCTGTCCTCAGCACCAATTGGCAATTGTAAGGGAACCGCTTTTGCGCCAAGCATATCTTTCACCTGCTGTACCACGTTTAAGAAGTCAGCACCCTGGCGGTCCATTTTGTTTACGAAGCCGATACGAGGAACTTTGTAACGGTTAGCCTGACGCCATACAGTTTCAGACTGAGGCTCTACCCCATCTACTGCAGAAAACAGGGCAATCAGACCATCCAGCACACGCATAGAACGCTCTACCTCTACGGTAAAGTCCACGTGCCCCGGAGTATCAATAATATTAAAAGAATACTCTTTAGTTACACCCGGAACGTTTTGTCCATTTGCTGTAGGGAAGTTCCATCTACAGCTTACAGCAGCAGAAGTAATGGTAATGCCTCGTTCTTTTTCCTGCTCCATCCAGTCGGTAGTAGCACCACCATCATGTACCTCACCAACACGGTGAATCATACCTGTGTAACGTAGAATACGTTCGGTTGTAGTGGTCTTACCGGCATCAATGTGAGCGGCAATACCAAAGTTCCTTTGAAATTTTAAATCTGCCATAATTATTCTTGATTGAATTATAAACTTTTAGTTCCCTTAAACAATTGACTTATAATCAATTACCAAAAAGGTAGTATAAGCCATAAATTTAAGGGTGCAAAGGTAAGGAAAAATAAGATTTGTCTTTCCTAATTTATATTGTCTGTGGAAACTTTTTATAAATCTCTGTCGAAACAATATTTAATTGACAGTTTAGCGATTTAAAAACCAATATTCATCTAAAAAAACAGGGCATTCATCGAAGCAGAAGGAGCACTTATCGATTTTTTTTTCAAAAACTACCTTTTCTATCTAATCTATAACTTTACATTAAAATGTAAAACCTCTAAAACGAAGTAGAACTTTCAATATCTCTAAACAACATAATGACGAAAAGTAATTTCCTGGAAAGACGAAAAAGAATGATAGCCTGAGGTTTTGCGATTGCCCTTTATGTATGGCGTTTTTAAAGTTGCATCACCCCATATCTATAATCAATTGCTATTAAAGCAACCGAAACCAACTGCAGTTTATTTTTCGTAAGAGACCGATTCGGTCTCTTTTCTTTTAATGTTTAAACATTTTTTTTATTTTTAAGCCCTTAATAACCAATTTCTACTTATTATCTTATTAATTAGTAACTATCATGATTACAGCATTTGATTATGAGAAAATGGACAGGCGGAGCTGTCTCTTTTCAAGAAAAACGCTTAGACTCGGTGTGTCTACACTTTGCTTTCTATTATTTATTCATGACGGAAGTGCCACAGCTTATTCGCCACTAAAAGTACCGGATGTTGCCTTCGGTAGTTCATCAGTTCAATGGAAAAAAATCAGAGGAATTGTTTTAGATGTAAATGGCTCGCCCATTGCAGGTGCAGTAATAAGCCTGAACGGCAAACCTATCAGCCTTACAACCTCCGGCGATGGCCTTTTTGAAATTGAAGCCAACGAAGGCGATGTATTGGAAATCTCTCACGTATCATATACTACACAAAAGGTTATTATCGGAAAAGAAACCCAACTAACTATTGTTTTACAGCTTAATATTAATAGTTTAGATCAGGTTGTTATAACGGGTTACACAGAGTACTTAAAAGGTAAAAGCCCAAGTGCCTCAACACAGATAAATGCTGAAAACATCAATAAAATACCCATGAGTACTCTGGACCAAATACTCCAGGGACGTGTACCCGGAATGAGCGTTATTTCAAGCTCGGGACAACCAGGTCAGGCAGCAGCCGTAGTAATAAGAGGTATTGGTTCTATAAACGGAAGTACCACCCCATTATATGTAATGGATGGTATTCCTATAGAAAGCGGGTATTTTCAAACCATCAATCCCGAAGACATTGAATCTATCACGGTTTTAAAAGACGCTTCGGCTAAAGCACTCTATGGTTCCAGAGGTTCCAATGGAGTTATTGTAATTAATACCAAAAAAGGGAAAAAGGGAAAGCCTCGTATCCATTATAGTTCTCAATACGGTTTCTCTACCTTAACACAACCCACTTTTGAAATGACGGACACCAAGGAACGTCTGCGTTTTGAAGAAGAAGTAGGTCTTGAAACCGGTCGTGATATTGGACCTGGATGGCGGTTCTCTCCTAAAAATCCCACTTACGCCAATCAGTCTCCCGAGTGGCAACGAAATGCCGATCGTATATTAGACAGCTTAAGTAAAATAAATACCGATTGGCGCGACATGTTCTTCCAAAACGCCCGCTTCATGGAGCAACAAGTAAGCCTTAGCGCCGGCAATGAAAATGTTCAAACCTACAGTGCTGTAGGCTTATGGAAAGAAGAAGGTATTGTGAAAGAAACAGGAATGGACAGATTCTCGCTCCGCAACAATACCAATCTTAACTTTGGAAGATTTTCCGCCGGTGTAAATCTTTCTTTAGGATATTCCTCCTCGCGCTTTACGTATAATGAAGGAGGCACCTCAGTAGGTACTCCTATGGCTTCGGTGTATTATGCTTTACCATATGAATATCCTTATACACCTGATGGAGTATTCCATCCGGTAGACAACGGAATGGGTTTTTATGATACACGTGAAGGAAGCCGTGGTATAGATGTTCTCTACGGAACATCAGATAAAACCGAGCAGTTTAAAACCATATTAGGACTAGATCTGGCATATGAAATAATAAAAGGCCTTAAGGTTAGTACCCGAACCGGTATCGACTTGAGACACTCGGTGGATCAATTATTTATCAACCCGCAATCGTACATAGGTAGCAGACAGCCTGGAGAAAAGGGGGCCTTTGGTGAAGGATATCGCAGAAATTTCAATATAGTATCTACATCGGGAATCACATACAAAAAAAGACAAGGAGTACATGATTTTGAAATTTCAGGATTCTTCGAATATCTATATAACCATTACCGAGCATTCAGTTACAGAGGTTATGGCCTAGATGACAGATTACCGGAAACACCTGCCAGTATTACTGTAAGTACTGCATTTTTACCCACGCTCAGCGGTAGCCGCTCTAACAGTGCCCTCATGTCATACATGAGTGTAGGTCGCTACTCGTTTAACAATAAATATACCGTTACTGCCAGTTACAGATATGATGGTGCTTCACTGTCATCTGTACCCAAGAAGAATCGTTGGCACGGATTCTATTCCTTTGGAGCCAGCTGGGACGCAAAACAGGAGCATTTCTTAAAAAATTCACAACTAATCTCTGTTTTGCATGTAAGAGCAAGTTTTGGTCAAACTGCTAGTCCATTTGGTAGCAACTTCGCTTACCTGCCTACCTATTCAGCCAACACTACATACGGAGGCTTACCGGGCATCAGACCATCCAACATCGGGAACCCCGATTTCGATTGGGAGTATGTAGACGAGTTTAACGCAGGCTTTGACCTTTCGCTTTTCAAATCACAGCGAATCAAATTGATCATAGATTTTTATAGCAAAATCACAAAGAACATGTTTATCGACCTGCCGCTTTCGGCCACTGCTGGGGCCGGATCCGGCGGTACCGCTCCACTAAGCTCCGCTAAAATGAGCAATAAAGGGATTGAGTTTAATTTAAGCGGGGACATCATACAAACCCAAAACTGGAATTGGAATGTAGGGGTAAATGGAGCATTTAATAGAAATAAAATTCTTCGTGTGAGTGATGTTACCGACGAGCTGCCAGATGGTGATACCAGAATTATCAAAGTAGGATATCCCTATGGCACCTATTACGCTCCCCGTTGGGCAGGTGTGGATCCAGCCACAGGAGATGCGCTATATTATAATCGCGACGGTTCCATCACCAATGTATATAACGAAGAACAACAGGCAGTTCCTCTTAATGCATCTATGTATCCCAAGCTAACCGGAGGAATTACCACAACCATACGCTGGAAAACCCTTTCATTAAACGCCTTATTCTCGTTTGTATCCGACGTACAGCGCTGGAACAACATCGACTTTTACATCGAGAATCAGGCGTACATGACAAGCAACCAAAGTAAGAGGATGCTGTATGACCGCTGGAAAAAACCTGGCGATATAGCACACTTACAACGCATAGATATCCCCAGAAATTTCACATCTAAAGATATCCAGGATGCAGCATTTATGCGTTTGAGAAACCTAAGACTCAACTATAGTGTACCTAGCGCACTACTGCAGTCTTTACAAGTGGTAAAATCTGTAGACGTATTTGTGCAGGGGCAAAATCTGATTACCTGGACTACATGGCGCGGATTGGACCCCGAAAACAACCGTCAATACGGAAGATTTGAATATCCTAACGCCCGCAAATACACAGTTGGCATCAACATTAATTTCTAATCTAAGTAACTATGCAGATAAAAAAAATATTCTCCATATTAGCATTAACAGTACTCGTATTCCAGTCTTGTTCCAAACTGGACAATGCTCCTTCAGATTTTATAGATCCTAGTAAAGCGTTCCGCAATCTGGACGACGTAAACATGGGAGTAATCGGAGCCTATGCTCCCTTAACTTCCACCATCATAGAAACAGGGGCAATAGTATCAGATGAAGTAATGTTTCCTACAGAGAATACGGTATCTAATACCACAGCTCATCGCTGGTTGTACAATTCATCATCAGGATCAGTAACATCGGCATTCTATGAGTATTATGTAGTGATAGACCGTGCGAACCGGGTATTAGAAGCTATTCCCAATATTCCCGTTAACGCTTCTACACAAAGCAAACTCGACCAGTACCACGGAGAAATGCTAGCATTACGTGCTTACTGCCATTTTGAATTATTGAGAGCTTATGCTTCTGGATACGAGAAAGACAGCGTAGGTATTCCATACATGAAAGAACGCAAACTGGGCTATCCCGCCAGAGCATCTGTTCAATCTAATTTTGAAGATATCAATACCGATCTTCAAGCTGCCAAAGCGCTCATTCCTACCAGCTTCAATGACAATAGTCGCATTACTAGAACAGCTGTGGCTGCTATTCAAGCGCGTGTGGCTTTATATCAGAAAAACTGGAGCGATGCTATTACTTATGCGTCAGAAGTCATAAACAGCGAACCGCTAGCTCCCAAAGGTGATTTTGCTAAAATCTGGAAAGATGAAAGTCAATCAGAAGTCGTGTGGAAACTTGCCCGTGTAATCGGCGACTCTCGAATCGGTGCAGCATTTTTCCGCGAGACAGGCGAAATAGTACTTTATGCCCCCTCATTTAAATTGATTGATCAGTTTGGCCCTATATCGCAAAGAACCGACGATGTTCGATTCGAAAGCTATATCGAATACGCACCGAACCGTCCTGCAGGGAAATCCCAGTATCTTGTCAATAAATATGTGGGGGGCAATCCGAGTTATAGAGGTCTGGCTGATGTAAAGCTGTTTCGTACCGGAGAAATGTATTTAATTAGAGCCGAAGCATATTTGGAAAATAACAATCTTGTTGAAGCAGCGAAGGACTTAAACGAGCTAAGAAGAGCCAGAATTTATAACTACATCGATCAGAACTTTGCCGACAAAACCAGCTTATTGAATGCCATTTACAACGAACGCTTTAAAGAGCTGGCATTTGAAGGGCATCGGTTTTTTGACTTAAAACGCAGAAGGATGCCCGTGGAGCGCACTACTCAAGACGCTGTCAATACTTCCGGTGCAGTTAGACTGGAATCAACAGCGGCTCAGTATTGCTTCCCAATACCGGCAAATGAAATGGCTGTTAATAAAAATATGACTCAAAATCCCCACTATTAAACTTCAACAATGAAAAAAATCATTTCTGCAATATTTGTCGTGTGGGTTTGCATAGGTTGTGGCAAATCATCCGACCCTAATAACCCGTTTCGACCGGATGCGCCCAAACCTTCGGAACCCGTAACGCGCTCAGCTTCCATCGGCATTGTAGGAGATGCAGCAGATGTGCAAACACAAACAAAAGGCGGAATTGTGATTATGGGAGGCGGTTCGGATGTAAGTGCAGCACTACAATGGATGATTGAACGAAGCGGAGGTGGTGATGTAGTAGTTATTCGCGCTACAGGAACAGATGCTTACAATAGTTACATCAAAGGGCTTGGCAATGTCAACTCTGTAGAAACGTTGAAAATCGATTCGCGTAAACTTGCTGACGATGATAATGTAGCCAGAATCATTCGCGAAGCTGAGATGTTGTTCATTGCCGGAGGAGATCAGTCTGACTATGTGAACTATTGGAAGGGAACCAAAGTAATGGCGGCTATCAATTATCTGATCAATGAGAAAAAAGTTCCCGTAGGCGGAACCAGTGCAGGCGCCGCCATTCTAGGCAATTATTATTTCAGCGCAGAAAGAGGTGGTATTGATTTGTCACTTAACATTAATGCACTCACCAACCCTTATCACGAAAGAGTAATCATCGGAAGAGATGACTTTTTAAAATTTCCCATACTGCAAAATGTCATCACCGATCAGCACTTTTCTCAGCGCAATAGACAAGGTCGCTCCATTGCTTTTTTAGGAAGAATCATGAAAGATTGGGGTAAAACTCCTTACGGTATTGCTGTGGATGAGGCCACTGCTGTTTGCATTGATGAAAACGGCATAGCCACTGTTATTGGCAGCAACAAGGCTTTCTTCTTAAAAACTGATGCAGCTAAAGCGCCCGAAACTTTTGCCGTAAATACGCCTGTAACTTGGAACCACGAAGGAAAAGCAATACAGGTATTTGCTCAGTCGGGAACAGCAAGTAACAATAAATTTAATTTGAACACCTTTCAGCCAGAAAGCACTAACGGCCTTGAAAAATATTGGTGGGCTGTAGCATCAGGCAACTGGGCTCAAAGTGTTCGTGACTAACATTTAAATACCATGAAAAGTATAATTAAAACAATAGTATTATGTGCCGGCATATCTAGTCTTGCCCTCCAGTCATGCACTAATAAGGCCATAGAAGATAAAAACACTAAGTATGTGATGGTAATTCATGGGGGTGCGGGCACTATTGAGAAGCAGCACATGACAGAGGAAAAAGAGAAAGCCTATGTAGCAGCATTGACAGAAGCTCTACAAACGGGCCACAAGCTGCTTCAAGAGGGCAAATCCGCTCTTGATGCCGTACAAGCCGCTGTAAACGTGCTGGAAGATTCGCCTCTATTCAATGCCGGTAAAGGAGCAGTATTTACTAATGAAGGGAAAAACGAACTAGACGCTTCCATCATGGACGGGCAGACCCTAAAAGCAGGTGCCGTTGCCGGTGTTACCAATATCAAAAATCCGATCAACGCAGCACGTGCTGTAATGGAACAATCAGAACATGTAATGATGGTTGGACGAGGCGCAGAGCTGTTTGCAGCAGCCCATGGCTGCGACACTGTTCCCCCTTCATATTTTTTTACACAGGAGCGTTGGGACCAATTGCAAAGAACTATTCAAAAAGAAAGCAATGGACGCAATGCCTATCATGAACCAGATCCACGGCAGCAACAGATATACGGACTTACTGCAAAAGATGCAAAGTTTGGAACTGTTGGGGCTGTAGCATTGGATCAACAGGGCAATTTGGCGGCAGCAACTTCAACCGGGGGCATGACTAACAAGAGATATGGCCGTGTAGGCGACTCTCCTATCCTCGGTGCCGGCACATATTGCAATAACAATACAGCCGGCATATCATGTACAGGATGGGGCGAATACTTCATCAGAGCTACTGCTGCAAGCCGGGTATCAGCGTTGATGGAACTGAAAAACCTATCGGTTAGCGATGCAGCCAAACAAGTAATCGAAGAAATCGAACGTCTAGGCGGTGATGGGGGTATCATTGCTCTGGATAAGAACGGAAATGTTGCCATGGAATTCAATACATCGGGCATGTACCGTGGCACCGTGGATGAGAACGGAAAAATATCTGTACACATTTACAAGTAACAAACCATGAAAAGATTTTTGCTTAGAAAATATCTCTTATTTATAGTTCTAGCTTTAACGTGGGTATCCTCCTACGGACAAGCCTATAAAGGCGCTCTCTTCATTATCGGTGGTGGGGATCGACCTCCCCAGCTCATGAAAGCTTTAATCGAAACTGCACAATTAAGGCCTACGGATTACATTGTAGTACTTCCTATGGCAACAAGTATTCCGGAAGAATCCGTAGCATACTTCAAATCCCAAATTAAAAATTTGTGCGGCAATTACATTACCAGTTTTAATTTCAATAGAGAACAGGCAGATCATCATCAAGCATGGATCGATTCGGTTCGTAATGCCCGATTAATCTACATCACAGGTGGAGACCAAAACAAATTTATGAAAGTAGTGTATGGCACCCGCCTATATGATGCTATGCACGAGGCATTGCGCAATGGAGCTACCATCTCCGGAACGAGTGCCGGGGCCGCAGTCATGTCGCAAATAATGATTACGGGAGAAGAGCGGGAAGATAAAAAAGGTAGTTTTAAAGACATTAAAAAGAATAATACAATTACTTCCCAAGGAATGGGATTTATTACCGGCGCCATTATTGACCAACACTTCATAAAACGTAGTAGACACAACCGACTAATTAGCCTACTTGCCGATCATCCCAATAAGAAAATTGTAGGAATAGATGAAAGTACTGCAATTATCGTAAAAGGAAAAGAAGCTCGAGTTGTGGGAGAAAACCAAGTGCTTGTAATTGCATCTCCCAAGAATCTAAAAACTTTCAAAAACAACAAAGTAGCATTTAAAAACGCAAATTTCTCCTTGTTTTCAGAAGGAGACAAGTTTGCAATAAAATAGTTAGATAATTTTTTAATCAAACTTAACAGTCAAAAAATCATAAAAATGATGACACTTAAAAGACTATTGACTACCTTTTTAATTATCATAATTGCTTTGACAGGTTGTAAGAAAACAAAATACAATTTCAACGACCTTCCACCTACTGTTAAAAGCTATTTCACAGTAGCCAATAACCAGTGGAACATAAATGAAACCATTCAATTCACCAACCAATCGGAGAACGGGGATTCCTATTTTTGGGACTTTGGAGATGGAACAACATCCACTGAAAAAGATCCCAGCAAAACTTATCCTAATCCGGGTACTTATACAGTTAAACTTAGAGTAATCGGACAAGGCGGAACAGGCAACTATTCCATGGATATTGTTATCATCGACCCCAATATTATCATCGACACAGATAAAGAATTGTACTTTATCGAGTACGGTAGCAAGCTTGTACGTAAGATTTCGCTTGTCCCAGGTTCTACAGTAGAAACCGTTATCAATATGACAGGTCGCGAAGCGCATGGTATGGCCTATGATTCTATAAACAAGCATATTTATTATTGCGATTTCCAGAATACCAACTCGGGTAAGATTTGGAGGATGGATTTTGATGGCGAAAATTTAGTTGAGTTACTTTCCGGTTTGGCTTCTCCTTACGGGGTTGTGTTAAATCTGGCCGAAGGTAAAATGTACATCGCCGATGGTCCCAATGTATCCCGAGCCAATCTGGACGGTAGCGAATATGAAAAAACATTTATAACTATCCCCGGTGGAGCGATGCGTGCTGTGGCATTTAATAGCAAATCCAATACCATCTATTTTTATGAAGTAAACGATGAAAATCTTTTTGCAGCCAAAACAGACGGTACAGGGGTTGAAGCTGTTATTGAAGGCGCTTACGGCTATGGCATCTTTATAGATGAAGTAAATGACAAGATCTATTATGATGATAGAAACAATACGGGTATTATGCAGGCCAACTTAGACGGCTCTGGTATAACTAAAATTGCAAATGTTACCGGGAATAGAGGCGGTTCGGGTATAGTGGTTGATTATAAAGAAAACAAACTATACTGGGCTGAAACTAATAACGGATTTATTAAAAGAGCTAATCTCGATGGTTCTGGTGCCGAAACTTTCCTATCAGGAGTAAATAACCCCAGGGGGATGTTTATAAAATAAACACTAGAAACTAAAAGTGGCGACTCAAGGGTCGCCACTTTTTTATTCAGTATACATCGATACCATTTCTTAATTGCATTACTTCAGATACCCCAATATCTTCAGCATGCTTTGAGCTGATTGCTCTTTTGCATATACCCAATCTTCCAGTTCACCATTCTTGTTATACTCCAGAATAACATGCTTGGGTGAAGGAATCAGGCAGTGCTTAATGCCACCATACCCACTAATCTGATCCTGATAAGCTCCAGTATGAAAGAAGCCCACATATAGCGGTTCGTCATCATCGTCGCTACCTTTTTGCTTCACCTCACCAACACCGTTGCCATTGCCGTTGTCATTCTTTATTTTGGGAAGAAATACTTCGTTGATGTGTTCTTCACTATCGTAATAATCGTGTCCGTCGCAAGTGATACCTCCCAATACTACCCGCTGGTATTCGTTGTTCCATTTATTAATAGGTAACATCAGAAATTTCTCTCCAATTCCCCAAGTATCCGGTAAAGTAGTAATGAATGAGGAATCTATCATGTACCAGGTTTCACGGTCGTTCTGACGTTTTTCACCAATTACACTGTAGATATGCGCCATACTCTCTCCTACGGTATAACTCCCAAACTCAGTGTAAATATGTGGAACAGGTACCCGGGCCTTTTTGCAAGCAGATTTAATTGTACTTACAATTTCATTAATCATAAACTGATAGTCGTACTCGAAAGCCAAACTATGCTTAATGGGGAACCCGCCCCCAATATTGAGCGAATCCAATTCGGGGCATATTTTCTTGAGCTGACAATACAGATTAATACTCTTGCGCAACTCACTCCAATAGTAAATATCATCCTTAATACCCTTGTTCAGGAAAATATGCAACATCTTCAGCTGGAACTTCTCTTCATTGCCTTCAATCTCGTCTACATAAAACTCCAGTACATCCTTAGCTCTTATTCCCAATCTTGAAGTATAGAAAGGAAAGGTAGGCTCTTCTTCCGCTGCGATTCGGATACCGATTTTAAAGGGCTCTTTTGTTTTGATACTGCGCTTATACATATTGAGCTCCTCTTTATTATCCAACACCGGAATCACATTCTTAAAACCGCTATTGATAAGCTTAGCTATACGTGATGTATAGTTCTTTTGCTTAAAGCCATTACATACAATGTTTATATCTTTTGTGATCTTACGTCTTTTGTAAAGCTGATTAATGATATCGATATCATAAGCAAAAGAAGTCTCCAGGTGTACATCGTGCTTCAGCGCTTCTTCCACTACAAAAGAAAAATGAGAACTCTTCGTACAGTAGGTATAGAAGTACTGAGCGTCGTACTTATACTTACGCATAGCATTAGCAAAATACTGCTTCGCTTTGTTGATGTTCATGCCAATTTTGGGTAAGTACGTCACTTTTAGAGGGGTCCCGTGCTTCTTAACGAGCGCTTTGTAATCAATACCATTAAAGAGGAGGTCTCCATTCTTTACCTCAATTCCTTCCTGAGGAAAATTAAAGGTCTGTTCTACCAGCCCTAAGTATGAATTATTCATCTGCCATAAACCGGCTACACCGGCACTTAATGGTTTAAAAATTGAGTGCTAAATTAGGAAATATGTATAAACGATATTCTTCTAATGCCACCTAATTTCATCCAGGGTCTAACTGCGAAAAATAAATGCAATAATAAAAAAAGCAGCACAAATAAAGTGCTGCATTTTCTTAATTTTTATTTGTTACAAATAGCGTTCACTATTTAACTGAGTTTACCAAAGCTTTGAAGGCTTCCGGATTATTCATCGCTAAATCAGCGAGCACTTTTCTATCCAATCCGATTCCTTTAGCTTGCAGCTTGTTGATAAACTGAGAGTAAGTAAGTCCTTCTTCGCGTACGGCTGCATTGATACGAGCAATCCACAAAGTGCGGTATTCTCTTTTCTTTAGTTTACGACCCACATACATGTAGGTCATACCTTTCTCAACAACGTTTTTAGCAACGGTATATACATTTTTACGTTTTCCGTAAAAACCTTTAGCTTGTTTTAATATTCTTTTTCTGCGTGCTCTAGAAGCAACTGCATTTACTGAACGTGGCATGTCTTAAAGAGTTTTAAATGTGAAATTTTTGGATTGAAAATAAGAGACTCGAAATTATTTCAGTCTCAGCAGACGTTTTACGAAATCTACATTGGGTTTTGCAACTACCCCGTCAATACGCATCCCGCGTTTACGCTTAGTAGATTTTTTAGTGAGAAGGTGACGTCTGAAACTCTTTTGGTGAGTAATCTTGCCGGTTGCCGTTACTTTAAAACGCTTTTTTGCGCTAGAGTTTGTTTTTACCTTAGGCATGGTAAATAATCGATTTTATTGTTACACCCTTGAGGCGTTCCCGCACCGGCGGGACTCTTTTCGAGCCTCTTCAGGCAAATATTCGCCATTTAAAGGAGTGCAAAGGTAGGAAGTTTTTATGATTCAAAACTGAGATTTTTGCCCAAGGGCACTATTGGCTTTCAGAACGAGATTTAAAATTGATTGTCAACCATTTACGAACTGGCTCGTCTATAAATTTCAGGGCTGCCCAGGCTAATACCACCGATGCCACTAGGATAACTCCTGAATAAATATACAACGATTGCTGCCCGGGATTTGTAGCCGCATAATTGCCCAAAATCCATATCATCCAGTAATGCAACATATATAGCGGATACGAAATATCGCCTAAGAAAGCACACAATTTACTCACCCAGCCTGTGGCCACCGTTCCGGCCCCAAAGGCAATAATCAACGGAAACAATAATATCACAAATAGCATTTCTGCCAGAATATCGTTGTCTCGATGCGGGAAAAAGAAAACCCCCATCAATAATGCAGCGTAAATTATAAAATGCAGTTTGTTAGGTATCACCCACCCAAAGCGGTACACCGCCACGCCCGCTAAAAAACAGCAACTCACGCGTGCATAGCCCTCCCAATAGTTTTCTCCACTCCAGCCTACACAAACGTTTCCGGCCTGCCAAGTTACCCATACAAGGGATACAGCAGCAATTGCCAGCAACACAGTCAGCAGTTTCTTATTGATGTGTACCAATACCAAAGCATAGAAAATATTAATAACGTATTCCAGCCCTAAAGACCATGCAGGTGCATTTAACGGAAATACATTTCCATAACGCCCTAAGTAGGGATAAGGGATCATCAGTACGGAGCAAATTGTGGCCACTGCAATCTTTCCCCACCCAAACTCTTCTACCGCACTTGTAGAGGCCAAAGGATCCAATAATAATCCCAATAATCCTACTATGGTCCCCAACACCACTAAGGGATGCAACCGAATCAGGCGATTAATGAAAAATCTCTTTTTACCAATCCTATGTATTCTGCTATCATACGCATAGGCAATTACAAACCCCGATAAACAAAAGAAAAAGTCTACGGCAAGATACCCATGTGCTACCGGACTTTCATTGAAATCAGGTATCAGAATTTCATAACAATGAAACACTACTACCATAATAGCTGCAATACCTCGCAGCCCATCTAATATTTCGTAATGGGGAGTTCCCGCTAATGATTTCTGAGACACCTTATAAAGTAATTAATGTGTGTACAATGGAATAGTAACAAACTCAGGTTGTAACAACTTATAAATGATGCAGAGCTCTATAGGATATAGGAAGATTATTGTATGCTATAAGTTTCTGCCGGAACAGTAGCTTTTGCCTTTTGTTTATTTCCTGTACCTTGAGGATTACAACCATACTGAGAAAAATACCAGGCCGCAGCAATTACTGCAACCGTAAATAATATCCATAATGCTCTATTTCTATTGCGTGTAGGATTTTGCCTTTGAAAAAGCTCTTCACGCATTTCGGCGGAGGTGGTTTCTCTATCGCCTACAATAGTGGCAAAGTTGGTATTTTTTCTGATGACTTTTCTGGCAGTAACCTGCGTGAAAGGGGAGAGTTTTTCCTGTTCTGCTATAAACACTACTTTGCCTTCTTCTTTAACCAGCTGTCCTACCCCATTCCACGAGATTTTTTCACCGCTATCCAGCTTCTCGTTCATTGCCTGAACAAAACTTTCAAAATCTGCTACAGCCTGCTCCCTCGATATATGCTGATTTTGGGCTAGCCAATTATAAAATGCATCCGGCTCCTCAATAACCGCATCAGATGCTGCAATAAAAACTACCGACCACCCCGGAGGCAACAGTGTTTGTTCTGCACGATTGGCATTAGCTCCTGCAGACTTCAATTCAAAAACACCTATTTGTGGAATTGTCAGGCGCTTATACTCAAATAAGTATCTTGTCAATGCATCAAACATATCCAAAATTTGTAACGAATATAGTAATTCACGGGAGAACCATTCGATTATTTACATTTTTCCTTTAGTAGCACTAAGACTAATTATACACTTAGCGGGGCGCTACATGATACTAATTTCCTAAGTTTGTCCAGTTTAAAATCCTCTTATATGAAACTAATGACCAGTAAGTATTCTGAACCCTCTGTAAGCATAAGTTTATTGTTATTACGTGTAGTAGCAGGCTCCACAATGCTTATGAATCACGGATTGAGAAAACTTTCCAATTTTAACAATATCGTTGCTAAAGGTTTTGCAGACCCTTTTCATATTGGCGCCAAAGCTTCCTTGGGACTTACCATATTTGCAGAAGTTTTTTGTGCCGGCCTTATCATTATCGGATTGTTGACCCGTATAGCATCACTACCATTGATTGTGGCCATGACTGTGGCTTTATTCTTCGCACATAGTGGAGATCTATATGGTGAAGGAGAGTCTGCTGGTATTTTTCTCACAATATTTGTAGTATTGTTTTTGATGGGGCCAGGTAAATTTAGTCTTGATAAAAAAATAGGCAAATAATCATCATATGTATAGTCATGAAACCAAAATAAGAGTACGTTATGCCGAAACCGACCAGATGGGAGTGGTGTATCATGGCAATTATTTCCAATACTTTGAAGCAGCCCGTGGCGAGTGGCTCAGAAGCCTTGGCTTTTCTTATGCCGATATGGAAAAGTCGGGCATCATCATGCCGGTTGTAGAAGTGCAGTGCAAATATCTACGTCCCGCACTGTATGATGAGCTTATTACCGTGAAGGTTATTCTGCAGGAATTACCACAACATCATAAAATCACATTTCTACAGGAGATATATAATGAAGGCAATGAATTGTTGGCCAGCGGAAGAGTAATATTGTTTTTTATGAATGTACAAAATAAACAGCGTGCCAAAATGCCTGAGGCCTTATATGAAAAGCTAAAACCCTTCTTCAACGACGATGTCGCACACGGCGCATAATCTCTACGAAATCGAGAACGTATATCCTCCGAAGCATCCTGATACAGGTGAGGCCGCATCGCCTTTATGGTATAAAGGGATTTATAGCATTGTGTTATATCTGGGGCTGGGTTATATGCTTTTGAGAAGATGGGACTTATTATTACTAATCTTCGGCATTGTACTGCTTCATGAACTGGGCCATTTTTTTGCAATGCGTTATTATCATTATACGGATATCGGCATTCTGTTTCTTCCTTTTATCGGCGCATGGGTTCAAGGCAATAAAAACGAAATTAGTCAACGACAAAGCATCATCATCCTCTTGGCCGGCCCCGTACCGGGGATATTACTGGGATTGTTGCTACACTGGCTGGATGGCAGCAAAAACATTTATGTGGGAGCCATTCCATTGGGATTTATTGCACAACTATTAATATGGGCCAATCTACTCAATTTACTCCCCCTCTATCCGCTAGATGGCGGCCAGTTATTACATCGTATCTTTCTAGATGAAGAAGAACGATTCATCCATATTTCCATGTTGCTTTCTATCATTGCAACAATATGGATTAGTACAAGCACGCATTTTTACCCATTATTAATCATTCCGGCTTTACTGATTTATCGCTTCATCAATGACCGAAGTAATGTAAAGCTGGAAAAAGCCATTGAAGCTTCTGGCATTGACGTCAACACCACTTATGAAGCTCTTAGCAATGAAGCATATTGGAAATTGCGGGCTATATTAATTCAACATATTCCTTACCTACATCATGTAAAAACTGGGCCTCCATATGTTTATGATACAAATGAAAGCCGTATTGTACAATTAGTAAAAGCAGTATTACAAAAAAATTTACTGCTGGATGTTTCGGCCAAAGGGAAAATTGTATTGGCTATTGTGTGGCTTGTACTGCTTAGTCTGCCTTGGTTGTTCGATATCGATTTCTTACTTTTAAAATATCTCACCCCATAATTCTCATACTTAAAATGCATATTATGAAAATTCCCAAAGGTCATCAGCCGCTAATGCCCTATTTAATCCTGAAAAACGCCCACAGCTTTATCGATTTCACCAAGCATGTATTTAATGCTGAGGAAGTATTCAAAAGCTACAGAGATAACGATAATCAGATTATCATGCATGCCGAAGTGCGAATCAACGGTTGCAATATTATGTTTGCCGATGTAACCGAATTTTACGAAGTAGCCAATGCCAACCTATTCGTATACGTAGAAAATGCGGATGAAACATTTCAGAAAGCAATAGAAAACGGAGCTACGGTTATCAATGAGCTAGCAGATCAGGACTATGGTCGCAGTTGTGGGGTACAGGATTCATTTGGCAATGTATGGTGGATTACCAGCATGAAATAATTTCCCTCTAAAGGAAGTCGTCTCGTGATTTTCGCTATTAAAAGATAGGTATATAATCAAACGCTACCTTCGGGACACTGAAACAGTAAAATGCACTTTTTTGTCAACATCTTTTACTCCTGAGGTCGGATAGGGGGTGATACTATCAAGAGTAAATAGATATTTGGAACCCTCAGCTGATAGCAAATATGTTTCACTCATCCCTAACCTTTGACAATCTACCCCGGTACACAACTGTACATTTCGCTCACTCTTGTTGCTAATATCTACATGCAGGACAGCTACCGCCTCGCCTCCTCTTATACACTGAACACCTTTAGGACAACGACTTTCGCGTATTTCCTTAAGAGTAATAGTAGCATTGCTCACGGTAATCTTTTCATTTACCTTCAAAACAAAGTTGCTACCGCCTTCTTCACCCACAGGTATTGCCTTACGGGAGCAGGCAATAGCAACAATACATATTGCCATTAGCAAATAACTTTTCATATAACTGCTATTTGTTATTATTCATAACAGAAATTATACAACAGGCAGTTTCCAACCATTGTGGTAGATCGGCTTTACAAGCTGGGTAGCTTTCTCAACATTGAACTTGTTCTGCGCTTCATTCCAGTAAATTTTTTCGCCAGTGCGAACGGCGATATTTCCAAAGTGACTAACAATAGCTACTTTAGCTCCGGCTTCAAAAGGACAGTTCAAATCTTCTTTTTTTCTTGACTTTACCACATCGATAAAGTTGGCAGCATGTTTTTGCAAGCCATTATCGGAGGCCTTTGTCCAAGGTACTGCTTCAATTTTATCTCTATCGGGTCTTACTTCCCAACCAGCTCTACTCAATAGCAACGTACCATTCTCTCCTATAAAAGCTATACCGTGCTGCATTCCGTACAACCCTACTCCAGTAGCCATATTATGCTCCCAGCTCATCTGAAAATCGCCAAAATCATACAGTGCTGTTTGGATATCCGGTGTTTCACGGGCATCATTTGGGAAAACGTATTTACCACCGGTAGCCATTACAGATTTTGGAATACCGGCTTTCATACCTAATAATACCATATCAATCAGGTGGACGCCCCAGTCTGTCATCAGGCCGCCAGCATAATCCCAAAACCATCTGAACTCATAATGAAAATGATTCTTATTAAACGGACGCTTTCGGGCGGGGCCCAACCACATGTCATAATTTACCCCTGCAGGAACCGGAGAATTGGGCACTACAGGCAGCGGTTGAGTACCCGTACGGTACATCCAAGCTTTGGCAGCACTAATTTTCCCTAATTTTCCAGAATGAACAAAGGCTATGGCGTCATTAAAATGTTGTTGACTGCGTTGCCATTGAGCAACCTGCACTACACGTCCATAGCGTTGTACAGCTTTGTTCATCAATTGTGCTTCATAAATGGAATTAGCTACGGGCTTCTCACAGAAAACATCCTTTCCTGCAGAGCAGGCATCGATCAATTGCAGGCAGTGCCAGTGATCGGGTGTTGCAACAACCACAATATCCACATCTTTATCAGCCAGCATCTTTCGGTAATCGGAGTATATGCGAGGCTTAATGTTCAGCTTACTTAATTCTTCTTTGCGTTTGCTCAATACATTTTCGTCAATATCACACAATGCAACGCACTCCACCTCAGGAACTTTCAAAAGTGCGTTGAGATTGCTCCACCCCTGTCCTCTGCATCCTATAACTCCAAGGCCTATTTTATCGTTAGAAGAAATATTTCTTTTCATTGCAAGTAAATCCGCAGAAAGAAAAGCTCCTGCACCTAATACTGTGGCTCTTTTGATGAATTCGCGGCGTGTATTCATTTGCTCTTAATTTAAAAATGATCTATAAAATAATTATGGCTTAAAATTCAATACATTTGGCTATTCTAAGACGTGTTATTGGTCTTCTACCATTTTTTTTATAATCTTTTGGCAAGAATCGCACATTTCTAACGTCACAATGTAATCATAAAAATAAAAATATCACATAAACCAATGAAAAAAGTATTGTTTGCGATTGCGCTCATGGTAACCTCTACCATGACTATGGCCCAATGGAAAAGTTTATTCAACGGTAAAAATTTAACAGGCTGGAAACAGCTGAACGGAAAAGCCAAGTATGAAGTAAAGAACGGTACCATTGTAGGTACTACCGTATACGGTGAACCCAACTCTTTTCTGGTTACCGAAAAGGAGTACGACAATTTTGTTTTGGAATTTGAATTCAAGGTAGACAGCACTATGAACTCAGGCGTCCAGTTCCGCAGTCTGAGTAAAGCCGATTTTAAAAATGGGCGAGTACATGGATATCAGTTTGAAATCGATCCTTCGGCACGTGCTTGGTCAGGTGGCATTTATGACGAAGCCGGACGAGGCTGGCTTTATCCTGTAGAACTTAATCCTTCGGCCAAAACAGCATTTAAACAAGGCCAATGGAACCGTGGGAAGATCGAATGCATTGGGAACTCCATTCGCACCTGGCTGAACGGTATACCAGTGGCACATTTGATTGACGATGCCATTTCCAAGGGTTTTATAGCCCTACAGGTACACTCTATCAACAACAAAAAAGATGAAGGAAGACAGATTAGCTGGCGCAATATCCGAATTAAAACTACCGCGCTGAAACCGGAGCCACTACAGGGCGTATTTGTTAGAAACACGATACCCAATAATTTGTCCGATGCAGAAAAACAATATGGCATTGAACTTCTTTTCGATGGAAAATCATCTACAGGATGGCGCGGTGCATATAAAAATACTTTCCCCGAAAGAGGCTGGGCTATTAATGACGGTATGATTGAGGTGCTTGCACGCGGCAGAGGTGGAGATATCGTCACCGAAAAAGAGTACAGTGCTTTTATCTTACAATTCGAATTTAAACTCACTGATGGAGCTAACAGTGGTGTAAAATATTTCGTTCCTGAAAGACCAGATAAACCTGGTTCTGCGGTAGGACTGGAATACCAAATTCTGGATGACGAAAAACATCCCGATGCAAAAATGGGTAGAAATGGAAATAGAACACTAGCTTCATTATACGATCTAATAGCATCAGACCGTGAGCCACGTGCTCGTAAAAAAATAGGCGAATGGAATTTCGGCATGATCAAAGTATTTCCTGACAACCGGGTAGAACACTGGCTCAATGGCTGGAAAGTATTGAGCTATACACGCGGTTCCCAGGAATTCAAAGATCTAATCGCAATTAGTAAGTATAAAGATTGGGAAAATTTTGGACTAGCACCTCAAGGTCGTATTCTTTTACAAGATCACAACGATCATGTATCCTTCAGAAGTCTGAAAATTCAAGAACTTAAATAATACACTCCTCCGTATAAAATTTAAGCGGGATCTATCACATAGATACATCCCGCTTATTTTTATTTTTTATCCTGAAAACGCTCCCATACTTCATAGATAGGATCGCCCTTGGAACTTTTTCCGGAGTGTATCCACTTACCGTCATCTAGTTTGCCGTCAAAAGTTAAAGACATTCCAACGCGGCTATCATCTCTGGAGAAAAACTCAATATTCTCGGTGTATTTACCATCCTGAAAGCTATAAGTACCACCACCGGTACCGAAAAACTCCCCCGTTTCAACATTGATAGCTGCCCACTGAAAACGGGTCGCGGTCAATAACTTTAAAGTTCTTCTAGCTCGCAAAGGAATATCCACCATCTGATCGCCTTGTTTTCTTTGCGTAATACGCCAATTACCAGCTAAATGCTTATCTCCGCTGTCAATTCGCTTCCAAGTAAAGCTGATGCTGCCATCCATCGTATTTGTGATTAACTCGTTTTCCCTAACAATAAAAGTGTACTCGCGAGTTTTACCGGCGCTATTTTTGTCGGCGCTGTTAAATTGCACCTGTACCTTCAGCAGCCCGTTCTCAATAGTATAAGGGCCACCAGTAGTGAGAATAAACTTTTTATTAGCAAGGTTGTACTGCGTAAACATACAGTATCCATCCTGTACCAACATTATATAATTATCACCATCTTGAGTAAAACTCCACGCACCCTGTAATGCCTTTTCATTATTGTAATCCTCCTGTCCGCGCATGGACAGCAACAGTACAGTTCCTAATACAAGAAAAATGGCCAAAATGTTTTTCAGTTTCATATACAAGCATTTTAATGATAAAAAAATAATCAACTTTCTTTTAATATCTGTTCAATTTGCTCAAGTTCTGATTTTTCAAAATGTGTATTATTAAGACATCCTAGTGAATCTTTTAACTGAGTAGCGCTGCTCGCACCTACAAGCACAGACGTCACACGTTTATCCTTCAATAACCATGCTAAAGCCATCTGAGCTAGTGTCTGTCCTCGGTTTTGTGCTAGTTCATTCAGTTTTTGAATTTGTAGCAGACGTTCTTTAGTTATATCTTCTTTTTTTAAGAAGCCATGCGCCTTGGCCGCACGTGAATTTTTAGGTATGCCTTTTAAATATTTGTTGGTAAGCAATCCTTGTGCTAATGGAGAAAAGGGAATGCAACCTACACCTTCTTTCTCTAACAAACTCAATAGACCATCTTCTACCCAACGCTCAAACATAGAGTATTTAGGTTGATGAATAAGACAAGGAGTGCCCATCTTACGCAATAAGTTAATAGCTTTTTTAGCTTCAGGCACTCTATAATTAGATAAGCCAACATATAAGGCTTTTCCCTGCCGCACAATGAGGTCCAATGCTCCTATAGTTTCTTCTAACGGTATTTGAGGATCTGGCCGATGATGATAAAAGATGTCCACATAATCCAGCTTCATGCGCTTGAGACTTTGATCCAGACTGCTCACCAGATATTTTTTCGACCCCCAATCCCCGTAAGGTCCCGGCCACATAGTATAACCTGCCTTTGTTGATATTATTAGTTCATCTCGATGATGTTTAAAATCACTGTGAAGAATCTTCCCAAAATTCACTTCGGCACTTCCAGGAGGAGGCCCATAGTTATTGGCTAGATCAAAATGTGTAATCCCGTTGTCGAATGCAGTATGTAAAGTTTTACGATAAACCTTCACATCATCCACATCTCCGAAATTATGCCATAATCCTAATGAGATTGCTGGTAGTAACAGGCCGGATCTACCACAGCGCCTGTATTCCATATTATCGTAACGTTTTTGAGAAAACTTTATTGCCATAACAAGCTCTTTAATTATTTCGCTTTTATTACTTCAGATGATCTAAAACTCTATACATTTTACGTACTAACGTAGTTGCACTTTTACTGTAATTATTTACTAATATGGCAAAAATATACTCCTTACCTGCTTTTGATTGGTGATACCCCGCAAAACCTTTTACCCGATTGATAGTACCGCTTTTCATTTTCATATCATTATACACCGGCATTCCTTCATAGAATTCTTTGAACCACGGGCGCTCTTTTGCATATTTCAGTACCATAACCTCAGCATGAGCCGTTACTCTGTTCTGTGGGGATAAGCCAGAACCGTCATATAAATGCAATTCTTCTTTATCAATGCCTTTATCGACCCAATGTTGCTGTAGCACCTCAATACCCTCCGAAGTACTAGCTTTACCTTTCACTTTTAAAGCAATAGTACGTAGCAGGGCTTCTCCATACAGATTAATGCTCTTCCTCAAAAACCAATAAATAATTTCTGATAGTTGAGGTGAAGTATGTGTATAAATCCAATTCACATTTTCTTGCTCCGGGATATTTACTTCCACCTTATTGTTTTTTACTATTGCAATATCTTTAATTACATCGATAACAGTTTTTGCAAACTGCCCTGCAGGATCATATATCGATCCTGAAACAGTAAAATTATTTTCTCCTAGAGGAATCGTGCCTCTTAATTCACTATAGCGTTTGCCTTTAGATGGATAATAAAGAGCAGAACGGTCGCCAGTACCCTTGCCTGCGGCAGAGGCTTTAGATACTATTGTATAATCATACAGATAAGGGATCGTTTTTACTATAGTTACGGCATCTCCGATGCGAGGTCCGGATTTCAGTATGACGTCAAACTGATTCTCCCTCCAGTTCAACCCTTGTGCACCGGCACCATAATACTGACCTATATCTTCCCATATCCAGCCGCCCGGGATATCATCATCGGCTTCCCAATCGGTAGTATTAATCATTACAGATTCAAAACTTTTTACTCCTGATGCCCTTACTGCCTCTTTAATACGTCCCAGAATAAGACTATCCTTTGTTTCTTTCCAGCGCCAGCTACCAAACGTGGGGTCGCCACTAGCCTGAATATAAAGATGATGACCACTATGAGTAGATATAATTCCCACTTTGGTTTGATAAGTATAATCCTTTCCTAAAATATCAAAAGCTGTAGCTGCAGTAATAACTTTAAGGGTTGAGGCCGTTGCTAACCCTTTGTAAGCATTATGTGTATATACAGTTTTGCCTGTTACTGCATCCACTACATGTAAAGCCGCAGTAGCATATTTCAATTGTTCGTCTTTATTAAACTCTTCCATAGCTGCTGCCAATTTGGTAGAAACCTGTGCCAGCACAGCATTTCCCAACATCAGCAATAGCAATAACAACCCATTTCTTTTTTTCATTGGATATTTATTTTATGTACTTACTCTATAACTCTGGCTTTATACACTTTTATATTAGGTAGAAGAATTGCAACATCAGGATTTTTAATCCGCACATGATAAGCCCACCAGCTTTTTTCTGCTTGTGTATAGATAAGTCTTTTTTTGCGTTTATTGTAATTCACAGATTTCACGTTATGTTGATCAGCCAAAAGATCAAAGACTGTGAATTTTTCTTTCTTAATGTCAAAAAGATATACGTTATCATGTGTAGTGATTAGCATGAAATTGTCGTCGATAGCATACAAATCATGCCCTCCTTCGCTGGGAAGCTTCCAACTTTTTTCTAAAGTAAGGCTTGCATGCATTGTTTTTGCATCCTTCAACTGATAACATCTTAAGACATCGAAGCCCAATGCGAATACCCTCTTACGCCTTTTATTCCATACAACTCCGTGGCCTGAATACAACGAATCCTTGTACAATACTTTCTCCGGTTCACTTACATCATACAGCTCAATACTATTGCCTTTTCTATGTGTTGAAAGCGCAACAGCTATTTTATTTCCTGGTAATGGTGCTGCCGAATGTGCCATAGGGGCATATGCATAGAATAATATCTTTTTAGTGGCTACGTCCAGTAATACTACACCTCCGCTAGATGAGGTAAGCAACAATTTTTTACCCTTCTCCAACGATTTACATTCATCTAGTGGAAATAACCATTTCTGGTATTGCTGAGGAATACTAGCAGCTTCGGATACCTGCCAACGCCACTTGATAACTGTATCTCCTTTCTCTGCCTCCTTTCCATCTAGTATCACTACCTTATCATCGCCGCATACTACAATATCGTATTGAGCCGAGGCTTGCAACACTATGATAAACAATAAGAAAATGAGGAGAGAATATAATTTCATAATGAATGAAGTTATTACAGTAATTTAATTTTTTGTTATCCCTATTTCAAAGATATTTGTTATTGAAACAATTACCTGTAAAATGAATGAAATAAACGCCTCCATCATTACTATCGGTGATGAGCTATTGATTGGACAAACCATCGACACCAATAGTGCTTTTCTTGGACAAGAGCTTAATAAGATAGGTATTTGGGTGAAGCGTCGCGTGGCAGTGGGGGATGTATATGATGATATTTGGAAGGCATTAGATGAAGAACGCAAGTATTCTAGACTTATTATTCTTACCGGAGGCTTAGGGCCAACCGCTGATGACATTACGAAACCACTTTTATGTGATTATTTTAAAACGCGCTTAGTAAGAAACGAAGCCGTATTGCAACATATACATGACCTTTATGTAAAAGTATATAAGAGAAAAGCATATCTCACTGAGGAGAATAAAAAGCAGGCAGATTTGCCTGAAAACTGTACCATACTACATAACGCTTATGGTTCGGCTTCGGGGATGTGGTTTGAAGATAAAAATGCCCATGGCGATCCCATCGTTTTTATTTCCTTACCTGGTGTGCCTTATGAGATGAAAAAGATATTTGTAGACGAAGCTATTCCCAGAATCTTGCAAACATTCGGGGGCTATGCGGTAGTACATAAGGTCCTGGCGACTTTCGGATTGGGAGAAACTTTAATTGCTGAAAAAATTGCATCCATAGAAAAGCAGTTACCTTCTCATATTAAATTAGCTTATCTACCGGGATACGGACAGGTAAAATTAAGATTGACAGGTAAGGGACTGAACAAGGAATTACTGGAGCAGGAAATCTTACCCTATTATGAGCAAATACAAACTTTACTAGAAGATATCACTATTGCCAACAACGATGATACGTTACAGATAATTATAGGCAAGCTGTTACAACAACAAAAGAAAACCCTAGCCACAGCAGAAAGCTGCACAGGAGGTTATATTGCTCACCTCATCACTAGTGTTCCTAAATCGTCGTCACATTTTAATGGGGCTGCAGTGGTTTACAACAATGATATTAAAGAGAAAATATTAGGTGTAAGTCATGAAACACTCCAGACAGAAGGCGCAGTTAGTGAAGCTACAGCACGACAAATGGTGGCGGGAGCTTTAAAACAATTTGATGCCGATTATGCAGTAGCCACAACGGGCATTTTAGGGCCTCCTACAGAAAACGACGAAAAACCAGTAGGCACTGTATGGATAGCCGCGGGAAACAAAGATGAAATTATAAGCAAATTGTTGAATTTAGGTTATGATAGAGAGCGTAATATTGAAGCGGCGGCCTTACAAGCATTAAATCTACTCCGAAAATTTATTATAAGTCACGGTTAAAGAAACTTGGAATTAGGGCACTTTCATTCTAAGAGATATCATCTATCTTATTTAAGGAGATAGTAGTGAAATTTTATTGCCTCTGAATTATAGATTTTTTAAGAGATAGAAAA